>CAYXKS010000426.1:0-2890 GCA_964465725.1 uncultured Bacteroides sp. | reverse complement strand
ATCCGGTATGAGATAAAAAACCAGATAACAGAAATGATAAGCACAATGCAAAATGTCAGCAGGATATTTTCCTTTACAGGTAAAACTAAATTTATAAGAAGCACAAGCCCGGTTATAATCCCTGTTGATGCCATAAAAGACATCATAAAGACAATCTGCGATTTTTCCGGATCAAACAGGTATGCGCACGGCAGACTGATGCCGCCCGCCAGCAGGGTGGCACTTATCCCGATAGAGCCGTACAGGCATAAAGAATGCAGCGTTATATCCATACCGAAACACGCAAGGACAGCACAGGGAATCAGCGCAGTAAGCAATCCCAATACAGCAAGCAGGATATAGAACAAAAATTTCTCGCCGATGATCTGGTTCCTTGATACCGGCATGGTAATGACATTCTTATTCCATTTGGATGCCGCGTCACTGGTAATGCTGATAAAGACTGCTGTTGTGGCGGCAACCGGGGCTAAAACCAGAAGTGCGCTGGTTTCCAACAAAAAAGATAACCCAAAGCCCAAAACAACCAGGCTGACGATAGTTACGAGGATATTGCTCCTGGCAATATAGAGGTCTTTCACCAAAACACCTTTCATCACTTTTCCCCCTTTACATAAAGCAGCATAATCTCATCAATCGTTGCCGGGACGACCAGAGCCTTCGGATACTTTTTCTGCATTCTCTCCCGGTCTGAAACCAGTATCTGCCATTCATAGTCCATTTTGCGGTACGAAATGATATCGGATTTATCCAGCGCATCAAACTGCGCCGCACCGCACTTGATGATGCCATACCGCTCGGTCAGCTCATCCTTGGGCTTCTCAAAAACCACTTTTCCTTCATGGATAAATACGATATAATTGGCAATCTTCTCCAGGTCACTGGTAATGTGGGAGGATACCAGTATGGAATGCTCCTCGTCCTGCACGAAATCCAGCAGCATATCCAGAATGTCATCCCGGACAACCGGATCTAAGCCGCTGGTGGCTTCGTCCAGGATTAGCAGCCTGGAATGGTGGGAAAATGCAGCAGCGATAGCCAGCTTCATCTTCATTCCTTTTGAAAACTGCTTTATCTGCTTATCGGGCGGCAGGGAAAACTGTTTCAGCAGGCGCAAATAAACCTGTTCGTCCCACGTCCTGTAAATATTTTTCATGACCCGGTTTAGTTTCCGGGGAGAAAGGATCTCCGGATAATTGCTGCCATCGAACACGACACCGATCTGTTCTTTGACATCCCCATCCATTTCCTCCTTGCCTAAAATGGAAACAACGCCGTCCTCCTTTTGAATCAGTCCTAAAGCGGCATTGATGGTCGTACTTTTTCCAGCACCGTTTTCCCCAATCAGCCCGACAATGGAGCCGCCTGGAACGGTGAACGAAACATGATCCAAAACAAAATCCTGATAAGTCTTGGTAAGCCCTGATACCATGAAAACATTTGTCATCGCTAATTCCCCTTGTATTCTAAAAATCGTATTTCTGCGGCATGAAATTCATCATTTAAAAAGCATCCTACAGGATTCTTCTGTTTATCATGATAGAAATAACAGTCATTATAATCTGTCTGAATCATTCAAGCAACCCATTTGTTGTGAAATGCTATCTGGATGCGGCGAACGTCTGTGAACTGTTTCCATCCATCACTCCGGCAAGCTTTTTCAGGTTTCTTCCATTCTATATAAAAAATCTACAGGACAAATCGTTGTTGCCCTGTAGATTATTATTTAACTCCTACTATTTTTTATTTTTGTCAATGTGAAAGCAGTTTAGGTAATGTCAAACTATTGCTAAATTAATACATTTGATTTTACAGGCCATAACAGGCAGATCAATATACCGCACACAATGCACAGAGCGCCGATTACAAACCACAGTGTAATTTCCTCATGGAGTATAAGACAACCCAGCACCGTGGAAGTAAGCGGCTGCAACGGATAAAAAGCAGAGCAGTTGCTTGCCGGAAGGGCAGCCAAACCTTTATTCCAGAGGATATAGGCTACGGCAGTGCAGCAGGTCCCCATATATAATAATCCTGCAATGCTTCCGGCAGAAAAATGTACCGGCTCCTGGCGATAGATATTTTCTATGATACACAGTACTAAATTGCATATGGCAGCAACTCCGATAGCATACCGGGTGACCATGAGCGGCTGATATTTGGAGAGTCCCCTGCGGGTGATGACGGATACAAAGGACCAGCCGATTACGGAAAGCAGGGAAAGCACGATTCCGGTAATATTAATATGCGCCCCTGTGCCGACAATCATATAGACGCCGCTGACTGATAAAATCATGCCTGCGATTTTTGATTTTGTAAGCTTCTCCTTAAGCACAAGAACTGCCATAAGCGAAATGGAAACCGGATTCAATGCATTAATAAGCGAAGCCGTAGACGAACCGGCAAATTTGGTTCCCAAAAGCTGCAAACCCACGAAAAGCGCATATCCAAGAAAGCCGAGTATGAAGATATATTTCCAGCCTTCCCTGTCCGGCTTCGTCAAACGGGAATCCGTCTTGGCATTATGCACATGCGATGTCTGGATAGCGAACTTTTTATCTGAATTATGGAAATGTGACAGAACAGTAAGAAACAGATATGCAATAATAAAGCGTATAAATGCGACGGTAAAAGTCGGAAGCTGTGTCAGCAGAATATTGCTCACTACGTAAAGACTTCCCCATAATATAAAAGTTATTACCAAACCTATATATGCGCTTAATTCAGTATTCTTTTTCATGAATTCATACCCTCCCCGCCTCACTGAAATCTATTATATTTGACATATTCGATTAATCAATCCGATTTCTTGGTGTAAATTAATAGACAAATTCGATTAATAAATTATAATTGATCTTAGGATCTTTCATCATTATTTGTGCCACTGCAGAGC
>CAYXKS010000425.1:0-2918 GCA_964465725.1 uncultured Bacteroides sp. | reverse complement strand
GCCGTGTATTTCGGGAGAACTCTTTATCTGAAAAACTGGATGAAGATCTGCCCCAGAAAGCAATTTACCACACTGGATACCCACGATGGAATTGGCGTGGTGGACGTGCGCTATCTTCTTCCGGATGAAGAGGTGCTGGAAACCAAGCAGCGGGTTTTTGAACAGAATCCTGAGATCTATCAGCTATATACGGCACGCAATATGAAAGTGAATTTCTCGAAGTTTGACACTTACCAGATTAACTGCACTTATTATGATGCTTTGGGCGCTGATGATAACAAATATTTGATGGCAAGAGCGGTACAGTTTTTTACTCCTGGAATTCCGCAAGTGTATTATGTGGGTTTGTTTGCCGGGCAGAATGATTTCGACTATTATCATGAGACGGGGCAGCCCAGGGATGTAAACCGGCATAACTATTCGCTGGAAGAAATAGACGAGGCTTTCGGGCGCTTAGTGGTGCAGAAAATGAATCGACTGATGAGACTGCGCAACAGCCATTCGGCCTTTGATGGTCAGTTTATTCTTTTGGATACGGATGGACATACGCTGGGGCTTAAATGGCAAAATGAAGACGCGTGGGCGTCTTTGACCGTAGATTTCCAGACCTTTGACTGGGAGATATTATATACACAGGACAATGAAATTGTCAGGTTTGAATGATATGTTAACGGATCATCTCTGTTAAAGCGTGACATTGGTTTTGACTGGAGATGAATTTGACGGAAATGAATTGATGAATGGCAGATATTGTGATGGTTCATGATATCTGCCGTTTTTACCTTATAGAAAAACCTGCCTCAGAAGGTGTTTTGTGCGCATCGCCATCAGTGTGGCAGTGAGACTCGTTTTTTGTTGCCTCAGGTGAATGAAATATGTAAAATGGGATTGAAGAAAAGGCTGTTTTTGTATATAATAAATTGGGATGTCAGATAGCAATTTCTTTGACGCTCACGTGTTTTTTACATAAGCAGGTTACATGAATTATTTGTTTTATAGTAAACGACATAATAATTTCTGTTTCCAACTCTTGCAGGACATATACAGAAGGTTCTGCAAGGCTGAAAACGAAATTTCCAATGTCGTTAACTATTTGAAGACAGGATAGGAGTAGGGAGTTATGAGTGGAATTAAACAGAGCGGAAACAGGGAGAGAGCAGATATTAAGGCGGAGATGGGAATATCGGCGCTGGCGTCGATACGTGCCAGAATCATATTCATGGCGATGGGCGCCATCGTAATCGTGGGGATAACCTTGATTGCCATTTTTAATTCGATGTCAAGCAAGCAGTTTAAGGACATGGTAGTTTGTTATATGAATGATATGGCGGAATCTTACGGGAAAACAATGAACATCCGGGTATCGGACCTTGCCAGAGATGGGAAGGAGCCGGATACGGCATTCTGGGAAGAGATGGTTGGCGGTGTGAATATTATGGATCTGGATGGTTCTTATGCCTATATCGTGGACAGGAACGGGACGATGTGTTATCATCCAACGGCTGATAAGATCGGGAATCCGGTGGAGAATGAGGCTGTGAGCGGCGCTGTCGCACAGATTCAGGCAGGCAATATTCCGCAGGGAACAGTTTCGGTTAAGTACGAATATAAGGGAGAGAAGAAGTATGCCGCTTACAGCGTGACGGACGACGGCGCTTACATATTTGTCATTACTGCGGATGAGGATGCGGCCATGAAATCTTCCGGGGGAGAGATGAAATCATCAAGTGAAATCTTCTGGACCTGTATTTTCTGGGGCTGCATTACGATGCTTATCTGTATGGTCGGAACATTCTTCTGCTGTAATATCATTGTGCTGCCTCTGAGACGTATTGCAGAGATGACAATGAGATTTGCGGGTCTGGATTTCAGAGAGGATCCGGATCAGAAGAAGATGAGTGAGAGGAAGGATGAGATTGGTGCGATAAGCCGTGCGATCGATATTCTTCGGGATCATCTTTGTGGTGTGATCGGTAAGATCGAGGAACACAGTGATACAATCATGCAGAATTCCAATAGACTGAACAACGATACAGAGATGATTCATAATACAATCGGACAGGTGGATCAGGCGGTGCAGGAGATGGCGGACGGAGCCATGTCGCAGGCGGATGAGACTCAGAAGGCCACAGAGGATATCGTCCTGATGGGCAGCATGATTGAAGAGAGCAATATGGAGATGGAGGGACTCAACAAAACTGCAGAGAGTATGTATTCTTCCAGTGAGGTTGCGGCTAAGACGTTGGATAAGATGGATGAAGTGAACCGAAAAGCCCAGCAGGCAATAGAACTGATTTATGAGCAGACCAACACGACCAATGATTCTGCGGTGAAGATCAAGGCGGCTACGACACTTATTACGACTATCGCCGAGCAGACGAATCTTTTGTCTTTGAACGCGGCAATCGAGGCTGCCAGGGCGGGAGAACAGGGTCGTGGCTTTGCCGTTGTGGCGGAGCAGATTCAGAAGCTTGCCGAAGAATCCAATGAGTCGGCGAAACAGATCGGCCAGATTATTGAGCTGTTGATAGCTGATTCCGAGAAAGCGGTTCAGACCATGGACGAAGTCAAACAAGTCATGGAAGACCAGAATGAGAATGTGGGAATGACAAAAGAACGGTTCGCGGAGATGCATGCCGGAATCGACAAGACGATAGAAGGAATCAGGGCTATTGCAGATAAGATGGAAAAGATCGACAATACCCGGGTCAACGTGGTGGATATCGTACAGAATCTGACGTCGCTTGCACAGGAGAATGCGGCGGGAACTGAGGAGACGTCCGCTTCCGTAACGGAAGTGGGAGAGCATATGTCCCTTATTTCCCAGAGCGCCGGAGAATTGAAGCAGATAGCGGATGGATTGCAGAAAGAGATGGAAGTGTTTAGGTTATAAAGTATATGTTCAGAGTGCTGGGATT
>CAYXKS010000424.1:0-2943 GCA_964465725.1 uncultured Bacteroides sp. | reverse complement strand
CTGTTTGCGGTGACCTGGAGGAGGAAGTCAGGGATGGATACCTCGTAGCTTGCTGCGGGGTGGTTTATTATTGTACTGAATTGTACTAAAACAGGAGGTTTGTGTCTTTGACGGACTGGAGAAGAGACACAAGAGATATAATATGTATAGAATATTGAAGACGGAGGGCAGGGCCAAGCGGGCGCAGCTTGAGACGGTACATGGAACGATCCAGACACCGGTGTTTATGAACGTTGGTACGGTGGCTGCGATCAAGGGCGCGGTATCCACGGAGGACCTGGAAGGAATCAAGACACAGGTGGAATTGTCGAATACCTATCATCTGCATGTGCGTCCAGGAGATCAGGTTATCAAAAAACTTGGCGGATTACATAAATTTATGTCCTGGAACAGACCGATTTTGACAGATTCGGGAGGATTTCAGGTTTTTTCACTTGCGGGGCTGCGCAAGATCAAGGAGGAGGGTGTATATTTCAACTCTCATATTGATGGACGCAAGATTTTTATGGGGCCGGAGGAGAGTATGCAGATTCAGTCGAATCTTGCATCGACGATTGCCATGGCCTTTGACGAGTGTCCTTCTAGTGTGGCAGAAAGGTCCTATGTGGAGGCGTCTGTGGCGCGCACGTTCAGGTGGCTGGATCGCTGTAAGAAGGAGATGGACAGGCTGAATGGCCTGGAGGATACGATTAACAAAAAGCAGCTCCTTTTTGGCATCAATCAGGGAGCGATCTTTGACGATATCAGGATCGATCATGCCAGGAGAATATCAGAGTTAAATTGTGACGGATACGCGCTGGGCGGTTTGGCAGTGGGAGAGAGCCATGAACAGATGTATCATGTGATCGAGGAGACGGTCCCTTATCTGCCGCAGGACAAGCCTACGTATCTGATGGGTGTAGGAACACCAGCGAATATACTTGAGGCCGTGGAGCGAGGCGTGGATTTCTTTGATTGTGTATACCCGACCAGAAACGGCAGGCATGGACATCTTTATACGAATCACGGAAAGATCAACCTTTTTAATGCGAAATACGAACTGGATGATGGGCCGATTGAGGAAGGCTGCCAATGTCCGGCTTGCAGGCGGTATTCACGGGCATATATAAGGCATCTGCTCAAGGCAAAAGAGATGCTGGGTATGCGGTTGTGCGTGCTTCATAACCTTTATTTTTATAATACGATGATGGAAGAAATCAGGCAGGCGCTGGATGAGGGGCGCTTTGCAGCCTATAAAAAAAAGAAGCTGGATGGCATGTCAAATCGTCAATAGAGACAAAAAGAAATTTTAAAAAGATGGAAAAGACTTGTTTTTCGTAGTGTTTAAGTGTATAGTATGCAGTAGATTGTTTCAGCAAATATTTACGATTGTGGAGGAAATTATATGGGATTTTTATTGACAGCGGAACCGGCGGCTGCAGCGGGCGGCGGTATTGTAATGATTGTTTATATTGTGATCATCGTGGCCTTTATGTATTTTATCATGATCCGTCCGCAGAAGAAGGAACAGAAACGTGTGGCGGCGATGCTGGCGGATATGAGTGTTGGTGACTGTGTTCTTACGACCAGCGGTTTTTATGGAATTGTAATCGATATCACAGACGATACGATCATCGTAGAGTTTGGCAGCAATAAGAACTGCCGCATTCCGATGCAGAAGTCAGCTGTTGCGCAGATTGAGAAGTCTGAGGCTAACTGACCAAAAGAATAGAAAAGAATAAATATCATAAGAAGCCTGACACAGTGATATGAATACCTCTTGAGCAGACAAGGTAAATAGCCAAAACTGCTTGGAGGTATTTTTTTATGCAGATTATAGTCTAATACAGAAACTTTTTCACAGAGATGCGGGCAGCTAGCCCAGAGGTATATTTGGATTCGGCATAGATGGGTAAAAAGGGATTATTTTATAGAAAATATACAAAGATGTTAAGCAGACGTTAAGAGCGCATTAAAGTTAATATTTGGATATTGACATTCTTTTATATCTCTAGTAAAATCTGTGATTGTGTAAAAGATTTATGCCGAAACAGGCAAAAGGAGGAGAAGTTATTATGAAGAGAAGAACGTTAAAATCTATTGCATGCGCAACAATTATGGCATTGACATTATCTGTTACTGCTTGTGGTGGTTCTGATGACGCAGCACCGGCGGCAGAGACTGAGTCAACAGATGATGCGACCGAGAGCGAGGCAACAACAGATGATGCAGCTGAGAGCGAAGCAACAACAGACGATGCAGCTGACACTGAAGCGGCGGACGACACAGCAACGACAGATGACGCCGCTGAAGCAGATGTAGAAGAGAAGAGCACAGATGATACAGCAGCAACTGGTGAGACTATAGAGAGTCTTTTGAAGGACCCTGCAGTTAAAGCTCAGTATGAAGAGGCATTTGCTGAATATGAAGAGCAGGGTATGACTGTAGCTGTGGATGCAAAAGGAAATGAACTGCTTATGTCACTGACAATTCAGGATGCTTCTTTGATTACGGATGAGACGGCAGGACAGCTTCAGAGCGCTTTGGATCAATCTGAGTCTGTTTTCGCAGCACTTGCAGCAGCTCTTGACACATCAGTGGGTGGCGAGCCTGGTACATGTACTTATTCTGTAAGCTATCTTGATCCTGATGGTAAAGTACTTGCTGAGAGATCTTTCAAGGCAGAATAAACTTTTTGAGTATTATTCATAAGATAAGCAAAAGAGACGAATCAGAAATGGTTCGTCTTTTTTATGTTCACAAGCAACTATAAATAGTTGCATTTTTTCTTTCCGGGTGATATATTATATACGAAGGAGAAGCTCTATGAGTAAGAAAGATAAATTGACAGACAGATTACTTAAGAAGCCCAAAGATTTTACTTTTGATGAAATGGAATCATTACTATCATATTTTGGATATAAATTACAGCAGGGAGGAACTGGTTCGGGAGTGAAATTTATA
>CAYXKS010000423.1:0-2945 GCA_964465725.1 uncultured Bacteroides sp. | reverse complement strand
CGCTCTGTGGCTTCCTTCTTTTTATTCTGTCCATAATCTTATAGATCCCAAATCCCAGCGCCGCTCCCAGACAGTTCAACAGAATATCGTCCACATCGAATGCCCCAAACGCACTGAAGAGCTGAAACGTCTCTATCCCGAGCACGAACGTAAAGGCGTTCGCAAACATGACCAAAAACTTCTCCCCGTCCCGGGACACCATCGGAAAAAGGAATCCGAACGGCACAAAAACAAAGATATTACCCGCCAGATTCTCCACACTGTTCAGTTTGTAGGCATAATCTATATACATTTTGATCGTATGGAACGGCACGAAATTAGCCGTCCCGAGTCCTTCCAGAATAACCCCTTTCTGCCAGGTATCCGCAATCGCACGAAGCTGTGCAAACGGATACTTGAAGATTATAACCTTAATAACCACCACGATATAAACGGCAAAAAGAAATTTAAAGAAGCGTTTGGATGTAACTTTACTGAATATCACGGATTCTCCTTATATACTATATGTTCCTCTGTTTTCCCTGGCTGCTTCCTGCACGCCTTATGGCCGTTCAGATACCTTCACTGTTATTCCTGCTTCTTCCTCTGCCATTCTGCCCATGAGGTAAAGATTTACTGCCTGATCTCCCAGGGGTTCTCATTCCCTTCCATATAACATTTGCAGCTCATCAGTGAATCTTTCACTACGGTTTCCACATAGTTTCTGGTGTAGAAAGCCATGTGGTGGGATACTGTCACATTCGGAAAGCTTCGAAGCAGCGCAAGTTCCTTATTCTTTAATATATCCGATTTGTGGTCATAATAGTATAGTCCGAATTCATTTTCTACCACATCCAGTCCTGCAGCACCAATCTTGCCGTTCTCAATCGCCTCGATGAAGGCGTCCGAGTCAATCAAAGCGCCTCTGGCTGTGTTGATGATTACCACGCCGTCTTTCATCTTCGCGATCGTCTTCTCGTCGATCAGATGAAAATTATCCTCTGTCAGCGGTGTGTGCAGCGTAATGACATCGGCTTCCTTCCAGATCTGCTCAAGAGACACATATGCGGCATACTGTTTCACGTCTTCCTTTTCATACAGATCATAGGCCAGAATACGGCAGCCGAATCCGGACAGATTCTGTATCACTGTAGCGCCGATCCTTCCTGTACCGATGACTCCTACGGTCAAGTCCTTCAATTCCCTGCCGTTTAACCCTGCCAGCGTATAATCCTGCAGCGCCGTCCGGCCCAGAATCGCTCCCATCTTACGGATCGACATAAGAATCAGCATCACCGTGTAATCAGCCACGCCATGCGGCCCGTAAGGCGCATTCCCCACTTTGATCCCGCATTCCTTCGCTGCAGCAAGATCGATGTGGTCATAGCCGATCGTCCTGGTTGTGATATATTCTACTCCCTGATCCCGGAATGCCCTCATTAAATCCGCATCTATCCTGGACGTGATCACATCCACGCACCTGCTCCCTTCACACAGCGATACGTTGTCCTGATCCGGTGCATCCGCACACAATACCAGTTCTATTCCCAACTCTTTTGCATATTCCAGAAATAAATCCTTTTCGTCAAATGCTCTGCAATTATATACCGTTACCTGCATAACTTTCCCCTCTTCCTTACTCGACCTCTCTTATTTTTTCCTGGAAATAATCTTCTTAATTATAGGCGGTTCTTCCAGCCTGATCCTGGCCGCCTCTTCCAGTTCGCGTTCCTCTTCCTCCGCATTCTTCAATTTCCTCTGATAGCTTTTCTCCACTTCCCGTTCATACTCCTCAACAATCGCGATATCCTCGGGACGGATCCTGCGGAATCTGTTGAAACCTGCCGCCAGAATCTGGATACTCTGCTTCGTCGTGTCAAATACGCCCTCCTCGTAAAGATTGACAATAATGATGCCAATCGGCACCGCAAGGATCATTCCCATTACGCCCGCCACTTTATATCCGATAAACAGAAGGAACAATGTCGGAATTGGATCCATGCCGATCGAGTCTCCCACAATCTTAGGCTGGATCATCTGCCGGACAAGCTGCCCTGTCAGCCAGATGATCAGCAGGCCCACGGCCATTCTGTAATCCTTGCTGAGAATCTCAATAACCGCCCATGGGATCATGACCGTTCCGGTGCCGAATACCGGCAGGAAATCCAGAAATGCAATCCCCAGCGCCACCAGCGGAACATACCTGACCTTCAGTATGAACAGGCCGATTACCAGCATCACATAGATCCAGCACTCTATCTTAAACTGTGCCTTGAAATATCCTCCAACTGCGTTCCGAAAGCTTCTGCGAATCAGATCAAACCGGTAAAGAACTGCGCCAGGTACATATCTTTTCATGATATCCGACACATAGCTTTTATCTGCCACAAAAAAGTATGCGGAAAGAATACACATCACTACTCCCAGGAAAATATCCGGAAGCTGTTTGGCTACGCTTCCCACCGCTTCAAAAGTCGGTGTCCCGATATTTTCTATCAAGCCTCCGAAATAGGTTCCCATCTCTGAACCGATATTATCCAGCGTCTCCTGGGTATCCGCCGGCAGTTTCCTGTAGATTCCTTCCAGATTAGCGCCTACCTGGCCAAGCTCCGCCATGATGGCATCCCATAAATCAGGGAGCTCATTGACAAAACTGATTCCCTCCTTCACAAGCTGCGCACAGACGGCATAGACCAGAAGAATCACCACCGCCAGTACGGCGACAATCACGATGACCGATGCTCCTTTTCTCCGTATTTTCAGTCTCTTTTCAAAGAAATGGACCACCGGCGATGCAATCATGGAAATGATCCATCCGATCAGAAACGGCATGAAGAAGAAGATACATTTTGGTAAAAGAAAAATGCATAAAAGCAGCACCGCCAATGCCGTCAGAAGATTCAACATCACTTTCACATATGTCTTAATCGATTGTCTCATTCGTATTCCTCCTCTATGATCTTCAA
>CAYXKS010000422.1:0-2948 GCA_964465725.1 uncultured Bacteroides sp. | reverse complement strand
CTATCTGGATTCTGCGATAATCCGTCTCCGGATAAATCCTGGCCGCTCCCCATGCCGCATACAGATCATAGTACGCGTTCTCCGCATCCTCCGAGTGACAGAATGCATGAAGTCTGAACTGCACCGGAACATCCCGAAATGTAACATCATTGCCGATTTCCCGGCCGGCATATGCCTCAAATTCAAGTCTGTATGTCTCTCCTGCCCTGGCAGAAGAAGTCAACCTAAAGGTCTGGTGATTCGTATCCAGCGCCTGGGTTACACGGCCATTTATGCGCAGAAGAAACTGCGGATTGAGAGCGTTCCACCCGCCTTCTCTTCCTGTGGAAAGCTTACATTTGACACATTTTCCTTCATACTCTTCCGGAATCACGAATTCTGTGCGAAACTGATACCATGTATCATTCTTCCCCCAGTAGGAGCCTTTTACAAACTCCTGCCATTCCCCGGCAGCTTCTCTGCCCTCCTGATACAGAATATTGTCAATGTCAATACAATTCTGTTCGATTGTGTCCTTGATCACTGACAAATACTGTGCTGCTCTGTCCAATACAAAATTAACAGACATAGTTTCCTCCTTTTCCCCGATCCATCCTTTTATTTGGTAACAGTTATCCTTCGGGAAGTTGCTTTATCTGCATTCATTCTCTCATTTCACATGGTTTTTTTCAAGCTATTTCAGGCTCTTGATTTGCTATGTTGTTATAGTAGTTTTTTATCCTGAATTATGTTATACTAAACCAAAAGCGGCTGTAAGCAATATCGTGCTGCCGGCTACGGAAAAACTAAAACGCTATGTAATCAAAAGAATTAAATCCACAAAGAAATGAATCAACTGGAAAATCAAGCGTTACCGACCTGAAAAAAATGTTATCAACCTGAAAGGCTTCAAATATGTACGATAATAATCCATATAATAACAATCCTCACAACAATCCATACAACAATAGTAATCCTAATAACAATAATAACCCTTATAACAATAACAATCCCTATAATAATCAGACTCCCCGCCAGTATCCTGCGAATGCATCGGGCGACCGTCTTGCATCGGCTGCCATGGTCATGGGAATTCTCACTGTCGCTACTTTCGTCTCCATGACGATCTATCCGCCTTTCATCTTCGGCGGTATCGGCATCGTGCTTGCACTATTGTCAAAGGGCCGCGCCTCCAGGATGGCCACAAAAGCCAAAGCAGGTATTATCTGCGCCGCGATCGGGCTGGCTGCCAACTGCATCCTGTGCAGTGCAAGTCTCTATATGCTCTATACAAGACCAGAAATTATGAATCAGGTCAATACGATTTTCGAGAATCAATATGGAGTGTCCTATGATGAAATGATCAATATGATACTGGACGATGGAGGAATTACCCTTCCTTAATTTCTTAAAGCTGGCCCATTCAGAATTTAGATAAATCAGACATTTATAGTAAACAACATAACGAATTTCTGTTCCCGGCTCTTGCAGCATCCATATGCAGAAGCCTCTGCAAGACTGAAAACGAAATTTTTAATGTCGTTAATTATTATTATATCGGAAAGAAGGTTATATTATGATCGGTGCGAATTATGATTTCACAAACGGCTACAGCAGCACCTATACAGATGCATACGCCTCCGCGCAGCATACCGCGGATAACAGTGCCGCAGTACCATCCGAACCAGGCACAGAAGATAAACCTGTTATCGTCCGTAACCCCGGCGAATCCACAGAGAAAAAGGCCGGCAAAAAATCCTCTCCGGCCGAGTGCCAGACATGTAAAGAACGTAAATATCAGGATGGTTCCGACGAAAATGTTTCCTTCAAGGCTGCCGCACACATTGATCCGAACGCTGCAGCATCCCGCGTGCGAAGCCACGAGCAGGAACATGTCAATAATGCCTATAAGGACGCTGCCCAGAACAACGGTAAAGTCGTCTCCTGCAATGTGTCGATCAAGACATCAGTCTGTCCGGAGTGTGGCCGCACTTATGTATCCGGCGGCACCACTGCCACGCAGATCAAATATTTTAACGAAGAAAATCCTTATCAAAAAGAAATGAAATCATCCGATGCTGTAAGTAAGTACCGGGGAAGAAATATGGACGCTGCATTCTGATATCGCAGCGGTCCGGATGCCTGAAAACCTGGAGGTTTATTATGAATTCTCATCAATCTTCCGCAGAGCTGAAAGCCTCTGCCAAGGAGCATATGTTCGGCCATTATTCAAGTGCTATCGGCGCATATCTGACTGTTACGTTTCTCACCGGATTTGCAACCCTTTCCGTATCCAGCCTGACCGGTAATGTTGCTTCCGTTTTTGGAATCATAATTCATTATGTACTGCTTTTTGCCATATCCGTTTTTACCGGATTATTGTCTTCCGGCACCGCCTACTTCTATCTGAAAATCGTGACCGGACATCGTGCTACCGTAAATGATGTTTTCTATGGATTCCGGATGTACTCTGATAAGGCGCTCACGATACAGGCATGGATCACACTGATCACTTATATCGGCAGTCTTCCTGAGTTTATCTTCCTGTATAGAATGCCTGGACATCCCGACCTTTCTACATTGACACAATACGGATTATGTATGCTCCTGTCCGGTGTGGTCGCTCTGGTGCTTGACCTGCTCTATGCGCCGGCCTTTTTTCTGATGCATGATTTTCCACAGTATTCTGCAAGAGAACTGCTTTCCATGAGCAGAAAACTGATGATCGGAAACAAGGGCAGGTTATTCTACATTTATCTGAGTTATATGCCCCTTCTGCTCCTGGGCATCCTGTCCTGCGGCATCGCACTCCTTTGGATCATTCCTTATATGAATGCGACATTGGCAGAATTCTATATGGACATTGTCAGAAATACAAGCCAGACGTCACAGTCTTAACGATGAGTCAATGATTCAAGCGCCAAATTCAGTCGAAATCCAATAAGCGTACAAATTTCCATCCCTGAGAA
>CAYXKS010000421.1:0-2948 GCA_964465725.1 uncultured Bacteroides sp. | reverse complement strand
TCATTCTTCTTTTCTACAGAAAGATACAGTTCGTTCATCCCCGCCTTTTTGGCAACCTCTAATAATTGCTGCAGCATTTCCGTAGCAAAGCCTTTTCTTCTCTCTGACGGGCGGACGCTGTAACCGCAATGGCCGAGATCCTTCAGAAAATCGTTCAGCGTATGCCTTAAATCAATGATTCCCACAATTCTATCCTGACCATCAACGGCAAAGAATGTGTCTGTTATGACCCAATTCGGATTCACCGTTTCCTCTTTCGTGTTTGCGTCTATGGATCTGCACCATTCTATGTAATCCTCCGTTTTATCAAATAATTCACTTCCGTTAATGACGAATTCCCCATGATCAAAAAATTCCTGTCTGAATTCGACTGCCTGTTCTTTCTGTTCTTCTGTTGGTCTGACTAATTGAATCATTTTTCACACTCCTTTATCTGTTAAGATTTTATCAAATTTTTTCTCTGACAGGATTTCATGTGTCACAAACTGCCCGTCATAGAAAAGGGAAAAGGTTGTAAAGGGCGAGGGACACCTTTGCGCATCCTCTCTGGTCTGGATATGGACCGTTTGAAATACCGCGTTCCTGGCCTTTGCCATCTCCTCCAGTATCGGTACATACTTCGCCGTAAAGGGGCATTGGTTTGTATAATACAGCACAAATCCTTCCGGCATATCTTTCTGCCTGCCCACGCTGTCCCGGAAGCGGGGAAGGGAAGCGTCCTCCTCAAAGGGCAGATACATCAGCTCAAAATAAGGCTCCGCCGTATCCGCTGTCCGAAAGCCTTTATACCCCATATACTTTGGGTCAGAAAGAAACCCCATTTTCTTTTTGGAGGACAGGATCACAAGACCCTTTTTCCCTTTCTCTTTACTGTCCTTGATACATTCATCCAGCAGGAGGTTCGAGTATCCATGCCCCTTGAACTGCCCGGATATCCACAGACAGTCAATATACATATAGCCCTCCGCCTAGATGGGCGCCCATGCGTATTCCGCAGGGATATACTCAATGAAGCATTTCCCCCGGACATTGCCTTTCAAGAATACAAGCCCTTCGTCCAGCCTGTCTTTCAGCCAGTTCTTTTTGGACATGACCTGAATATCTTTGTTATTGGAAATCGCGCAGCAGATGTGCTCCTTTTCCATATTTTCGTGTGTCAGCCTTACAAGTTCCATATTCTATTGCCTCCTTATCATTCAATCTGCATTAATATAAGCAAAAAATCATCCTAACCATCCCTGATAAAACGCGACCGCTCCCAAAATTGCACCTACTGCCATCGCCGCCAATGATACAACAATAATGATAGGATGCTCTTTCATCAGCTTCCCTAATACTTTTAAATCGTCCATTGAATTTCTCCTCCTCGTTCTACAATCAAAAATTTATCGTTTTATTTAACTCAGTAATAAATGGATGCTATTGGCAAAGCACACGCTTCCCAATAACAAGCGTCAATCGAAAAACTTTTTTGCCGATTTTTTATATAACAGAGTGCCAGTAAAAATTACAATTACCAATATAACAACATTATATTGCATTGGTGCCAAATAGCAGATATTAAAGGCTGCGTGTATCATAGTAGTAAGCAGAATATTTCTGCATTGGTAATAGGTCATTCCCAAACCGACAGAAACAATTACTGTCCATATACAGAGCCAAACAATCTGTCCAAAACTTAATGAATTTCTGATTATCCACATTGGCATATGCCACACTGCCCAAACAGCGCCAACAAATATAACGCTGATGGTTTTTTTCTTAAATGGCGACCGTTCAAGCAAAAATCCCCGCCATGCTATTTCTTCAACAAGTGCTGTAATCAGCAGATATATACAGTTTGCCAATAGTGATGCTGATGACAAATAAATATTTACGTTCACTCCCGTTATAAGCGAATAGCAATAAGAACAGAGTATCCCCGCAGCCATACATACAGCCCATATCAAAATATGTTTGGCCGTTATTTTCCCTGAAAACATCTGTAAAAAGTACACCTTGACATTCTGCTCGCAAATCAGCAGAAAAACAGCAGCTATCGAGGGGATGCACACATATAAGTATTTTACGTATAACAATATATTGGGAATAATAATTCCGTTTTGCTCTAGCAAAGTAGGTACATAGCATATAAACGATAAAACATATACAACAGAAACCCATAACGTGAGTTTCAACTTATTTGTGTATCTCACCATCACAATTTCTCCCTGCAGTACGAAAATCTTACAGAAATTCCGCGCTGATACCCAGTTCCTTCCACAACTCGGCAATCCCTTCACTCATCACAAATTTTTCCCATAAATCCATTTTACGCATAACCAAGTTCCCGCATGGATTCCAGAGCCCTAAGCAGCAAGGCTCTTCCTACACCCTTTTTTCTTTCACTTTCCAACACAGCCATAGGGCCGAAAAAATTTCTGGCTGTCGCCTCATAACATGCAAAGCCGATAAGTTCCTTTTCTCTGGTCGCAATATATTATTAGAAAAAGCGGCCTGTACTTCATCTGAAACGGAGGTAATCAGCCAGCCTTATGAAAGAATACTGTCTGCTCTTTCATGGATATTTTTCCGACCTGCCAGCCATATTCCACAAGCTCTTTCTTATATTTCAGGAAAGAGTGGTCAATCGGTATCCCTACAATCTCCTGGATCTCCTCAAAAGTCAACTGAAAAGATTCTTTTCCGCTTTTCTGCACATATTCCCACAAAGCGCTGTATTTACTCATCGCCATTCTCCTCTCTAATGATTCCAAAAATTCAGAACTTTCTGAATCTATGTCCCGCTTTGCAGAACCTGAAAAAACACGGTTACGAACATGATGACTCCTGCCCTCTTTTTTTCTTAAAAACATAAACGACAGTATTGAGGATACATAACAGCACAAAAAGGCCCGTAAAGTTAATCCAAATATCTCTGTATGCAGTTTTCGCCAAAGGTTCCCGCA
>CAYXKS010000420.1:0-2960 GCA_964465725.1 uncultured Bacteroides sp. | reverse complement strand
ATGCCCAAACCAACCGAGGTTGGTTTTAAGCAGTCACTTGGCTCGTTGCTCGCGGAAATAAAAATATCCTGTATACACGGACTTTACACCTTCTTCGTAATCCGCTATAATAATTTCTGTGGTACATGGCTGCCGCCTGCCGTAAAATATATTTTCCAGAATATGATCTTTCTAAATATGATCTCAAAGAAGACAGAGCCAGGTCAACAATATATGATGTGAAATATTAAAGATCCAGAATGATACAGAATATCGGATCAAATAATAAATAAAAATAAACAAGCGAGGACGAGACATGACTGAATTAAAACCGATCAAAGAAGGTAAAGTGCGTGAGATCTACGACAATGGTGACAGCCTGATCATGGTTGCAACAGATCGTATCAGTTGCTTCGACGTAATCTTGAAAAATCAAGTGACCAAGAAGGGAACTGTACTGACACAGATGTCTAAATTCTGGTTTGATATGACACAGAACATCCTGCCAAACCACATGATCTCTGTGGATGTTAATGATATGCCCGATTTTTTCAGGCAGGATAAATTCAACGGCAACAGTATGTTGTGCCGCAAATTGGATATGCTGCCCATCGAATGTATCGTGCGCGGCTATATCACTGGAAGCGGATGGGCAAGTTATGTGAAGAACGGAACTGTATGCGGCATTCAGTTGCCGGAAGGATTACAAGAATCTGACAAATTGCCGGAACCTATCTACACTCCTTCCACCAAAGCAGAAATAGGAGATCATGACGAGAATATCTCCTATGAACAAAGTGTTGCATATCTGGAAAAAAGATTTCCTGGCAAAGGTGAAGAATATGCTTCCAAGCTTCGCGATTATACCATCGCCCTTTATAAGAAGTGTGCAGAATATGCTCTGACACGCGGCATTATCATCGCAGATACCAAATTTGAATTCGGTCTGGATGAAGCGGGTAATATCGTCCTCGGCGATGAGATGCTTACCCCCGACAGTTCCCGCTTCTGGCCCGCAGACGGCTATGAGCCAGGACATTCACAGCCCTCCTTCGATAAACAGTTCGCGAGGGACTGGCTGAAGTCCAATGAAGGACACGATTGGACGCTTCCCGCGGACATTGTTCAGAAGACGATTGATAAATACCTCCAGGGATATGAACTGCTGACAGGCAAGAAGTTAGCATAAGAAAAATTGGCCTAAGAATTTCGCTGCTAGACATTCGTTTCTCACAACGATCGCAAAATACCTATAGGCCGTCACTCGGCTATTTACTCTCGCGAATAAACGTCAGTATACACAAAAAAGTCTGCGTTGCTTTTCGCTAATGCAACGCAGACTTTTTTGTTTTCCTAGCTTCACTTTAATTCTCCATATCCAGGTGTAATCCATCATGTTTTCAAAATCTTAATCATCTGATCCGCTATTTCTATGACTTCTTTCATCCCAACATCGACCACAGCCACACGCAGCTTTTCCATCCATTCATTGCACTGCTCCGGCATCCTGTACTGCTCTAACTGCTGCATAGCTGCATCCACCGCATCTAAGTCAAACCGATCCATAGCGTTCCTCATGGACATCAGACAGGCAACCAATTCTTCGGAAGATACCTCTTTCTTATTTCTGTTATTGTCTTCCCCATAAGGGCGGAGCACCTCTTTAAAACTCTTGAACTCCCGAAGCAGCCCTGGTGTCTCCTTGGTAATCGTATCCACATCTCCTGCCTTACCACATTTCTCCATCTTAAAAAACCATTCTGACAAATGAGAAGCGCCGATCATACGCGCCGTATTTTTCATCGCATGGACTTCTATCGTGTAATCCCTGATCATTCCATCCGCCAAACATTTCTCTATCTTATTGGCTTTAGAGTCGATCAACTTATAAAAATCACCCAGCAGCTTCAACCACATTTTCTCGCTGCCGGTATACTTAATCCCGTCTGCCTTGTTGATGCCAGGCAACTTTGTTGGTACCTTACCACTCTTGTTCTGTTTCTTATCGGAAGTCTGACCCACGGAGTCAGAGTGCTCTGAAGATTCTTTTTCCCCAAGCCCAGTTCTGTTCTCCGTTTTTTTCAGATTCGGATTTGAAATCACGATCAACCTCCGCGGAATCCATTTCAGAACACATTTATATATCTCTATTGCTTCCACCGGTTTCGCCAGATAATCACTCATACCCGCTTCCATAAATTCATCGCGTATATCTTCCAGCGCATTGGCCGTCAATGCAATTACCGGCACCGTATGGTAATACTCGTCCTTCATCTGACGCAATCTTCTCGTAGTCTCCAAACCGTCCATAACAGGCATCATGTGATCCATAAAAATCAGATGATATCGCTTCTGCTGTGCCATCTGCAAAGCGCGCTTACCACTGTCCGCCATATCGATCTTCATCTGCAACGGCCTCAAAAATTCCGCTGTCACTTCCAAATTAATCTCATTATCATCCACAATTAATACGGATACTTCCGGTGTTGTAAAATTCATACTCTTCTCCCACTACGATATATTTATGATTAATAGTCCTTAGGAACTGTCTTCCTTGTTGCTTAAGCTGTCAGGATAAGTGATGTAAGTAGTCTATCCTTTCTCTTCTGGAACTTAAATAAGCTATAGTTAGCGACATTAAAATTACGTTTTCAGCCTTGCAGAAGCTTCCGTATATGGTTTCTGAAAGAACCGGAAACAGAAATTTGTTATGTTGTTTACTATAACTACTGTAACACTTATATTTATGTCACTCCCGACATAAATACTTTTTAAAGGATAATTGTTCTTGACACAAGTACTTCGTGAAAAAATCACCTATATAAAACGCATATAAGTAGCTTTAGCGGCATAGCACATACTCTTATTTTATGCAATTAGAGGTTACCAACAACTTGTCCGAAACTTCGCACCTTAATTGGAATTATATCACCTACATCTACAGTATTCTATTATAACTTGTTCAACTGTCTAATCTTAAG
>CAYXKS010000419.1:0-2960 GCA_964465725.1 uncultured Bacteroides sp. | reverse complement strand
TTATCAATCATAGCCGGACTGCTCACTCCGGAGCAAGGTGACTTATTTTACAAAGGCCGGTGTCTGGCCAACTGCGGCGCAAGTGATACAATCAAAATCGGCTACATGCTGCAGCGTGACCACCTTTTCGAATGGCGCACCATCTATCAGAACGTGATTCTTGGCCTTGAACTCAATCATACTACTACAAAAACCAATTTGGATTATGTACTCAAACTGCTTACTGATTACGGTCTTTATGCCTTTAAGGACAAGAAACCATCGGAGCTGTCCGGAGGAATGCGGCAGCGTGCCGCTCTGATCCGCACCATGGCAATCCACCCTGATCTGCTCCTTCTAGATGAACCTTTCAGTGCACTGGATTCCCAGACACGTTTGAATGTCTCTGCCGACATCGCACAGATCATTCGCCAAACCGGTAAAACGGCTATTTTGATCACACATGACCTGTCTGAGGCGATCACACTGGCTGACCGCGTTCTTGTTCTCTCCAAAAGACCTGCTTTCATCAAGTGTGAAATGCCAATCCGTTATGAAATAGACCGTCATGATCCTATGGCTATCCGAAATACATCCAAATATCAGCAATATTTTAATCATTTATGGGAGGTGCTGACGAATGAACAATCCGCTATCCAATCAACCTGATATTCTATCTGAGAACCAGTTCCGCTACTTAAAAGCTCACAGACGACATCATCACCTGGTCAGCCTGTTTCGCCTGCTTCTGATCGTCTCTTTTCTAAGTCTGTGGGAATTGGCTGCTAGAAAGCAATGGATAGATGTATTCTTTTTCAGTAGTCCCAGCGGTATTGTACTGTATCTATACCAAATGTTCATAGACCACTCCTTCTTTACCAACACAGGCATCACTCTGCTAGAAACCATTGTCAGTTTCCTGCTGGTCACCATTTTAAGCCTGCTCATGGCAACTCTTCTGTGGTATATAAACAGTCTCGCTGAAATTCTGGAACCTTATCTGGTCATCCTCAATTCTCTGCCCAAATCAGCCCTGGCTCCCTTACTGATTGTCTGGCTTGGCACCGGAACGAACACCATTATCGTAGCCGGAATCTCTGTTGCAATTTTTGGATCTATCATCAGCCTTTATACGGGTTTCAGTCAGGCAGATCCCGAAATGCTTAAGTTAATTTATACATTGGGCGGCAACAGACGGGACGCCCTGGTCAAAGTTATACTTCCAAGCTCTGTTCCGCTAATACTGAGTAATATGAAAGTCAATATAGGTTTGTCGCTGGTGGGAGTTATCATCGGAGAGTTTCTGGCAGCAAGGCGTGGGCTTGGATATTTGATTATTTATGGGTCACAGGTATTCAGCTGATAAGCGGAAATGATAGAAGTGAATATCCGAACATCAAAACCTACACAACGGCTTCCACCAGTGTTTTTCCGTCCAGATTTATTTCTTTCACGCCCGTTTGTTTATTCTTATTAAAATTAAAGCTGATCATATAACCTATTTCAAGATGATAATAGTCAAGATATCTTAAAAGCTGCTCTTCTCCTCTCTCATGATAGGCATTTCCACGCCATAACTTAAGTTCGATCACAAACTGCTCCCCATTATAATCAACGACCACATCTGTGCGTTCCATGTTCCTCGTCCTGGCTTCAATATAATAATTACCAGTCCCGTTAATGATCGGCTTTAAATATAGAAGAAAGTACCTGCGCCCGGCCTCCTCCAAAAAAGTGTCCCCAAGTTCTCCATACAGATCATTAAAATGGACAACAAATCTTTCCAGCACAAAACGCATATTCAGATGTCCTTTTTCTACAAATTGCCCTTTTTCCTGTAATGCAGCTTTGTAGATCTCACTGGATAACATTTCCTCCGAAAGCAACAGGTTATATAAAACAGTCTCAAAGATTCTATTTGAAACAACCGCATTGCCCGACAAATTCTTGATAAATCCAAGCATTTCGGCCATTTCTATCGTCCCATTCAAAGGTGTATAGGGAATGGAATTTCCCTGAAACAGTATGGCGTAGATCAAATCATGCAATTTCGGATAATCTGCCAGTTTACCTGCAAGCGATTCAAACAAAGTATTTTTTTCTGTCAACAGTATTTTTACAGCCTCTGTTATCCCGGCCTTGGTCCACGCCTTCGCCTTGTCGGGAAACCCTTCCATTCCTGCGACACGTTCATCAATCAATTTGCAGATCCGTGAAACCAAATAAGGATACCCGGATGTATAATCATAAATGTCTTCGGCAACAGCATAAAGGTCCATACCCGTTTTATGATCATTCTCATATTCTACAAGCATTCCCGCAATATCCGCAGGAGAAAAGTCCATATCAACAAGGAAATCCGCCGCTATGTTCCACGGACTGTTAACCTTATGCGTAGCATCCGGCCTGATCCTGAATTGTATATTTCTTACATCATAAACACCGGCTAAGATTACAGACCTAAATGTAGGCACTGTGTCTCGGTCTATATAATATTTCCGCAGTTGAGCAAGGAAATCGAGAAAAACCTGATTATTGGACGCACTGTCAACTTCATCTACGATCAACACGGCCGGCCTTGGCAAATCTCCACATATACCGCTCAAAAACTCAAACAATTCAAACAGTTCAATATCGTCCCTTTTATCGCGCAGGGCATGCTCCAGCATAAAAAGCGACGGATTATCAGCTTCGTTTTGTTCATTTTTTAACGCTCCCAGAAACAGCCTGGCAAACGTTATGGAAAATGAATTTTCATCTCTGAATTTTGATGCGCTTATCATTTGAAAATCCATGCTGACCACGATATACTCTTTTTTCAAAAATCGCTGTAACGCTTTTAATGTTGTGGTCTTTCCATATTGACGTGCCCGGTTAATCGTAAAGTAATCGCCATTGTCCACCATCGTTTTAATGGCACAA
This sequence comes from uncultured Bacteroides sp., assembly GCA_964465725.1. Classification (GTDB taxonomy): domain Bacteria; phylum Bacillota; class Clostridia; order Lachnospirales; family Lachnospiraceae; genus UBA3282. Next base: position 59 of record CAYXKS010000419.1, on the reverse strand, counting down.
AGCCGGTCGTCAATATTGACCATGTAATGCAGATCCGGTTTGCAATCCCCATTTACATT
>CAYXKS010000418.1:0-2969 GCA_964465725.1 uncultured Bacteroides sp. | reverse complement strand
TTTCATCTGCTTATCATCACTTCGACCTCCCCGTCAAACTTCCCTGTCTCCCTTCCGATTCTCTCCATCGGGAAGACAAACGTCGCATATTCCTCAAACGCCGTCTCATTTCCCAGAGTCCCCATCGATTCTCCGTTCACATACAGGGTTGTCCTGCCCGACTCGCCGACCACTTTCAACTCCACCCATTCATCACGGGGCAACTTGTACTCCCATGTGTACGTCCTGCCTTCCCTGGAGAAACCGATCTTTCCCGTTTCGGGTTCCGCCGCATAGAATGCCCATTCCCCATATGCACTGTCATTCTCAGCAATGACCTGGCCTCTTCCTCCTGCATGTTGCGTATCATCTGCTGCCCACGCACCGTTCTCATTCGCTTCTGTCTGTACTTCGTCCGTACCCTGCACATCGCTCTCATCCAGCCCCGTCTGTGCTTCTCCTGCCAGCCTCACACGCATCTCAACCTCATAATATGGCTCCAAAGCTGTCTTTTCCTCATAAATCCGGTTCTTCTCTCCTTTTTTCCCAAAGAAAACCTGATCGATCCGATTCGACATCGCGCTGAATTCTTCGTAGCTTAAGCCCGCTTCCTCTCCCCACAGCTTCGCCGCCAGCACCGCAAGCGGCTGCTCAAACCGCTCATACAGGTCGTATTCACTGATCCCCACATCCAGCCGTCCGCTCATATCATTCCACATCATATAGACGGCGCCCAGCATCCTGGGAGAATATGCCGGTATCATTTCCAGCAGGTTATAGTCGTAGAATTTATTCGGCTCCCAATTCTGATACAACTCTTCCACATCCAGATAGTCATAGCCGCCTCCAGGAATCACATACAGATGATTATTCTGCATATTGATCAGGGAATATCCCGCTTCATACATCTCACGCGGATCTGCCCATACCGTACTCCACAAATTCATCTGCAGGTTCTCCGGATCGGGAACCGTTGTACCCGCTATGTTGCTCAGGCTTCCCCATAATCGCACCGTCTTGCCCTCACTGCGCACAAGCCCGGCAATCTCATTCAGGTATTTCCGATACTGCTCGCCGTCTCCATAATATTCGTCCATGCCGATATTGACGATCCTGGCATCCCGAAAGGCAGCCTTTTCCCCTGTAAGCGCTTCCTGCCAGATCTTTCTGACCAGTTCCACGGCATCTGCGTTATTCAGATCAATCTGATCTACCGACTCCACCCTAGCGTTCAATGCGTATTCCGGGAAAAGCTGTGTAAGCGCCAGAGAATGAGCCGGAGTATCGATCTCCGGAACCACCGTCACACCAAAAGACCTGGCATCCTCAATAAACTGCGCAAACTCCTCTTTCGTGTAGGCATATTCTTGGGATGTCAGCTTCCTGCCATCTTCATTTTCAATTTCCGACTCAAGTCGAAACGCGCTGTCTGCCGTCATCGCCTCTTCCACGGAACCGTTAAGTCCGCTGATGCTCAGGATTACATTATCGTTTAAATGAATGGTCAAGTCGTTCATTTTATAGTAGGACATCGTCTCCATCATAGCATACAGGGTATCCATCGACACAGCCTTGCGCGCCACATCAATCCCGAATCCCCGCACCTCATAGCGCGGATAGTCCCGTATCTGTCCCTGGGGAGCCTGCCCGTCCTGTCCCAGAATCTGCAGAAGTGTCACCGTCCCCCACCGGATTCCGGTATCTGTCCCCGCTCTTATGACACACTTGTCAGTTATATCACAGAAATATCCTTCTTCTCCCAGCCCCTCGGTTCCTTCTGCGTATCCTAGATAAATATCACCGGTTCTCACATCACTCTGTCCTCCGCTTATCACTTCCACAGAACGCCGTGTCAAATCTTCATATTTATCTGCAAAAAGTTCCGCTTCGTCCAACAGAGCAGAGCCTTCCTCCACAATGACGCGGCAGTCCTCCGAAGGGACAAAGGTTCCAGTGCCTCCTTTCCACTCTGACAGGACCGGAATCACATTCGGACACTCGTTTACTGTAAGTTCCTGCTCTTCTCTAAGTCCTTGCTCACTTGTCAGATTCTGTCCGCTTGTCATTCCTTGCTGATTTGCCTGTCCCTGCCCGTCCGTAAATTCCGCCTCCATAGAATTGGGCGCAGAAGCCTCCCACGTATATGCAGGTACAGTCAACACCTGCGCGATTTCCCTTGCATCCGATTCGTCCCTGACGCCTCTGACAAGAAACCCCACTGTCACTTCTTTTTCCTGAATTGTATCGTAAATAGTTCCGTCCTCACCAATGATCTGCTCGTAATCCGCTCCCAGATACGTGACTTCGTAGCCCTCAGGCGCGTCAGGCACGACCAGATACCTGCTGCCGTCCCCCTTAAATCCGATTTCTGCCATTTCCAACTGCCAGGCTGCCGGCTTATCCGCATATACTTCAAACTCATAGAGAGATATGTTCTGATAGAGATTCGAATAATCTTCCTCGCTCTTAGACACCTCATAAGTACTGAGCCGCAGAAATCTGACCGTTACCGGTTCTTCTAGCGCAATCTCCTGATTCTTCATTTCAGGAGCCGTGTCGAAGGACTGCAGCACATGCCAGTCTTCTCCGTCCAGTGATCCTTCCAACGCATAGGATATCACGTTGCGCCGCTCCCATTTCAGCACAACAAAAGAAACTGAAATTTCTTCCGGAAATTCCAGTTGTATATAGTGGGAAGCGTCCTCCCAGTTATTCTCACTGGACCAACGGGAAGACAACGTACTGTCATCCCCGTCAATCGCCTTATATGCTAACAATTCCTCATTCTCCGTGCTGTCACTCGTGGCAGTCACACCTTTTTGGAGTGCAAGATTCGCACTGTTCCCTGACCGGCCGTACAAAAATCCTGCAATACCGGCCGCAACTGCCAATACAAGCAGACACACACAGATAAGAACAGCATATTTTCTTTTTTTCTTATTCATATATCGTACCATATATTCCAAACATCCATATCACGCATTATGGTC
>CAYXKS010000417.1:0-2979 GCA_964465725.1 uncultured Bacteroides sp. | reverse complement strand
TCTTTCCTTTGTTAACAAGTGGCCATTTCCAAAATCCAACTTTGCACTATCGTTTTCCTAACCACAAAGAGTTCCTGCATATCAGCTTTGACGCAAATATAACCCTATGTCTTCTTTATTATGCCAAACATTTCTCTATATTTCAATGCAAGTTTTCAAGAAGTCCTGAACGCCAAACAAAACCTCATCCCCTCTTCCTTCCTCTCCGCATAGATATCCCCTTCCATCTTCTTCATAATCTCCCGGCTGATATACAGTCCCAGTCCATTTCCATCCTTACCGCTTACGTTGCTTCCTCTATAAAAGCTGTCAAATAAATGCACCATTTCCTCATCTGTGACCACTCCACCCGAGTTAAACACACCTATCACCTGACAAAAGTCTTCCTCCCAGAACTCTATCCGGATTTTCTTCCCGTCTCCATACTTAAGCGCATTCTCCATCAGATTTTCCATCACCTCAAACGCCTTATCCCCATCTCCCTTCAGAAGCTTGTTGTCGAACTCACCGATACGAAAATCTGTCAGCAGCATCCTGCATTTCGGCTCGTAGTACTCCCTGATCTTCTCCACATAACTTTGCAGATAAAATTCCGAATTTTCCACTTCAACCGCTATGATATCCTCGCTTGCCGTACTGACAATCTCCTTGACAAAGGCTTCGATTTCCAGCGTATGTTTCTCTATCTGCTCCGCACCATGTTTTCTCTCCTCCTCCGTCCCATAGATCCCATCCCGTATCGCTTTCGCATTCAGTTTGATAGCACTTAAAGGTATCTTGATATCGTGCGAAATAGACAGAAGCAGCATCTTTTTCTCTTTTTCCAGCTTCCATGCGCATTTCCTGGATTTCTCAAGTTCCTCCCGCAGCATCCCGATCCCCCACACAAATTTTCCGAAAAACCGATTCTGATTTTCCTCCGGCTCCCACTGCAGATTACCTCTTGCCAACTCACAGAGTATCTCATGCAGCATGTGAAACGGCCGGATTATCTGCTGCCTGATGTACCACAACGCCACAAACAACAGCAGCCACAAGAAAAACAAGATACCCTCCATGACATAAAATATATCCCCGTCTCCTGTCCCCAGCACATAATCAAATCTCACATATCCGATTAAGTCTCCACGCACGGTCAGCGGGCGCACTGTCATATGCATACTGTTACGATTCTGATAAAAATTACCGATCTCTTCCGGCGACGTTGTATCCGCAGGCAGAAATGTGACTTCCCTGATGCAATCCCCTTTACGCAAATCAGGCTCAGAAAATGATCCTTCCATCTCTAAGCCCTTCATCACCTGATTAATTTCCACTTTATAGCTTATATCCTGTTCCTCCACATCCCCTCCATAAAAAAGGAGCCACAACGCTGCCGCTAGAATCAGATATACCGGCAGCGCCGCCATTAAAATTCTGTCATATTTCTTCATATTTGTATCCTGTTCCCCATACCGTCACAATCCTTCGCGGCTTTCTGGAATCCTCCTCTATTTTATCCCGCAGCATTTTTATATGTACCGTCAATGTCTGATTCTCACTAAAACTGTCCATTCCCCATATTTTACTGAAAAGATATTCCTTCTTCAAAACTCTCCCTGGATTTTCCGTCAAAAGCACCAGCAGCTCATACTCTTTTCCTGTCAATGCAAGCTCTTTGCCGGCAAGAAAAACCTGCTTCGCCTCCTTGTCTATGGAAATGTCTCCCGACCGTATCACCATATTCTGCCGTTTCAGATCATAACTCCGCCGCATCAGCGCTCTCACTCTGGCACTGAGAATATCCATATCTATCGGTTTCTCTATATAATCGTCCGCTCCCTGCAGGAAGCCATTCATTTTGTCCTCCTTATCCCCTCTTGCACTCAAAAACAAAACCGGAATATTACTCCTGGCCCTCACATCGGCGCATACGGCAAATCCGTCCATCCCAGGCAGCACTACATCCAGAATAATCATCTTAACCTTTTCCGTCTCCAAATAAGCCAATGCTTCCTCCCCGGAAAATACACTTTTAACTGTAAACCCGTCCTTTTCCAGAAACATCTGTATCAAATGATTCAGTTCCGCGTGATCCTCGACCAGAAGAATATCTTTCATATTAACCACCGTTTCCCCATCTGTTAAAATCCCATCTCCATAAGCCAGTCAGACACTTTCCGCTCTCTCTGTCTTGTCTCCTCCGTATTGGTATATTTGCCCAGATAAAACTCACCCTTAATATTTCCATCCTCAATATAAAGTATCCTGTCGCTCTTAGCTGCCACCTTCATATCGTGAGTGACAAGCATAATCGTGGTTCCCTCCGCATTGATCCGGTTCAATTCTTTCATGACCTCTTTGGAGTTCTGCTGATTCAGCGCTCCCGTAGGTTCGTCCGCAAAAACCATCTTCGGCCCGTTGATCAGGCTGCGGCAGATACACGCCCTCTGCAGCTGTCCGCCGGACACCTCATTGATATCGTGCTCCGCAATCTCGCTGATTCCCAATTTATGCATCAGTTCCCTGGCACGCTCATTGATCAGGCTGCGCTGCTCTCTGCCCCTTCCCTTGCGTGACTGATAGGCCGGTAAGATTATGTTATCATAAATACTTAGATTTTTTAACATATACATCTGCTGGAAAATAAATCCCATCTCCGTAAGCCTCAGTTCACTCATCTGCGGTCTGCTCAGGCTGCCTAAATCCCGTCCAAAAAAATCCACCTTTCCCGCCGTAATCTGATCCATACCGCTGACCGAATACAGAAGCGTAGACTTCCCGGAGCCGCTCGGTCCCATAACCGCCACCATCTCACCCTGCAAAATCTCCATATTGATATTCCGCAGTACATGATTCTGTCTCTTATTTACGATATACGTCTTGCACAAATCCTTTACTCTCAGTGAATCCATACTTGCACCTCCATATCTTTCCTGACACAACTTCCCATGAAAAGTACGGTGCAAGTATTAGCGCATACATGCGCATATGCACACA
>CAYXKS010000416.1:0-2987 GCA_964465725.1 uncultured Bacteroides sp. | reverse complement strand
TGATTCACAGCTTTCAACTGCTCCTGGTAACATCCCACATACTTTCCTACATCGCCATTCCGCCGTCCACACAAATAACCTGTCCCGTAATATAAGCGGCTTTATCACTGGCAAGAAACGCTACCGTCTCGGCAACATCCCTTGGCGTACCTACACGCTTGAGCGGAATCTGTGCCACCGTCGCTTCCTTCGCCGCATCCGTCATCGCCTGTGTCATGTCCGTGTCTATATACCCCGGAGCAACCGCATTGACCGTAATATTCCTGCTCGCCAATTCTCTCGCCATAGATTTGGTCAACCCGATCACTCCTGCCTTGGAAGCCGCATAGTTAGCCTGTCCCGCATTGCCCAGCACTCCCGTCACTGAAGACAGATTGATGATCCGCCCTGATTTCTGCTTGATAAAAGGACGATACAGATGCTTGATCGTATTAAAAGTTCCTTTCAGATTCGTATCAACAACTGCATCAAAATCCTGCTCCGTCATCTTGATCACCAGATTGTCCCTGGTAATGCCCGCATTATTCACCAGAATATCAATATGCCCGAAAACCGTCAGCATATCCGTAATCATCTTTCCACATGAATCGAAATCCGCCACACTGCACTGTACTGCTACAGCCTTCCTGCCCATTTCCTCAATCCTGGCAGCCACCTCCCGTGCCCTTTCCTTAGAGCCATTATAATTCACTATCACATCCGCGCCATACTCTGCCAGCGTCAATGCGATCTCCCGTCCGATTCCACGTCCCGCTCCTGTCACCAGCGCCACTTTTCCTGTTAACATACATGCCTCCTGTCCAGCTTTTCCAAATCCTCAACTTTCTCCACATTATAAACCTTCATCTCTTTATTGATCTTACGCATAAATCCGGATAACGTTTTTCCTGGCCCGATTTCCACGAAAGTATCCACGCCATCTGTAATCATTCTCTCGATCGTCTGCTGCCACTTAACGGAAGACGACACCTGTTTTTCCAGAAGCGATTTGACCATACTCTTATCTGTCACATAATCCGCCGTCACATTCGCAATATATGGAATCTTGATATCGTTTATCTCAACATTTTCCAGTTCCTTAGCCAATTTATCACCAGCGCCCTTAAGGAGCGGAGAATGGAAAGGTCCGCTCACCTTCAGAGGCACACACCTTCTGGCGCCCGCTACCGTCAACTTCTCCACTGCTGCCTGTACCGCGTCTATTTCTCCGGTAATGACGATCTGCCCCGGACAGTTATAATTGGCAATCGTAACGATTCCCGGAGTCTGCTCACAGATCTCCTCAATCACTGCCGTGTCCAACCCTAGCACTGCCACCATAGCGCCACCTTCCGGCACGGCCTCCTGCATGTAGATGCCCCGCTTACGCACTACCTTAAACACATCTTCCGCACTCATCACACCGCCCGCCGCCAACGCGCCGTATTCCCCAAGACTAAGTCCCGCGGTCACATCCGGTTTTAGCCCTTTCTCCTCTATTGCTTTCAGCATTGCCACCTCTGTCGCCAGCATGGCAATCTGCGTATACTCCGTAATATTGATCTGCTCATTTTCCTCAAAACACAGCGCGGCCACATCCAGCCCACTGGCTCTGCCCGCCAATTCGAACATCTCCCTGCAGACAGGAATCTGTTCATAGAAATCTTTACCCATCCCCACATACTGAGCGCCCTGCCCAGGAAACATAAATGCTATTTTTCCCATAATTGTATTCATTCCTTTCGCTTTGCATCAATCAACGACTTTAAAAATTTCATTTTCGATCTTACAAAAGTTTCTGTACATGGCTTCTGCAAAATCCGGAAACGGTAATTTGTGGTGTTATCTTCTATAATTCAACATAACGCAACTTACTTTGAAATTCAAAGTATTTACTTCTAAAAAAGAGTCTGCCCATGGGCAAACTCTCTTCCATTTGCTCACACTCTTATTTTAATAAGCTTTCCGCCTGCTTCATAATTTCCTGAATCATCTCCGCACAGGTCATCTCTTCCCTGATCATACCCGCAATCTGTCCGGCCATCAATGTGCCATTGACCGTATCGCCCTCTACCACTGCCTTACGCAATGCTCCAAGCGTCAAATGTTCCAACTCCTCAAAAGGCGCTCCAGCCTTTTCCAGCTTCAGGTATTCTCTGGTCATATTATTTCGTAATTGGCGGACCGGATGTCCGTGGCTCATACCTGTCACTTCCGAATCAATATCCTTCGCTGCCAGGATTTTCTTCTTATAATTCTCATGTACAATGGATTCTTTGGCAACTACAAATCTTGTACCTATCTGCACTGCTTCCGCGCCCAGCATCATAGCCGCCGCAAAGCCTCTGCCATCAGCGATACCGCCAGCCGCAATAACGGGAATATTCACCGCATCCACTACCTGGGGAACAAGCGTCATAGTAGTGGCAGACCCGATATGTCCACCCGACTCTGTACCCTCTGCAATCACCGCATTCACTCCGGCACGTTCCATCATTCTGGCAAGAGCCACACTGGCAACCACCGGGATCACCTTAATACCGGCTTCCTTCCACGAGGCCAGGTATTTCCCCGGATTACCGGCTCCGGTCGTGACTACCGAAACCCCCTCTTCCACAATGACTTTAGCAATCTCATCCGCTTCTGGATTCATTAACATGACGTTCACGCCAAAGGGCTTCGCTGTCAATTCTTTCGTCTTTCGAATCTGCTCCCTGACAAAAGACGCCGGCGCGCCGCCTGCTCCGATAATCCCAAGTCCACCCGCCTCAGAAACCGCTGATGCAAGATGATATTCGGCAACCCATGCCATACCGCCTTGGAAGATCGGATACTCAATCCCCAGAAGTTCTGTAACTTTAGTCTTCATTCTGCCGCCTATGCCTCTACGCCTTTGCTCTTCATATACTCAATGACAGCGCCTACTGTCGTAATCTGCTCTAAATCCTCGGAGGGAATCTCAACGCCGTACTCTTCCTCAAAAGCCATAACAAGCTCAAACAAATCTA
>CAYXKS010000415.1:0-3000 GCA_964465725.1 uncultured Bacteroides sp. | reverse complement strand
GACTGCTGACCTTCAGAAGGCTCAACACATCCTGGCTGGTCCTGGAATCCAGATTGCCGGTAGGCTCATCCGCCAGTATGATCGCCGGCTTGGCCGCCAGTGCACGGGCTATGGCCACTCTCTGCTGCTGTCCGCCGGACAGATTATTCGGCAGATTCTGAAGTTTGGAGGCCAATCCGAGCATATCGACAATCGAATCAATATATTTGCCGTCGGGCTCATCGCCATCCAATTGTACCGGCAGAAGGATATTCTCATATACATTAAGCACCGGCACCAGATTATAATTCTGGAATACGAAGCCGATCTTCCTTCTGCGGAAAATTGTCAGTTCTTCATCTTTCAAAGTAAAAATGTCCTTGCCGTCGACAATGACTTTCCCCGAAGTGGGGCGATCCAACCCGCCCAGCATATGGAGCAGTGTGCTCTTGCCGCTGCCTGATGTACCTACCACGGCCACAAATTCCCCTTTCTCCACCTGAAGATCCACGCCGTCCAGTGCATGTACCTCATTCTCACCTGTACCGTATATTTTCTTTAGATTCTGAGTTGATAATATAGTCATCATTATTCCTCCATTCCTAATCGCCTTTCAGGAAATCTTTAATTCCGTCACAAGCATTCACCCAGACTGCTGCCCACAGAAAAAAATCTGCACTGTGAATACCTTTCACAATACAGATTATCGCATAACATTCTTTCTATCTTCTTTCCGGGCTAAAATAAAATCTAACAGTTTTGAAAGATTCTGTCTTACCCTGACACTGTCCCGGAGTCACTCGCAAAGCTAGTTCCAGTAAAATACACTTTTTCAGTCAGAAAACAATTATATTCACAGAATGCTAAATAACTGAATAGTCACGAAATCAACTCAATCCACCGGCAGATACATCGAAAAGACCGCTCCCTCGCCTTCCTTCGACGATACTTTCATATAGCCCGATTCCTGCTTAAGAATCTCTCTTGCAAGATAGAGGCCAATCCCCACTCCGGCCTGGTCAGCCACTTCCGGTGAACGGTAGAAACGGCCGAATATCTTAGCCTGTTCCTCCTCCGGAATGCCTGTTCCGGTATCTGCCACCTCGATACAGACAAAAAGTTCATATTGCCTTACTTTGACCGTAACACCACCCTGCTCTGTATACTTAATGGCATTGTCTATCAGATTAGCCAGAGCTTCCTGTGTCCACTTCAAATCGAAACAAGCGTTGACATTCCGCGCCTCCTCATGGAAAATGGACAGATACAATCCTTTCTCCCTCGCCTGCCCTGCAAATTGTTTCTCTGCATTTTCAAGTAGTAAGGATATATCCGTCTTCTTAGGCTGTAAGACAAGAACGCCCGTCTCTAATCTGGACAATTTAACCAATGAGTCAATCAGGAATTTCAACTTCTGCACCTGGTTCCCCAGAAGCTCCAGATTTTCTCTGTTTTCCTCCGACTGCTCCTGTTCCTGCAGAAGTTCTGTATAGAGCAGGATATTTGCCAGAGGTGTCTTCGTCTGATGAGAAATATCCGCAATCATCGTCTTGATTCTGTCTTTCTCTTCTGCCGTTCTTCTGGAAGATATCTCCGATACACTCAGATACTTGGCCAGCTTGTTCTCCAACGCGGAATATAAAGACTCATCGAAAGTGCTCTCTTGAAATGTCCCTTCTATGGCCGCATCCAACATTCTCTGCATTCGATACAAAATCTTCCTGGTCTTAAAATAATGATACAGCATAAGACCCGCCACACAGATCAGGCAAATCATGCCTGCTGTCAATATATTCTTCACTTCTATATTATCCAACATATTGTATTCTTTCTACAGTTAACGACATTGATACAATAAACTATTACGCGACGTAGGAGTCAAGAGTCTTTTATTTCGGCTTTATACATCTGTGCAATATCTGACGGGCCACACCACCATAACTTGGATCTTTCATCATATAGCAGCCTTCCTGTTTGTGATAATACGAATCTTGGCAAAAGCTCTGCAGGTTTTATGTTCAGATCTTCTGCAAGCTCCTCCACTACCATTGTCACAAGCAAATCAATCGCATTTTTCTCCGCCTCTTCCGTAATTGTTTTCTCTATAGCCATACCTGCTCACTTTCTACAAATGAAAGACATTTAAGCGCCTTATTTGTTTTGAAACAAAATTGATCCTGCAATCGTTCTGGAAGCAGTAAACCGATGCATATATTTTCCGCTGATTTTGTACCAACCTCTCCAAATCCTCCTGCCATGTAAGTTGTTATTGTTGCGTTTGTATTATCATTTGCTATTTTCCCACCGATAACATCAAATTCTTTCAATCCTTGAACAATATCCGGAAAGGTCTTTGCCTTTCTATGTCCAACTATACAATGCAGCCATTCTTCATCTGTTGTGGAGTATATTTTTACTGAAAGATTTTCAGTCGATCCAAGGCAAAAGCAAGAGACTATGCCATACTGCCGGTCTGCATCGACAATCCTGTTAGCCACAGCCCTTCTTACACTGATTTTTGCAAAATTCTCTGCTTGCTTTAAAGAAGTTGTAACATAAAAACCCTGTCCAAAATCTTTATACTTTGCGCACCATTTCAAATCCGGTATCCTTACCTCACAATAGCTTCCGTGGTACAGAAACATATCACTTGCTATTTCTTTCATCCCATATCGCTCCTTTGTTTTCAAGGTATGTCACAACATCATCTAATATTGCCTCGTCCCCTTCCACATGAAATATACCGAAGCATTCCTCAATATATTGTAGAACTCCATATCCGGTGAATAGTTCTACCACATCATCCATCGTCTTATTCCACGTTTCGGCTGCCAAACGCATAAGCCGCGTCTGCATATATATTATTTGCCTCTTTTCACTCATATAAAGTCTGAAACGCCTCATTCCTGTTTTTCTCTTCACTCTGAACTTTCAATTCCTGCTTTTGGAACAGATATTATTTAGTAAAGTCAATACACAGCGTCTGGCTTAGCCAAACAACATTGTCTCACACTACTCAAA
>CAYXKS010000414.1:0-3011 GCA_964465725.1 uncultured Bacteroides sp. | reverse complement strand
TTACCGCATCCACTCGGCCCCACAATCGCCAGAAACTCTCCCTGTGATACTTGAAAAGTTATATTGGACAGCGCAGGCGTTTCTCCTTTGAGATTGTGATAGGAGTAGGAGATATCCTGCAAAGATAATAATGGCTGCATAGAATAACAACTCCTTTTGCTTATACGTTATTCTATGAAAAATAAGAAAATATGTGTTTTAATTGAAATGAAAAATGTTTTATGGTATCATCAAAGACAGATTTTGCGATAATTTGTATCAATTATCGAATTTCGAAGAAAGTCAGCGCGGCCTGCTGGATGGGTCAGAACCAGGGTAAAGATGATAACAGAGAGAATAGATTGAAAAGCGAGGGAGTGATGCTATGGCGCAGCTGTGGGGTGGACGATTCACGAAAGAGACAGATAAGCTTGTATATAATTTTAACGCATCGATTTCTTTTGACAAGAAGTTTTTCGGACAGGATATAGAAGGCAGTATAGCTCATGTAGTCATGCTGGCAAAACAGGGGATCTTGACTAAGGATGAAAAAGATGTAATCCTAAAGGGACTCACCGGAATCCGTCAGGATGTGGAGAGTGGTGAGATTGAGATCACAGATGAATATGAAGATATTCACAGTTTTGTGGAGACGAAGCTGATTGAGAGAATCGGGGATACGGGTAAGAAGCTGCATACCGGCAGAAGCCGTAACGATCAGGTAGCGTTGGATATGCGCTTATATACCAGACTGGAAGTACTTCACGTAGACGAGCTGATTAAGGAATTGTTGAGTACACTTCTTCAGATCATGGAAGACAATACCGGGACTTATATGCCGGGATTCACCCATTTGCAGAAGGCACAGCCGGTGACGTTGGCGCATCATATTGGAGCCTATTTCGAGATGTTCAAAAGGGACAGATCCAGACTTAAAGATATTTACCATCGTATGAACTATTGTCCTTTGGGCGCGGGTGCCCTGGCAGGTACGACTTATCCGCTGGACAGGAACTATACGGCATCTCTTCTGGGGTTTGAGGGTCCGACGCTGAACAGTATGGATTCTGTGTCTGACAGAGATTATGTAATCGAATTTTTGTCGGCGCTTTCTACGATCATGATGCATCTTAGTCGGTTCTGTGAGGAGATTATCATTTGGAATTCAGATGAGTACCGGTTTGTGGAGATCGACGATGCCTATTCTACCGGAAGCAGCATCATGCCGCAGAAGAAAAATCCGGATATTGCTGAGCTTATCCGTGGCAAGACGGGGCGTGTATATGGGGCGTTGATTTCCATTCTGACTACGATGAAGGGACTGCCACTAGCCTACGATAAGGATATGCAGGAGGATAAGGAACTGACCTTTGATGCGATCGATACAGTGAAGATGTGCCTTTCGCTGTTTGAAGGTATGGTGCGCACAATGAAATTCCGAAAGGATATTATGGAAAGAAGCGCAGCGAAGGGCTTTACCAATGCCACAGATGCGGCGGATTATCTGGTGGGGAGAGGAGTCCCGTTCAGAGATGCCCACGGTGTGATCGGAAAGCTGGTGTTGTACTGCATTGATAAGAATTGCGGTATTGAGGACTTGTCGATCGAGGAACTGAATGAGATCAGCCCTGTTTTTGAAACGGATGTTTATGACGCCATCAGTCTTAAGAATTGTGTGGAGAAGAGGCTGACTGTGGGCGGGCCAGGATCAGAGGCGATGCGGAAGGTGATCGATGCACAGAAAGAATATCTGGCGAGAGACTGGCAGGATGAAGAGGATATATATCAGGCGAAGGATGAAAAATACAGATTAAATGTGATGAGAGATGAAAAGGTTGAATAAATTCTCTGATGAGCAATTTAGTTCAACAAACTGAACAAGTTCAGTTAGAATTTGTGCCGAAGCGTCACAAATTCTATTGATCGCAGAGCAGAATCTGAAATTCTGCTCGCGGCCTCAGCGCAAAACGCTTCGGAATGGAGGAAAAAATGAGTGAAAAACTGAAAGTAGGAATTTTAGGCGGAACGGGTATGGTGGGACAGAGATTTATTGCCCTGTTGGAGAACCATCCCTGGTTTGAAGTGACGACGATTGCGGCAAGTCCCCGCTCGGCGGGTAAGACCTATGCCAAGGCTGTGGGTGACAGATGGAAAATGACGACACCGATGCCGGATGCAGTCAAGGATATTGTTGTTAAAAATGTTAACGAAGTGGCAGAAGTGGCTGCTGAGGTGGACTTCGTATTTTCTGCCGTGGATATGACGAAAGACGAGATCAGGAAGATCGAGGAGGAATATGCCAGGACGGAGACGCCTGTCGTATCCAACAACAGCGCACATCGTTGGACGCCGGATGTACCGATGGTTATCCCGGAGATCAATCCGGAGCATTTTGAAGTGATCGAGGCACAGAAAAAGCGCTTGGGGACGAAGAGGGGATTTATTGCCGTGAAACCGAACTGTTCCATCCAGAGTTATGCGCCGGTATTGACGGCCTGGAAGGAATTTGAGCCTTATGAAGTGGTTGCTACAACCTATCAGGCTATCTCCGGCGCGGGTAAGACGTTTAAGGATTGGCCAGAGATGATAGAGAATGTAATTCCGTATATTGGCGGTGAGGAAGATAAGAGCGAGAAAGAGCCGCTCAGAATCTGGGGCAAAGTTGAGAATGGAGAGATCGTTCCGGCTAAGAGTCCGGTGATTACATGCCAGTGCATCCGTGTGCCAGTACTGAATGGGCATACGGCAGCCGTATTTGTTAAGTTCAGAAAAAATCCGACGAAGGAGCAGCTTATTGAGAAGCTGGTGAATTTTAAAGGACTTCCGCAGGAGCTTAACCTTCCCAGCGCACCGAAACAGTTCATTCAGGTAATGGAAGAAGATAACCGTCCTCAGGTGAAACTGGATGTGGATTATGAGAATGGTATGGGCATCAGTGTGGGCCGAATCAGGGAAGACAGTGTATATGACTGGAAATTTGTCGGGCTGTCCCACAATACGGTGCGCGGCGCAGCAGGTGGAGCGATTCTCTG
>CAYXKS010000413.1:0-3014 GCA_964465725.1 uncultured Bacteroides sp. | reverse complement strand
CTGCCTGTAAAATTCTTCCGTGCATTTTGAATCCTTATCCTTTCTATTTCCGCCTGCCAGCTTAATGATTCATAGGTTTTCTTTCCATATCTATCGTCTGAATATATTTTCTAGGAAAAGCTGCTTCTCCCGCTCCTGAGCAAACAACTTCTCAATCTTCTCCATATTCCTGCCAGGAATCCATGCTTTGCCTGTGTTATAGTAAAAATTAACAATCTTCCAGAATTTCTCCGGGTATGCCAATCTATAATATAGCTGCTTATAATCCCTGTCTGTCAGACTCTTCTCTTTATTATAACTCTCCAGAAGCAAATCCCCAAGTGTCTGCGACCAATTATTTTTTTCCAAAAGCTTCCGCAAGAACAAATACAGGTCACGCACAGGATAATCCCTCACACATTTCTCAAAATTAATGAGTACATCCCCCGACTCCGTCCGCAGAATATTATGATACTGATAATCGCCATGGCAAACAACCGGAAATTCATAAGCATCTTCCTCATAGGCATAATACCGCAATTCATCGGTAATTTGCAAGGCATTATTCATGAAATAATCATAATGCTTCATGAGATATATTTCAAAATCGGTCTTCTGGCTCTTTTCCTGCAGGAATTTCTTAACCTTTTTTAATTCCCGATTATGTTTTTCATATTCATTCTCAACCCTAAAAACAGGTTGACTCTGCAATTCCTCATAACCGGTAAGATCCGCCACATTATGAAGCATGGCAAGAGTACGGACAGCCTGGCTGCATTCGTCCGTATCCCTGTAATTGCACTCTCTGCCCTCATAATAAGACTTCACTATGTATGGCACACCATCCGCATCAGAAACGATCAGCTCCCCCTCTTTCGTTCTAAGGATCGTCTCCACCTGAACTACGCCACTTTCATTGATATGCCTTAACAGGAAATCCTGAAATTTTATTTTTTCGGCAGGACCGCCATACTCCTTAAGAATAAGTAGCCCCCTGTCTGATTCACACAGAATCGCACCTCGTCCTTTCCAAGTGCGATTCACCTCTATTTCATACTGATCCAATAAACTGACGCTTCTGTCATTCACGCGAATACCCCCTGCTTTGTCGTCTATCCTATCTTATGAAAGCAAGTGTAAAAGTATTCATTTGAAAAATTATCTATGCCTACGCAAGCTTCGTGGCACAAATACGCAACAACTCTTCCCGTGTATTGCGCTCTGGCTCCTCCAAAACAATTTCAAGCAGTTCATTTAAAAGTACACCGATCTCTTTCCCCGGCGCTATACCGAGAGCGATCAAATCTGTCCCTGTGACTGCTAGTTCCTTAAGGCTCATACATTCCTGTTTTCTGCAGATTTCATCATAAAGTTCCTTTATGTACGCCAGTTTTTCAAGCTTTTCTTTTCTCTGGTATTCACTCTGCGCTAGAATATCCGCACGCTTTACAGCAAACAACATTCTGAAAATCTCTTCCCCGACACGATTGACCGCCCGTCTGACACCGGCTGGAGAATCTCCGACTACCTGGTCATGATAACGTACGATTCTCGTCACCTTATAAATCGTATCATTGTCGAACTTTAAGCGGTGAAGAATCTGATTTGTCATTTTCTCCCCCACATCCGCGTGTCCTTTATTGTGGCTAATCCCCATGTCATCCACCGTCAGCGTCTGTGGTTTTCCAATATCATGAAAAAGCATCCCCAACCGCAGTACTTTATCCGGCTCTACCTCCATCATCGAATGCAAAATATGCTCCCCCACATTGTAACAATGATGAGGGTTACTCTGTGGTGTCTCCATACACAGGTCAAATTCCGGAAGAACCTGTTTCGTAATACCCGTCTCATAGGCGGTCCGCAGATAATCCGGATGATCTGAAACCACAAGCTTGACCAACTCTACCTGAATCCTCTCTGCACTGATCAGCCTGAGACTCGGCGCTAGCTTCCGAATCGCATCTTCCGTGTTTTCTTCAATCTGATACCCCAACTGCGCCGAAAACCGAACGGCCCGCAACATGCGAAGCGCATCTTCCGTAAAACGTTCCTCAGCGTTGCCGACGCAACGGATTACGCCGCGCTCAATATCCTGTATTCCGCCGAAAATATCAACCAGCCCTGCCTGCTCATTGTATGCCATGGCATTGATGGTAAAATCGCGCCGCTTCAGATCCTCTTCCAGATTCGCTGTAAACGTTACTTCTTTAGGGTGCCTTCCGTCCTCATATACCCCGTCTATACGGTAGGTAGTGACCTCGAAGCCTTCCTTATCCATCAATATCGTCACCGTACCATGCTTTATACCGGTATCAACCGTTCTCGAAAATAGCCTCTTCATCTCCTCAGGTTTCGCGGAAGTCGTGATATCCCAATCATTGGGCGTCCTACCCAATACAGAATCACGAATACAGCCGCCCACGGCATACGCCTCGTATCCCGCTTCTGTCAGCGTTTCTATAATTGTATGTACTTTGTCCGGTAATTGTATCTTCATATAAACTATTCCTGCTCCCCACTTCTTTCCACTAAGGCTGCTGTTCGCAACCTTAATGGAATTTTCAGTAAGCGGATAAAACTTATCCGATACTCGGCCCCTTAAAGATATCATTAACATTCTCAAGATGCAAATCCGGTTCCTCATCCTCTTTTGCCAGAGAATTAACCAGCTTGTCTATCTCACTCTCGGACATCACGCCCCGGTTCCGTTCAATAAACTCTTCCTTCTCATCATCCGACATATCTACAAACCGGTCCATCGCCGCCCGATTCGTCGTCAACGCCACTCCCAGATTCAACGGTATATTATTATAGTCCATTTTTTCATCCTCCTGTTATCCGATCGGACTGCCGAAATTTTCTGCTTCCGGCTGTTCTGATCATCGCATGCTTTATTAATAGTTCCTGCATAGCATGTGCAGAACTGATGAAAAAATACAAAATAATTCTGAACATTTACAGTATATCGGGAAATAAGTTCGTATACAATCCCGTTTTTATCCAAAAGTTAAAGGATAAGTAACTATTAAGCC
>CAYXKS010000412.1:0-3024 GCA_964465725.1 uncultured Bacteroides sp. | reverse complement strand
CTGAAATGAGTTTTTTTAAGTAATCTGCCGATTTCTCTATATAGGAAATCTGATTTTGCACACCAAAATGCTCAATCGCAAGGTAGCCGTTATATCCGCTCTCTTTTAGACGTTTTATCAGACTGGCTATCGGTATATAGCCTTCACCAGCCGCACATTGTCCAAGTCCCCTGCAAAATTCCCCTTTGACATACCGGCTCTCCCTGCGGTCCTTGCAGTGAACATGTACTATGTATTCCTCTAAAACATCCGCGGCTTTAACCACATCTTCATTGCTGAAAGCAAAATTCCCCATATCCAGTGTGTACTTTAGCCCCTGAACGTGTTTCATAAACCAAAGCAGCTGGTTTATTCGCGCAAACGGCTGCATAAATCCATCGAAATCCTCCAATGTAACCTGTATTCCCGTTTTTGCGGCATACCCGACAAGCTCAATTAAAGCACACTGCATATTCTGAATACTTGCGCTTTGGTCCATATATTGTTCCGCCGTATCATAAGCATCACTGCAGACAGACAGTTCAGCGGCTTCCCAGCTTTCCATTTCCCCCGGAACGACTAAAATGTTAGAAGCTTTCATTTCCAATGCCGTTTCAATCATTCTCTTTCCTTTTGAAGTGTCCTTATTTCTGCCAAAGTCAAACATTTCATAGAGACAGCTTATTTTCACCCCCGAATCAGAAAGTTCAGAACAAACAGCCTTTTTATTTTCATCAAGGAACGAAAAGTTCATTTCCAAACCGTTTATGCCAATGTCATGACAGTATTTCAGTATCTCTGATGTGCTTTTACCGGTTTGATGTGCCGCTTCCAGTATATGGTCATAAAAAACAGAAAGTTCCATTCCTGCTAACCCTCCTCTTCCAAAAAACGCTCTACCGCAGTATTGTCCAAAGGTTTTGAATTCCTTGTTTCTGAATAACACCAGTGTACCGCATTATCAATGATTTTCTGTATATACGGAATGTAATAATTAGGGTATTCTTCATGCCCCGGTTGAAAATAGAAAATTTTGCCGAGTCCACGCGAAAAAGTACATCCACTTCGGAATACCTCCCCACCTGCAAACCAGCCTGTAAAAATGATGTCATCCGGCTTGGGGATATCAAAAAACTCTCCATACATTTCTTCTTCTGGTATATCAAAAAAGGGTGGGATACCCTGCGCGATCGGGTGGGCAGGGCAGGTACAGAAAAGCCTCTCTCTGTCGCCATGCCGCCATCTGAGCGTCATGGTAGTCCCAAGCAGACGTTTCATAATTTTTGAATAATGCCCCGAATGCAGAACGACAAGTCCCATTCCGGCCAATACATGATTTTGTACCCGCTCCGCTATCTCGTCCTGAAATTCATCCTGAAACATATGATTCCAAAAAACAAGGACATCTGTTTCGGAAAGTACATCTTCTGTCAATCCGTGTTCAGGCATATCCAAAGTCGCCGTTCTGATGGATAGTTCCGTATCCTTTTCCAAAAAATCTGCAATGCACCCATGTATCCCTTTCGGGTATATCTCCTTTACCTTTTCGTCTGCCTGTTCATGACGAAATTCATTCCAGACTGTAACTCGTATCATTGTAAAAACCTCTTTTATTCTATTTTCATCTATTTTATCACAGTTGCATATTCTATTCCATTGTACTTTACTCAAAGTTCCTTATTCCGTATAGCAAATCTGCACGGGAATTTAGATAGCCTCAATCCTAAAAATAACCGGACGTATTCCATCTGTGCAGCATGCAATCGTCAATTGCTCTTTGTTATTCCATGGAGTATAGGTTGAACCTGTAGATATCGCGCTTACATTGCGATATATGTCAATCCATGCCCACGGACAGAATCCTGGTGGCATTTCTGCACCTCCTTCAAAGATAAAAGCATCCCCAACCTCCAGCAGAGAGCATGGTCCGGCCGCTCTCCCGTCAGTCAGATACTCCTCCGCATATTCAGGATAAAATTCTTTTTTCAAAACCGTTATTTTCACTTTCTACATAAATCATCTGCTCCTTTCCTTCCGACTGCAATCAATGCATTTTACAATAGCTATGAAATATTGTGACAAATTCGTTCAAAAATGTCAATTAACCTGGACACTGCTCTTGTTTTCATATACAATAATTTCGATCATTAAGATCAATATAAACTGTACAGGAGAACCAAAATGACTCCCAAAGACTTTGACTTCCGGAGAATCGCAGAAGGATACAAGAACCGCCCTTTTCTACACAGGCAAGTGATAGAACGGTTTCAGAAAGATGTCACCGGTCAGATATTTTCAAACGGCCTGGACATCGGCTGCGGCGCCGGTCTGTCCTCGAAAGCGCTGAAGCTGATATGCCGCCATGTAACGGGAACCGATATCTCCGATGAGATGATTGCCGTCGCAAAAGAAATCTGTGAAGATGCGGAAGGATATGATTTTATCGTAAGCAGAGCAGAGGACCTGCCTGTTCTTAACAGGAAATTTGACATCATCACTGCCGCCGGGGTTATCCAGTGGGTAGAGAAAGGACCTTTTTTGCAGAAATTGAACAGTGTCATGAATACGCACGGCTATCTCCTGATCTACGACTTCTGCATTTCCGACCATATGAAAGACTGCCCTGCCTACACTGCCTGGTGGCATGATATCTATTTAAAGGAATTTCCCAGGCCGTTCCGTGACGAATCCGTCTGGACAGCAGAAGATGTGGCACAATACGGCTTTCTGATGCGTAGCCAGATTCAATATGAAATGGAATATGAATTCGATCAAAATGCCTTTATTGAATTTATGATGATTCAATCGAACGTGAATGCCAAAATCGAAGGCGAGGGGAGAACCAGCGAAGACGTGTGCAAATGGTTTGAGCGGTCCACTGCTCCGCTTTTTCACGGCGAAAAGAGAACTATTATCTTTACCGGATACAGCTGGTATATGGAAAGCATGCAAATAAATTATTCTATGAAAACTCCTTCAGGCAATCCATAATCTCATCTCTGGCATTATCATAATAGATCAGATGCGCTACCGTCTCCCTCACCT
>CAYXKS010000411.1:0-3031 GCA_964465725.1 uncultured Bacteroides sp. | reverse complement strand
CAGAATCCAATGTGGTCGGAGCCGGTTAAAACGGACCTTGCTCACCGCATTGTGGGCAGCTTATCGCCAAAGATGCGGATGACGCCTGTGATGGGTGTGCAGAAACCAGGGACGTCCATAAAGGAGAATGATTTTTTCGTTCCTTTTGTTGTGGAACCCCGGAGAGCTCCGGAGGAGAGAACTTTTTTTTCGGAGGATACGATACACATCCTCTGTATCGGGAAATATGAGCCCAGGAAGCATCATTTGATGCTGTTGCAGGTTGTGGAGGAATTGTTGGGAAAAATGACTGGGGCGGAAGCTGTGCCAGACATTGTTCTTTGTACGACAGAAGGTAAAGCAGGTCATGGCGGTAATACCATGAGGATGGATGATGGATTACGATCGACCGGGAAGCAGGGACGCCTGAAACTGCACCTGACATTAATCGGGGAAGCCACCATGCAGTTTCAGAAAGAGAACTGCGAGAAGGTCAGACAATATGTGGCGGAACACCACATGCAGGATGTGGTCACGGTGAAGACGAATGTGCCCCGAAGCGAGATGGAGAAAGAATATCTGGCCGCGGACCTCTATGTGATTCCCAGCACACGGGAGATGGCATCTGTCTCGCAGCTGGAAGCCATGAGTTATTCACTTCCGGTGATCTGCAGTGACGCCAACGGGACGGCATGTTATGTGGAGGATGGCGTGACAGGATATTTATTCAAAGATTGTGACAAGGAAAGCCTGCAGGAGAAGCTTGCGGAGATGCTTTCTGACAGAGAGCGGATGAAGATTATGGGGGCGGCAGGATATCGGGCGCTGTCAGAGAAGTATAATTATGAACAATATTATGAAAAAATATTGGAAATTATACGACAGAGCGGGAAAAGGAAAGAAGGACATCGGAGGAGTGAAAACACGAAGAATTGAATGGATTGATGTATTTAAGTTGTTGGGAATTGTCGCGATTTTCTGCGGGCATCTGGGGAACAAGACGGGAGGCCTGCATGATTTTGTTTTTCTTTTTCATGTGCCGTTATTCTTTTTTGCCTCTGGTATTTTTGCTGACCGTCTGGAGAATTTGAGCATAGGGGAATCTGTCAGGAAGAAATTTGAGCAGATTATGCTTCCATACTTGTTTTTTGCGGCAGTCAGTATGATTGTGATTATTTTGACAACGGACGAAGATATATACAAATATCTGGGTTATGGAAAGCAGTTTGTTTTTGGTATCAGAAATCAAATGTATGCTTCTTCGCTCTGGTTTTTTTCATGTCTTTTTTGCATGAGTATTTTGTTTGACTTGCTGAGAAGACTTTTAAAAAAAAAGATTTTGCTGCTGGGCATTTCGGTTATTATTTATTTTATAACAATTTCTGTGCTGCCGAATAGGCCGGATGTAACGCCATCATGGATATTTAATATAGATTCTGCTCTTCACTATTTGATTTATTACGCGGTCGGATATCTGTTTCATGAAAGACTGACAGAAGAGAAGAAGAATTTCAGCACTCAGCGTAAAGTTTTTCAACTGGGTGGTGCGGCGCTGCTGGCAGGATATACAGCACTTGTATATATGAATAAGGACGTTTTGAGGGAAATAATAAGCCGGAGTATTCCCATGGGCGGAGAAATATATTTTGTGCTCCGGGCGCTTTTGTTGATTCTGTTTTATGTTGTACTGGCAAAACTGTTTGCAGGGATTGGATGTTTTCATGATGCAGGGGCGCAGACGCTCTGGATGTGCGGAAATGAATTTGTGGCGAAACGGATATTTTCTGCGGCAGCGGATATTGTGGGGCTGCAAATAACAATAACGAGCGCCTTGTCTGCAGTTATCTATGCGTGCGCTATGATTTGGTTCATATACAGGGTTCTCATGCCCTTTGAACAGAAAATATATCAAAGATTACTTGAAATTGTCAGATTGGAAAATAACATATGAAACGTAAAGTGAAGGATTTTCTGGCCGCGGCCGTCTATTTTTTGTATGAAAAAAATATTTTGCATAATCGAATTAAGGTACACACAGTCGACGAGACAATCGACGAACTCCTTAATACAGAGAAAAGCATGGTGCGTTTTGGCGATGGAGAGATCGTGATGATTAAGGGCGTTGATCTGATGCTTCAGAAAGCTTCGCCGGAAATCGGGAAAGGTTTGGCGGAGATACTGGCTTATCCCTATGATGATCTGATGGTGACGATTCCGGGTATTTTTGATACTCTCTCGGATCATCATAAGGCCAGCAGGCAATTTTGGAAAGATCATCTGCTTTTCTGCCGTAAAACCTATGAAAAATACTGCAATCCTGACAGGATATATTACTCAACTTTTGTGTCGCGCTGCTATTATTACGGCAGTGACCGCAGCAGTTGCGACAGATGGTTTGCAAAAATAAGAAAAATATGGGAAAATAAAGACGTTGTTATCGTGGAAGGCACGAAGACACATAACGGTGTCGGGAATGACTTGCTTGACAGTGCCAGGTCCGTAGAGCGCATCATCTGTCCTCCGAAGGACGCTTACAGTGCGCTGCCTGAGATTACAAGGGCATGTACACAGTACGGCACGGACAGGCTGTTTTTGCTGTCCATTGGCGTGGCGGCCAAGTTCCTGGCTGTTGAACTGTTTCGGAGAGGGTACAGGGTGCTTGACATCGGCAACATGGATCTGGAGTATGAATGGTATGTGCGTCAGGCGCCGGACAAGATGCCGCTTAAGAAGCATGAGATTGTGGGAGAAGCAGCTAACCGTGAAGCGGCAGCAAGAGACGGAGCGTATGGGAAGTATCTTGAACAGGTGAAGTGCTGGTTGTGATGCGGCTAAGATGGCGTATAAAGGTATATTGTATTGTTATGGGATAGAGGAGAGGACCTGTATGAGTGCTTGAAGATGGATTGCAAACAGGCCATATTTAAGAATGGATTGCTTGGAAAACCGATGGAAAATCTGGCACGGGCAGTAAGATTTTGGTTATCAGAATCAGGGCGGTGAAGAGATGATAGACAGTAAAGAGAAATTTAAATATTATTTAAAGCAGGAT
>CAYXKS010000410.1:0-3046 GCA_964465725.1 uncultured Bacteroides sp. | reverse complement strand
AATAAAATTGTGCCAATACACAGCACCTGATATTGTGTAGTTGTCCTGAGGGCCGTTGGAAAACGCCGGCACTTAGCGAGGTTTTTCACGAGCTTAGTACCGCTGCGTTTGGAATCGAGCGCAAGCGCGTCCTCAGGACAACTACACAATGTCAGGTGCGTCCGGCTCAACTTAACGACATTGGTTCAACACCACACCATTTTTCTATTTCCGCATAAATATTTTCTTCCCCTTCACCAGCGTCCACAAATACCCAAACTCCTCCGTTTTCCTGAAAAACAAAAAGAACGCCAGATTGTATACAACCGAAATGATCGCCGCCATTCCGACAAATGTCACCAGATTGACATCCGCCAGGACAACTTGCTTCACAGGCACCATAAGCAGAACGACTCCGACGATTACACCGATATATTTCACCGCATCCGCGAAATAAGACCAGGCGCTTCTTCCAAAGCAATCTCGATATACGATCACAGGCTGAATCAGATTGGCCAATACCCCGGACACCACGGTTCCCACGTATACACCCGCAAGCCCAATGTACTGAATTCCCACAATCGACAATACAAGATTTACCACCCCCTGGATCAGAGACAGATACTTGTCCTGCTCAAACACCCCCGCCGCAATCTTGAAATTGACGAGCACAACTCTGCCGCCCTTAAAATAGAGGTCGATCAGGATCAACGTAAGCGCTGTCTGTCCAAGCTTCCAGCTCTCATTCAGCCAGATCCCCGTGACAAGAGGCGTCAGAAGCAGCCAGAATCCGACCGCCACAAACCCGTAGAGCCAGCAGGCAAAAAACCGGTATACCTTAAACATACTGTACTGCTTGTCCCGCGATTCCGTAGCTACCAGATTCCCAAAGCCGGAAATGACAGAGTTGAAAATAACGCTGATAAAATTGGCCGCATAAGTGATAATCATCGTATAGTTTCCAACAAGCCCCACCCATTTTACATTCATAAAATAAGTGATAATAATGCTGTCCGTAGACAACCTGGCTACATCCCCGATCTTATGAAACATCAGCGCCTTCGTCTTGGTGACGACCACATCCGTCTCTTCTTTCTGAAGTTTCCGTACATTCCTGTCGCGCAGATAAGGATACAGTCTGTTGAAATAAACACTGACAAAAATCTTCTGCACCAGTTCCACTACCGCCTGCGTCAGCAGGTACAAGAGAAAATTCCTGGTCAGAAAGAGAATGATGATCTGTGCAAAAACCGTGGCGATCTTCGTAATCGTCGCGATATTGGTCTGGATATAATTGCGCTGCTGCGCATTGGACAGGCTGTATTTATAAGCAACAAAGTATGAGCTGACCGTATTAAAAAGGAATATCAGGTAATAAACCGTCAGATCCTTAACCGAGATTCCCCCGCTGTCCTTGATCAAATAAGGCAGAAAAGGCACAAGTGCAAGTCCAATGACCGCGATCACACCCGCGATCGCTCTATACGCCTTTTTATAAAGCTGCATATAGGACTTGATTTTCTCCTGGTCTTTGTTGGCTACCGGCTTGTACAGGCTATAGTTGAGCGCACTGCCGATCCCCAATTCTGCCAGGGAAAGCATGCCCAGGATCTCCGTATACAGGCCGTTGACCCCCAGAAGCGTCTCATCAAGAACCGCGATAAACACGGTTCTTTGCACAAGTCCCATAATCAGGATGATGAAATTGCTGATATAACCGAAGAAAATATTTTTCCCGGCCTGCCTGACTCTGCTCATAGCGTTACCTGTCTCCATAACCTACGGATTTCATCTCCTGCTTTTACCGCATCCGCACAGTACTGTGGGATCACTTTCTTCAACCTTTCACGGATCAATGTTTCCTGCCCCGACAGCCATTCGTAAGCCTCAATCAGCGCATCGGAGGTCTGTAACAACTGTACCGGCAGAACATATTTTTCTTCCGTGCCAAAGAGATCTCTTGCAATCCCTCTCGCTTTCACAGAATATCCCACCACCAGCGTAGGTACGCAGCTGGAGTATGCAGCGATCGTGGAATGCGTCCTGGCACCGATAAAAAACTTACATTTCGAAATAATATATTTTAGCTGTTGACAAGGCAAATCCGGAAAAAGAAATACTCTTGCATTAGCCTCATACCCCCGATACAATTCCGCCAGTGTTAGCCGGTCGTCATTGTAATTCCACATGACATGGGGAATAAGCGCCACACTATTTTCCGTTGTCTGCAAAATATGATCTATCAGCCTCTTGTAATTGGCAATCGTAATCCCTGGCTCCTTTTCATATCGAATGATCATAGGGCTGATATTGATACCCACGGTTGCCCCTTCCCGAAAGTCTTCTGGCAGTTTCGTCTTCTCTGTTCGTAAGGCAAATGCAGGATCTGGAAATCGCTTCACATTTTCCGTCACTCCTGCTCTCCGAAGAGCCTCCTCTGTGATTGATTCCCTGGGTGTAATCAGCGCATACCGCTTCATATCTTCTACCAGTTCTGCGTCCTGCAGCAATTCCGGCTCTATTGAGCAGCCCCACAGAACAGTCTTCCCCCCAGCTCTATTGAAAGTGCTGTTAGCTACGATTGCCTCCCTCTTGGAGAGTTCATAGCAATACATATCACCTCCAACTGACAGATACAACGGCGCTCTGTTCTTGCCTAACACCTGTCTAAAGCGATATCTCATAAACGACTCTGGGTCATGAAAAACCGCCCTCCATACGTAATACCATACGTGGGCAAAAAAGTGTTCCGCAATCTTCTTCTCCTGCAGAATATCGCATAGCGGAGCAAGGGAATATTTCTTGTCCTCCTGCTCGCTGTTTGTTACAAGCAATTTAGGCAGTTCCTCTATCATATGGCACGTACTGTTTATAATTGCCTCACAGCCATGATTCCCACTGCCACCATGCAGATACATCACTATCCGCTCATTCATACTTGCACCTCATTTCTTTCCAGACACAAACGTTTTGTGAAAAGTACGGTGCAAGTAGTAGCGCATACCTGCGCATATGCACACATGCAGGCGAGCTGCATGGGCTGCGTGGCGCGTGTACACTCAGCGCA
>CAYXKS010000409.1:0-3050 GCA_964465725.1 uncultured Bacteroides sp. | reverse complement strand
CCGACAGTATGGATACAGATACAGCGGACGATACGAGCGAAGACAGTTTTCAGGAGGTGTCGGGTGAAGGATGGTGGAAGGAACATGTCACGGTGCTTATTGTGAAGCCGGATGGAACGCAGGTGAGGGCCGAGCTGCCTGCGGCAGAGGAGGAAGATCCGCTTCATATCTGGATTGCAGATAACGGAAGAGCTTTTGTGGGAACATACGGCACAGTGCTCTATGAGGTCAAAGAAGACGGAAGCTGTGTGCAGTTTCTCACTCTGGAGAACAGCCCGCAGAAAATTGTTTTTCAGGGAAACAGGATGATTATAGACGGTTATGACTTTGAAAGCCTGTTGATCTATGACATGGATACGAAAGAGTATATCACGGATGAGGCTCTGGATACTTTTGTGAAGGAAAATTATGGCGACAGGACTTTTAACGGCGGAAGCTGGTGTGACATGTATTTTTTTGCAGGGGAAGAGGGAGTGATATATCTGGCCGGTGATAAGGGTGTGTACCGTCATGTGATAGGCGGCAAAGCCATGGAACAGATCATAGATGGCAACTTGTCTTCGCTTGCGAATCCGAGCTGTCATCTGCTGGGAATGGTAACCCTGGAGAACAATGAATTTATGGCAATTTATACGGATTCCCGTCTGGCTCACTATGTCTATGACCCGAATGTGCCCACAGTGCCGAATGAGACAGTGAAGGCTTATAGTCTGACGGAGAATAATACTTTGCGCCAGGCGATCTCTATCTATCAGATGGAGCATCCGGAGGTATATGTGGAGTATGAAATCGGTATAGAGGAGAACAGTTCCGTCACGAAAGAGGACGCGATTAAGAAGCTGAATACAAAGGTCATGGCGGGAAACGGGCCGGATGTCCTGATTCTGGACGATCTGCCAATGGATTCTTACATAGAGAAAGGGCTGCTGGCGGATTTAAGCCCTCTGATTGACAGTCTTACAGAGGATGAAAATCTGTTTGACAACATCGTAGAGGCGTTCAGACAGGATGGCAGGATATATACGATACCCTGTGATATTAACCTTCCCACACTTTTGTGCAGGGAAAAATATGTGTCAGATATTCAGAATCTGGAGGATATCGCGGATGCAGTGGAGGAGCTTCGTGCCGACATTCCGGAGAAGGATCTTTTGCGTGTCTGTTCGGAGAAGGGCGTCATGAAAACTTTCAGCATGGCATGTGTGCCTGCATGGAAGACCGGGAGCGGAGAGATTGATTTGGCGGCAGTGAAAGAATTTCTGATACAGACGAAGCGGATTTACGAAGCGCAGATGGACGGACTGCCGGAGGAAGTGATTGAAGATTATGAGAAAAGAAACGAAGAATATATAGAATATTATGGTACGAATTATGAGGATTACGGGTATTTTGCCTATGGAATGGATGATATGAATTATACAATGGGCTACCGCCAGCTTTTGGCCGGAACCCTGGGATATGCCTACGCTTACGCGGAGTTGACGTCCGTGCCGAAGACAAAACGGTTTGAGGATTGTGTCAATGTTCCGATGAACGGGCAGAGCAGCAATGTGTTCTGCGCGAATACCTTGGTGGGAATCAGTGCGGTGACAGAGCATACAGAACATGCGGAAGGACTCCTTAAGGTACTTATGGGGCCGCAGGATATTAGCTCAATGGGCTTTTCAATCAATCAGGAGAGTTTTGAGAAATCGTTATTTCCGGATGATTATGAGTCGCCGGATGTGGCATACAGTGAGATGGCATACATTGATGAGAACGGACAGGGCTTTGCCTGGAAAATATACTGGTTTGACGAAGAGCAGGCCGGGGAATTGCGAAACCGTATGAAGACAGTAGATACGCCTTATGTGGAAGACAGCGTGCTGGAAGAGTCCGTGTATCAGGCGGGTATTGAGTATATGCGAGGAGACAGGAGCCTGGAGGAAGCGGTCAACGATGTGGAGAAAAATATGGCGATCTATATGGCCGAATAATATAGTAAACGACATAGGAAATTTCTGTTTCCGTCTTTTGCAGAAACCATATACGGAAGCTTCTGCAAGCCCGAAAACAAAATTTCTAATGTCGTTAACAATAGATCATGAAAAAGACGAAAAGAGATGATAGCAGAGTGGTATCTATGAAAAAAGAGAAAGAAAATTTCACCATGGAGGCCAAAGGAAACAAGCTTCGACAAAAAAAGCGCCGGGCAAGTGTGAAGAGTCATAAGGAAGCGAGAGCCTTCCTGATGTTCCTGGCGCCGAGTCTCGCAGGAGTGGCGGTTTTCGTTCTAATGCCGTTTCTGGATGTATTCGGGCGCTCCTTCAGGACGGTGGTGACGGGGCAGCTTGTGTGGTTTGACAACTATAAAACGATTTTTACAAACCAGGCGTTTGTGCTGGCGGTGAAGAACACGTTCCGATTTACAATTGTGTGTATTCCGCTGCTGGTGGTGATTGGACTTATGATCGCGATGCCTGTCAGCAGGCTTAAGAGTATGGGGACAATCAAATCCCTGTACCTGTTTCCTTTGGCGATGCCTACGGCCACGATTGTTATCGTGTGGAAAATGATGTTCTACAAGCAGGGGTTTTTGAACCTGTTCCTGACGCGAATCGGCGAGTGGACAGGGCTGTGGGGAGAGATCTACACGGATTATCTGGGAAGCAGCGCGGCTTTCTGGGTGTTGGTTTTCAGCTATATCTGGAAAAATACGGGCTATACGGTAGTGCTCTGGCTGGCAGGAATCCTGGGAATTCCAGGCGAACTGCTGGAGGCTGCCAGGGTGGACGGAGCTTCCGAGAGGCAGTGTTTCTATAGAATCATACTTCCGAATCTGAAAGGTAGTCTGTACACGATCGTGATTCTGTCGTTCCTGAATTCGTTCAAGATTTACAGGGAGGCATATCTTGTGGCGGGAGCTTATCCCCAGCAGGATATGTATCTGCTGCAGCATCTGTTCAACAACTGGTTTGTGAATCTGGATTTCGACAAGATGGCAGCGGCAGCGGTGTGCGTGGGCGGATTTTTGTTTGTCGTGATTATGCTGCTGCAGAGAATGTGGGACA
>CAYXKS010000408.1:0-3065 GCA_964465725.1 uncultured Bacteroides sp. | reverse complement strand
CTAAATGACATTGGAGCGAGAGGAGCGAGTGATTAAAATGGTTAATTTGTCAGATGGCGAGTGGAAAATCATGAACAGGCTGTGGGAGAGCGGGCAGGGTACAATCACGGAGCTGACAGCTTTCCTGCAGGAGGAGACAGGATGGGATAAGCATATCGTTATTACAATGCTGGGCCGTATGGAGAAGAAGGGGGCTATCGCGCACAGGCAAGGCGGCAGGGCCAAGATATTTTATCCTCTCGTATCCAGGGAGGAGGTGTCCATGCAGGAAACGCGGGGATTTTTGGAGAAGGTGTACCGGGGCAGTCTTGGCATGATGGTGAATGCCATGGTGGAAGACAAGGCGCTCTCGGATGAGGAGATACAGGAGTTGTATGATATTTTGGATCAGGCGAGAAATAAGGAATCATAGGTTGATATTCACAGTCAATGTTATTTAGTTAAGCCGGAGGCTGTGTATTGGCTTAACTTATTGGCATAGAACTCAGGCAAGAAGCTTTAGAAACAGTATAGGGGTAGAAATGATGAAAGAAATTGTTATTACATCTTCAGTTTTGATTATTTGTGTTATGCTGGTCAGACATTTTTTCAAGGGCAAGATCAGCAGCAGATTACAATATGCGCTGTGGATTCTGGTAGCGATTCGGCTTATAGTTCCGGTTTCGATGGAGATCTATCTGTCGATCGGGACGTTTGACGAATTTAGGATCATGGATTTGGTGGAGAAACTGGAAGCTAAAATCGGTGATTTTGCAGGTCAGCTGGAGCAGCCTATTAGCTTTACGTTGAATATGAATTCTCAGGCCGGAAAACAGATGGCGGAATATATTCTGGGCGAGGAGATTTCGGATACCGTAGGTGAAGACGGCCCTACAAGCGTATTTATTGCCGGAAAGACAGGGCTTACCTGGCTGGATATATTGAAAAGGGTATGGTTCGGCGGTATGGCAATTATGGCGGTGTGGATGTTGGCTGTCAACTTTCGTTTCAGCCGAAAACTGCATAGCGAACGGCATGAATTTCCGGTGCCGGAGAATGTGCTGCTTAAGTTAAATGCAAAGGCAGCCGTTAAAAGGCAAAACGGAAAATATAAGGTTAAGATTTTTACGGTGGAGCATTTGACATCTCCCTGTCTGTATGGACTGCCGGGACGGGAAGCCATCTATTTGCCGGAAACGGTCACAGGAGATGAGAACAGGTTGAGGCATGTTTTAACGCATGAAATGTGCCATAAGCGGCATGGCGACGGCTTCTGGTCGCTGCTGCGCAGTATATTGCTGGTGTGTTACTGGTTCCATCCGCTTGTATGGGCAGCGGCGGTACTGTCAAGACGAGACTGTGAGCTGGCCTGTGATGAGGGAGCGCTTCTGATGCTCGGAGAAGAGGAACGGATCGGTTATGGCAAGACATTGCTTTCGATTATAAGCGGGAGAGGAAGACTGTCGGATTTTGCATGTACGGCGACGACCATGACCGGATCAGGCAAGAGTATTAAAGAGCGAATCCGCAATATAGCGGAGAAGCCGAAAGTGCTTGGAACAGCCGTAGCAGCAGTAATGGTCCTTATTATGGCAATATCCGTATTGGCTTTCACGAAGAGTCCGCTGCCTGCCTGGAGCACATGGGACAGAGGAACGCTTTATATTATGACTGCAGATAAAAGAATCATGCTGCCTGATTCCATAGCCGGAATCAGTGGTTATGCAGAGGATGAAAATGGTAATGATCTGGTTATTTATCAGACTGCTTCCGGTAAAGAGGTGGGCAGATTCTGTACAGTCTCCTATGAAGAGGCGAAGGGACTTGTAGATGCAGGCAGAACAGTAGTTGCGCTTGGCTCTTACAATTATGGAAAGAACGAAATGTTGAAAGAGTACATGGGTCTTATTACTCCTCATACGTACATTTCCAGTGAAACATATTTGCCCGATGAGACTGTGACCGAGCATGACTATATAGTTCCTCAATCCGGGGAAAACCAGCCTTTTGAGTTTGACGGCAGACGGGAATGGGGATGGGCGCAGGATGAGGTGAACCAAAGCGAAAAGAACCCTTTTGCGTTTGATGGAAAATATGAATGGGAAAACGAGAACCAGCCGGAAAGCATTACAGAAGGAGCCATTACAGGGGGAACAGAGAATGCTGTACCGGGAACAGATATCAACGATGAAACTACTTATGTGATACCCGATGACGCGATACCGAGTGAGGGTCTGAATCCTGTAGAGGAATCAGTAACTTATCTCCCGGATGAGGAAATTACAACAGTGGCGATTCCCTCCACATTAAATATGACGGATTGTTATATTTACCTGTCGGCTGATTATTCTGAAGTCGAAGATAAGGATTTCGAAGAGATTATTTATATTGACAATGAATTGAAAACAGCCGCCGGAGAAGTAATTGTAACAGGAATCAACAGGGGAATTACCGAAGATACATTTAAGATATTGTCTGAGCATAAGACACATTATCTGGGAGATAATTCAGAAGTGTCAGCACTGGTAAATGCACTGCCGCTTCCGGAGGGATTATCTTACGGGGGAATAGAGTTGACTACTTCGGCAGTGGCAGGAGAAGCACAGAACTATTCTCTGCAGATTAACTGTGATTGGACCGTGGAAAAACTGGATGCAGCGAGAATTGACAGAGATGTGCTTTTCATGGATGCAACAATGCTTTTTGCGACGATTGAAAATCTTGAAGAATGTGTTTTTGCACTGTCTGATGGGGAAGATTTGGCGACGGAAGATATTGTTTACAGCAGGACGGAGACTACAGAACAGCTTGGAGTAGAAAATTTGTGGCAGGATTCGGAGGGGGAGGAATTACAAGTATGGCTGAAGGATGTTCATCGGCTTGTTATGACAGCTCTTTTTGAAAAGTCATAAAAAATTTCAAAAAAATTTAAGATTTATGAAACTTTTTCTTAACTTGTAGACTCTAATATATATAAAGAGGTGTATTGCCTGTAGTAGTACACATATAAGTATGAAAAGAACACCTATGACAACAGCTCTGCGCACTCGCTGCGCTGAGCGTACACGCGCCATGCAGCTCGTCTG
>CAYXKS010000407.1:0-3074 GCA_964465725.1 uncultured Bacteroides sp. | reverse complement strand
CGGGGCGCACTCGAAATGCGTTTGCCCTCCGGGGCACGAGGGTTCGAATCCCTCCAACTCCGCTTACAAGCCGAAGCAGATGCTTCGGCTTTTTACATTGCTGTCGAATACCACTTTACAAACGCTGTTAAAATCCTGCTAATTTCTCGCTAATATTGTGCTATTATTTCGCTCAACTTACGCTAAGAAAGTCCATTTTCTATTTTCGCGTTCTTTCCTGTTCTTTATAATACAGTAAACGACATAACAAGTTTCTGTTTCCGGCTCTTACAAGGGCCATATATGAAAGCTTCCGCAAGGTCGAAAACAAAATTTATAATGTCGTTAACTATAATAGTGCACATATCATAAAAATTATCAGGAAAGAGAGGGCAATATCCCATGAGTATTGGAATGATAATAATATGTATCATCGGCGGACTAGCAGGCGCATTGAGCACAGCCTATCTGATGATAAGTTTTCCGGTTATCATTGTTTGGAAAATTTACCGTCACTTCAAATCCGGATACACTCTGTTTCAATAAGAAACAAAACAACTGGCATCTCCTTAAAGCGGCGCAGACGTCATAAAAGCAAGCGCAATCAGCCGTGCGATCAGTGCGGCTGCCCAGGCGATGCCACATTGCCAAAGCACTACGCATATCGCCCACTTCGGGCCCAATTCCCTCTTAATAGAAGCAATCGCCGCCACACAGGGCGTATATAAAAGACTGAATACCAATAGCGGAACCGCCGAAAGCGGACTCATTGCCGCCGCCACGCCGCCTTCGTTGCCAAACAGCACTTCCAGCACGGATACAACGCTTTCCTTGGCCATAAAGCCACTGATCAGCGAGGTGCAGATACGCCAGTCCCCGAGGCCGAGCGGCTTAAAGAGAGGTACAAGAAATCCTGCGGCTGCCGCCAATATGCTGTTATGAGAGTCTTCCACCAGATTGAAATGAAAATCAAAGCTCTGCAGGAACCATACCACAATAGTAGCTACCAGAATCACGGAAAAGGCTCTCTGAAGAAAATCCTTTGCCTTTTCCCAAAGAAGCTGAAGCACATTTCTCGGACTAGGCATTCGATAATTGGGAAGTTCCATGACAAAAGGCACCGCTTCCCCTTTAAACATCGTTCGCTTAAACACTATCGCCGCCAGAATCCCTATCAAAATCCCCAGTAAATACAGGCCCGTCATGACCAATCCGCCTTGGCGCGGGAAAAAGGCATTGACAAAGAATGCGTAAATCGGCAGTTTCGCCGTACAGCTCATAAATGGAGTGAGTAAAATCGTCATCTTACGGTCGCGTTCGCTGGGCAGTGTACGGGTGGACATTACGGCAGGCACCGTACAGCCGAAGCCAATCAGCATCGGTACAATACTGCGCCCGGACAACCCTATCTTCCTGAGCAACTTATCCATGAAAAATGCCACACGAGCAATGTACCCGCTGTCCTCTAACAGGGAAAGGAAGAAAAACATCGTCACAATAACAGGAAGAAAACTGAGCACGCTGCCAACTCCCTCAAAAATACCGTCAATTACCAATCCATGCACCACTTCATTGACACTCGCCGCAGTCATGGCCTTGTCGGCCCACCCGGTAAGAATCTCAATACCGGCCGCCAGTACATCCTGCAGCCATGCACCGATCACATTAAAAGTCAGATAGAACACCAAGCCCATAATACCGATAAACACTGGAATAGCTGTAAATTTTCCAGTCAGGATTTTATCCATCCTCTGACTGCGGATATGTTCCCTGCTCTCCTTAGGCTTCGTGACACACTCGTCGCACACCCTGCGAATATAGGCGAACCTCATGTCTGCAATAGCTGCGCTGCGGTCCAGACCTCGTTCTTTCTCCATCTGGAGTACAATATGCTCCAGCATTTCCTTTTCGTTCTGATCCAATTCCAACTTATCGAGGATCAAACTATCCCCTTCAATCAGCTTAGCCGCTGCAAAACGGACGGGCAATCCCACCTGCACCGCATGGTCTTCTATCAGATGGATCACTGCATGCAGACAGCGATGCACCGCTCCACCGTTATCGTTCTGGTCACAGAAATCCTGCCTGAGGGGCTTTTCCTGATACTTAGCGACATGCAAAGCATGTCTGGCCAATTCATCGACACCCTGATTCTTAGCCGCCGAAATCGGGACTACCGGTACGCCCAGCATGGCTTCCATGGCATTCACATCCACCACGCCCCCGTTTCCGGTCATTTCATCCATCATATTCAGTGCAAGCACCACAGGGATATCCATCTCCAAAAGCTGCATCGTAAGGTAAAGATTCCGCTCAATATTGGTAGCATCCACAATATTAATAATGCCTTTCGGCTTTTCATTCAGCACAAAATCCCTGGATACCAGTTCCTCATTGGAGTAAGGTGACATGGAATAGATACCTGGCAGATCAGTGATAGACGTATCGGAATGCCCCCGGATTTCTCCATCCTTGCGATCCACAGTTACGCCGGGAAAATTCCCTACATGCTGTTTCGATCCAGTCAATTGGTTAAAAAGCGTAGTCTTTCCGCAGTTCTGATTACCCACCAGTGCGAAAGTCAGTATCGTTCCTTCCGGCAGCGGGTCTCCACTCCCCTTGGGATGAAATTTCCCCTCCTCACCAAGTCCAGGGTGTTCTGTTCTCTTCGCAGTCTTCTTCTCCTCCCGAACGCTTGCCTCCACCGGCTTTATCACAATTTGCGCCGCATCAGCCATTCTGAGTGTAAGCTCGTAGCCATGAATGCGCAGTTCGATCGGATCACCCATCGGGGCCAGTTTCACCACTGTTACTTCCGCTCCGGGAATCACACCCATATCCAGAAAGTGTTGTCGCAGAGCCCCTTCTCCACCAACACTGCTTACTATAGCAGTTTTTCCTATTGCAAGTTCTTTCAGCGTCATATAGTATCCCTTCTTATCCTTTTATCCTTATAGCAAATGGCAACTCCGTCTTCTGTCAGCCGATTCTTACCCAAGCCATATACGAAAGCTTCTCCCAGAATCAAAAGCGAAATTTCCACCGCTTTAACTACAAAAAAATATATCCAAAATTAATATGAACCGGCTTATAAA
>CAYXKS010000406.1:0-3083 GCA_964465725.1 uncultured Bacteroides sp. | reverse complement strand
TCTCCATTGATCATAGACAGCAGATCGCAGATCTCATACCGCAGGCCGTCCCCAAGAAACCGTTCGGAAAACCGCTCCACATCACCTGGATCCTCGTGGTGCACTTCGAAATAGCTTGTTTTCCACCACGGCGCATCCGCCACAATATAACCCTCCGTACCGGAAATCAAAAGTTTTCCCTCCGATTTCACGCCCAGGCCGCAGGCCGCCGTCGCCAGACCGTTCCGGTATTTTATGTGCGCTCTCGTATAAAGATCAAGACCATTGTCCGCCTTGATCACGTCAAACCGAATTTCCTCATAGTCATGTCCGAACAGCTTCAGAACAGGCAGCAGGCAGTAACTTCCAAGTTCCGTAAAACTCCCACCATATTCTGTGTCCTGTAATTCTCTTCTGTCCGCCTTCTCCAACTTTGTGAAGCATGCCTCCACACACTTGACACTCCCTATGACGCCACTGCAAGCGATACCGAGAAGCTTGGCAAAGCCAGGACAATATGCTGTCTTAATACCTTCAAACAAGACAAGCTTCTTTTCTTTTGCATAAGCAAACAGTTCCTCTGCCTGCTTTTTTTCCAAACACATCGGCTTTTCACATAGCACATGCTTGCCGTGTTCCAGTGCCTGCCTGATATATTCATAATGCGTTCCATGGGGCGACGCGATATAGACGATATCCGAGGCCCGGTAAAAGGTTTCCAGATCTTCACAGGCATCTATCCCCCATTTGCGGGCAAACGCTCTGGCACTGTCCATATGCGGATTGTAGACGCACTGCGCATTGACGCCGCTGACAAGCGCCGCCTCCGGCATAAACCGCTCCGCAATCCGCCCGGTTCCGATGATACCGATCCGTTGGATCGGAAATTCCTTCGTCCGCAGCATTGTGCTGGATATATCCTTAGTCCTGTCCAAATAGACTACTTTACAGTAATCTTTCAGATAATCAAATGTTCCAACCCAGTCCGAACCCACCGTAAAAATATCAATATTGTACTTTTTGATATCCCGGAATTTCTGTCCCACCGACTCCTCCACGATGATCTCGTCGGCAAGCCCCGTCCGCCTGACATTCTCTATCCTGACGGGCAGGGAATCCATCACGTTCAACTTTCCTCTTGCCTGGTCATATTCTTCTGTCGTGACCCCGACGATCAGATAATCCCCCAGCTGTTTCGCCCGCTGAAGTAATCTGTAATGCCCTTCGTGAAAGAGATCAAACGTACCATAAGTGATCACTTTAACCATACCATACTGCCTCCGCCCTTAATCCTGTGCTTTTAACGTCGCCTCACAGTTCTCCTTGCCGCAGCTTCTGTCGCTGTTTACCGCAAGCTCCCTGTATGCGACAAGCTTTTTCTCCTTTTCAATAGGACTGCCCGCCGCCGCGCCGTCTAAGAATTCGTCCAGAGGACTCATTTTCCCTGCTTACATTGATTCACTATGACAATCTTTGGCTCCGCCTGTCTTACTGGCGCCGCAACCCTCTCAATTCTCTTCTCCCTCGGCGCATCCACTCCGATCCTCATGCGCCCCGGCGTACTGCTGCCCTTGAAAACAATTTTCACATCATCCCCGATCTGCAATTCCATTCCTGTAGTCACTGTCAGTTCCAACATGCTGGCTTCATCCTCCCTGGTCTAATGAAACAAAATTATGTACCGTGTAATTCTGGCAAGATTTCGGCACAATGATTACACTGTTCGTAGAATTAATTATTCTGCGAAGAATCATGCTCAGGAACGGCCTGTATCCACTCTGATACTGCACCAGCGCATCTATCAAAAGACAGGATTATTCCCAGCCACCACAAAACTGACCATATACAGAATCAAGAACCGCCAGCTGTCTTCGCTTCGTCTCCATTGTCGGATGGACATACTTATCCAATGTGATTTGAATATTTGCATGTCCCAAAATTTCACTCAAACTCTTTACGTCCATATTATGATCAATACAGTTTGTAGCAAAAGTATGCCTCAGAGCATGAAAATTGTATTCTTTTACGGCGGCCGCCTGCAGATACTTTTTAAAGCGATTCTGATAAGTTCTTGGGCCTAAGGAAGTTCTTCCGCCAATTATATATTCTTCATCATGTTTAACCTTATTCAGCACCTGCACAATGCCTGTTGAAATCGGAATTTCTCTTATGGAAAATGCACTTTTCGGTTCCGTTATAATAAGAGCCGTCCTTTTTTCGCCATCTGTTATTGCCACACGCTGTACTGTTCTGCGTACGTGGATAATCATTTGTTCAAAATCGATATCATCCCATTTCAGAGAACAAATCTCCCCTAACCGCAGCCCCGTAAAAATACAGAGCAGTATTCCTGCCTTTGACACGTCCATTTCCTGATACAGGTAGCGGATCAATAATGCCTGCTCCGTATGATTAATGATCTCTATTTTTTTCTTGTTATGACTGGGAAATCTATTGAGTATCTGTATCTCCGGATACCCATAATTCTCCGCCGCATGTTTCATAATCTGATTAATAACCGCAGTGATGCTGTATTTCAGATTTTGTGAATAGTAAACGTCACTGCTTCTTGCAAAAATTCTTTCCTTGACAAACTTACAGGAAATATCATGAACAGAAGCACTGCCAATCGTGTCTCTGATATGTTTTTCATAGATGCCC
This sequence comes from uncultured Bacteroides sp., assembly GCA_964465725.1. Classification (GTDB taxonomy): domain Bacteria; phylum Bacillota; class Clostridia; order Lachnospirales; family Lachnospiraceae; genus UBA3282. Next base: position 443 of record CAYXKS010000406.1, on the reverse strand, counting down.
TTATATTTTATATAGGTAGAATATTTTCTTGTTTCTTTGATATGTTCAAGCCATTTTATCGAGATTGCTGAAAAATCCTCATATATTTCCTTATTATCTGTCGTTTCCATCCCGTTTTCCAAAGTGGGCTGGTTTATCCTGGAAGTAATGCTTTCCAGTTTTTCCTTCACCTCCCTGCAAGTTTTCCCATATACGGACTTGTATTTACAAGAATTTTCATCTTGCGTTACTTTATACCGTCCTTCCCATCGTCCATCTGTGCGTTTACGGATATTCGTTCCATGTTTTGGCATTTTCTTTCTCCTTTCTCTGACCATATTTATGACCATATAAATTTTAAAATAGATTTTGGATTTTTCATAATAATTGGAATTTTTAGGTCGATATTATTTATAACAGAAGATTTGACATGAAAAGTTATATAAAGTATAATGATAAACAAT
>CAYXKS010000405.1:0-3090 GCA_964465725.1 uncultured Bacteroides sp. | reverse complement strand
TTAGACCCTTTATATTTCTCCACATCATTGATGGAATCATATCCCTTGAATTTGACTATCACATACTGTTTAAAAAACTTAACGCCCTCGACTTCCATGTTCAGACGTTCCCTGCCGGTGTCCATAATCACTTCTTTCAATTTCTTAAACCGTGAAGCATCGTCTGTCGTGGGAAAAACCTTGACTTCCCCCTTGATGCCATGTGTCTGCGTAATGACGCCAACCTGCAATTCAGTTATCATATTTTATGCCCAATGTCCTCCCCGACACAGAAATTTCATGAAATATTCTTTTCGGGCACGAATGCCCCATGAATATTGTAAATCCAATATACTAAGGAGCTGCCACGAAATAAACTTTCATTATGACTTGTTTGAATCCACACATGCGTCGTTGGTCTACACTCCGTTTCGGTCCGCGCTGAACATGTGCCACTGGCACATAGCGCCGTCAATCGGCGTACGTCCAGTACGCCTCATTCCTCCGCCTAGCCTGTGTGAATTTATCCTGCATCAAAATTGAAAATTATTTCATGACAGCTCCTGACAAACCTCACAGATTGCTCCGTGAGGCCGTTTGTTTAAATGATTTCTACGTCCACTCTCTTATTGTCCTTAGATGATGCGGCTTTGACAACAGATCGGATCGCTTTCGCGATACGACCCTGCTTGCCGATCACCTTACCCATATCCGATGCTGCAACATGAAGTTCGACAGTAATGTTCTTACCCTCTTCCTTCTCTGTGACAACCACCTCATCCGGGTTCTCCACAAGAGCTTTGGCGATTACTTCAACCAATTCTTTCATTGTCCACCTCCAAAAGCCTTACATACATCGGACTACTATTTGGCAATGCCCACGCTCTTGAAAATTCTGCTGACAACCTCTGTCGGCTGAGCGCCATCTGCTAACCACTTTCTGGCCGCCTCCTCATCTACTTTGTAAGTACTGGGATCTGTGTTGGGATCGTATGTCCCAATCTCAGCGATACATCTTCCGTCTCTGGGAGATCTGGAATCCGCCACTACAATTCTGTAGAAAGGATGCTTCTTCTGTCCCATTCTTCTTAATCTGATCTTAACTGCCATTTTCTTTGCCTCCATGTAAAAATATTAATTATTTGAAACCCTGTGTAACTGTTAAAAAACGTATTTCCTATGCCTTTAACAATTTCTAAAACGGGAATTTCATACCACCCATGCCGCCGAACATGCCCCGACCTCTCTTGCCACCCATCATACCTGGGATCTGCTTCATCATCTTCTGGGACTGTTCAAACTGCTTGATAAACTTGTTGACGATAGCGATATCCACACCTGCCCCTTTCGCAATACGGTGTTTCCTGCTGGGATTGAGCAATTTGGGATTCTGGCGCTCTGCAGGCGTCATGCTGAGCACAATCGCCTCCATACGGGCAAGCTGCTTCTCATCGACCATAGACTCAAGATCGCTCATCTGTTTGCCCATCCCCGGCATCATGCTTAAGATACCTGAGAGGCCACCCATGTTGCGCATCTGCTTCATGCTCTCCAGATAGTCCTCAAAGTCGAATTTGCCCTTCTTGATACGGGCCGCCATCTGCTTCTCTTTCTCCTCGTCGATATCCAGGTTCTGCTGTGCCTTCTCAATCAACGTCAGGACATCGCCCATGCCGAGAATCCGGCTCGCCATACGGTCCGGATAAAACTGCTCCAGATCCGACAACTTCTCACCCATACCGATGTAAAGAATCGGCCTACCTGTGACCGCCTTGATGGAAAGTGCCGCTCCACCTCTGGAATCACCGTCCATCTTGGAAAGGATTACCCCGTCGATACCAATCTTCTCATCGAAATCCTTCGCCACATTGACCGCATCCTGTCCTGTCATGGCATCTACTACCAACAGGCTCTGATGCACCTCCACATTATTCTTGATCTCCTGCAGCTCCGCCATCATATCTTCGTCAATATGAAGTCGTCCTGCCGTATCCAGAATAACAACGTTGTGACCGTTCTTCTGTGCATGCTCCACTGCCGCCCTGGCAATATTGACGGGCTTGTGGTTCTCACCCATGGAAAAAACCTCTACCTGCTGCTTCTCTCCGTTAATCTGCAGCTGCTTGATTGCCGCCGGTCTGTAGACATCGCAGGCTACCAACAGTGGTTTCTTGCCCTTTAATTTGAGCTTGCCTGCTATCTTGGCGGTCGTGGTCGTCTTGCCGGCGCCCTGCAGGCCACACATCATAATAACAGTAATCGACTTACCCGGCTGCAATGTGATCTCCGTGGTATCAGAACCCATCAGGGAAATCATCTCTTCATTAACGATCTTAATGACCATCTGCCCCGGATTCAATCCGTTCAAAACATCCGCACCAATCGCGCGCTCCTCAACCGATTTAACAAACTGCTTTACCACCTTGAAATTGACATCTGCCTCTAAAAGTGCAATCTTGACTTCTTTCAGGGCCGTCCTGACATCCGCCTCCGTGAGGCGTCCTTTGCTTCTCAGATTCTTAAATACATTCTGCAGTTTATCTGTCAAACTTTCAAACGCCATAAATTTATGTGCCTTTCCTATAATTCCTGCAGGATCTCGGCGGATAATTGCCTGATCTTTGAACCGTACTGGCTGTACAACTCCCGGTCCATATGCTCATCACTTCCAAGCAGCTCCGACAACCGGCTGATACAGGATATCTTCTCCTTAATGCTCTCGAATTTGGCCACCAGCTTTAATTTCTCCTCATAGCCCTGTAAGATCTTATCGCAACGTTTCACAATATCATGAACTGCCTGTCTGCTGATGCCCTCTTCCTGCGCTATCTCTCCCAGTGACAGATTGTCGTATACGATTCCTTCATATATCTGCCTCTGATGCTCAGTCAGCAGCTCACCATAAAAATCATACAGCAATCCCTGTTCAACGATCTTCTCCATTTTACAAACCTCTGCCGGGCGCTCTTTATCATTCCCGACTTATGCATTCTACTATATGGGAGTGTGGGTGTCAAGTATTTTTTCTTTACGAACTGTTGTTCTATAACCTGTTCTATAAACCATTTATGATAATGTCTTAATAAACCACAAATGAAAATGTCTCAAAAA
>CAYXKS010000404.1:0-3093 GCA_964465725.1 uncultured Bacteroides sp. | reverse complement strand
TTCTTTGGGTCGTAAATGCGCAGTTAATGCGCATTTCGACTGTGAACAGTAACAAGAAACGACCGACTATTTAGTCCAATGTCATTAAATTAAGCCAGTACACAGCGTCCGGCTTAACTTAATGACATTGACTACTATATAATATCATACGCAGTGTATTGACATAACTTTCAAGCATAAACATAGCGCAGCCTAAAGCTGCGCCATAAATCTTCTTACATTATCTGTAATATCTCCATGAAACACCGCCGATCCCGACACGACCACATTAGCTCCGGCTTCCAGCACCACGTGGACATTGTCCTGTCCGACGCCTCCGTCCACCTGGATATCAAGATTGATGCCCTGCTCGTCCGCCATCTGCCTGGCCTGTCTGATTCGTTCCGTAGATTCCGGTATATACTTCTGCCCGCCAAATCCCGGCTCCACCGTCATTACAAGCAGCATATCTATCCTGGAAAGATATTTCCTGACAGCTTCTATAGGCGTCTTAGGTTTGATCGACATGCCTACCCGACACCCCAGAGCATGTATCTGATCGATAAGCGCCTCCGCGTCCTCAGTAGCCTCCAGATGAAAAGTAATACTGTCGGCCCCACACTCTGCAAACTGCTTCACATAACGTTCGGGTTCCACGATCATCAGATGTACATCAAATATCTTGTCTGTCACTTTACGGATCGACTCAATCAACGGCATCCCAAAAGAAATCGATGGCACAAACATACCGTCCATCACATCAATGTGTATATATTCCGCCCCCGCATCGGCGGCTTCCTGAATCTGTTGACCCAAAATAGCAAAATCCGCCGCCAGGATAGAAGGTGACAAAATGTTCTTCCTTACAAACTCGTCAGACATTATCTTATTCCTTATTAGTTATATACTCTTAAATCTGAGTCCCATGTTCACCATGACACAGATACTCCATGAAAAATGGGTACAAATAAATTAATAATTTCCCTGGATTGCATCGGCGACGCCCTTAAAACCTTACTCTTTTTCAGGCGCCGCCACAACAAAAGCAATCAAAACTACATGATATTACTTCACAAAATTCTTAACAGACGCATAAACGCCCTTGCCATCCAGTCCGTATTTCTCAACCAGGGCATTCGCCGTACCAGATTCGCCGAAGACGTCCTGCATACCGATTTTCAGAACAGGTGTCGGACATTTCTCGGATAAGCAGTCACATACAGCGCTGCCAAGTCCTCCGATCACGGAATGCTCCTCTGCCGTCACAACCTTGCCTGTCTTCTTCGCGGATGCAACTACCAGTTCTGCGTCCAGAGGTTTAATCGTATGTATATTGATCACCTCAGCGCTGATGCCGTCAGCCTCCAGCATTTCTGCCGCTTCCAAAGCAGACGCCACAGTGATACCGCTGGCGATAATCGTCACGTCCTTGCCTTCTCTCAGGAGTACGCCCTTGCCAAGCTCAAATTTATAATCCGGTCTGTCATTGATTACCGGAACCGCTGCACGTCCAAAACGCAGATATACAGGACCCTCAAATTCGATGGCCGCGCGCACTGCTGCTTTCGCTTCCACATCATCGGAAGGAACAACAACCGTCATTCCCGGAATAGCTCTCATCAGCGCCACATCTTCATTACACTGGTGTGTTGCACCATCCTCACCTACCGTGATACCGGCGTGAGTCGCACCGATCTTCACGTTCAGATGCGGATATCCGATAGAGTTACGAACCTGCTCAAAGTTACGTCCTGCCGCAAACATAGCGAAGGAACTGATAAAAGGTATCTTGCCGCAAGTGGCAAGTCCTGCCGCAATACCTGTCATATTACATTCCGCGATACCACAGTCAATATGACGGTCGGGATATGCTTTCTTAAATACGCCTGTCTTGGTAGCGCCTGCAAGGTCTGCATCAAGAACTACCAGATTCGGGAAATCAGCACCACATTCAGCAAGTGCATTACCATAACTTTCACGGGTAGCGACTTTCTTAACATCTGCCATTAGTTTGCACCTCCTAATTCTTCACCGATTTTCTCAAGATCTGCCATTGCAACTGCATACTCCTCATCATTGGGAGCTTTACCGTGCCAGCCTGCACTGTTCTCCATAAAGGATACGCCCTTACCTTTTACAGTCTTACAGATAATTGCCGTAGGCATACCCTTGGTTGCCCTGGCCTCTTTAAACGCCGCGTCGATCTGATCGAAATCATTGCCGTCAATATTGATTACATGGAAATTAAAAGCCTCGAATTTCTTGTCAATCGGATAAGGAGAGCACACATCATCGATCTTACCGTCAATCTGCAGCCCGTTATTATCTACGATTACCACCAGATTGTCCAGCTTACGGTGTCCCGCAAACATGGAAGCCTCCCATACCTGGCCTTCCTGAATCTCGCCGTCTCCAAGCAATGTATACACTCTGTAATCCTTGTTGTCCATCTTGGCTGCAAGCGCCATGCCTACTGCCGCGGAAATACCCTGCCCCAGAGAACCGGATGACATATCCACACCTGGCGTCTCCTGCATACAGGGATGCCCCTGAAGATAAGAACCCAAATGACGCAGGGTCGGAAGATCCTCCACCGGGAAATAACCTCTGTTGGCTAATGTGGAATACAGTCCCGGCGCCGTATGTCCTTTGGAAAGCACGAAGCGGTCTCTGTCCGCTTTCTTAGGGTCCTTGGGATCAATATTCATCTCTTCAAAATAGAGATATGTAAATATGTCTGCCGCAGACAGTGAGCCGCCCGGATGTCCCGCTTTAGCACCATGTACTGCGGTAACAATTCCCTTGCGAACTTCATTAGCTGTTTTCTGTAACTCTAATTTGTTCATCTCTAACCTCCATACTAAAATAATAAATGCCGCCCCATAATATCCTTATGTCAGGAAAGTCAGGCCTTTCAACCTGACTTTCCCATTCATGCGACCATTTTTGCCAGAGTTCACTACTCTCTAGCAAAAGTAACCTTACAATTTCAATAAGTATTGTACCACAAATATTGGCAAGTCTCCATAGAAATTTTACATTTTTTTAATTTTTATAACCATTTTGCCACAATTTACGAGTTTTTCACGCGGAATAAGAATAAATTCGTAACAG
>CAYXKS010000403.1:0-3102 GCA_964465725.1 uncultured Bacteroides sp. | reverse complement strand
GGCTTAGCCATACAACAACCGCTTTATTTTCACCTTAAGCGGAATAATTACCCTCTCCTCCATACGCATTCTACGGCTATACCGCGCCGGAGATTTCAGAAAAAGCTTCATCTTCTTATAATCTCTCGGATCGGCTTCCGAACAGAGAAAAGCCACATCATAACGCTCTTTATTCTTTATAATAACTCGTGTAATTTTATCCAGATACTGAGCCTTGTCCTCTCTCTCTGACCTCTCCAGCTGGTCATAAAATAACAACAGTCTTTTATAAAAAAAATAATCATGAATATCTGCAAGATCCTGCCTTCCCATCTCTTTGAGAAACGCTGTCTTCTCATAATAAGCCGGAATCTGATCCGTGAAAGTGCGCGGATTGATCTGTGTATTCATGATGCTTCCTTCTCTGTCTATTATATAATTATAACAGGCTGTGTCAAGGTAAATACAGCATTCCGCACGGCTAAGCGCCATTGTCGCAAACATGATGTCTTCATACCATTTTCCCACCGGAAAGCTGATATCCACAAGAATCTCCTTCTTATACAGCTTGTTCCACGCCGCATTCTGGATTTCATACTCTTTAGTCTCACGTACATAATATTCGAGCGCTTCCTGCCCCTCAAACAGCACAGCTCTATCCACCGACTCGTCCACGGTGTACTCTTTATGCACCTGCCGGTATCTGCAGATCGCTATATCCGCATGCTGCTCTTTCAGCGCGCCAAGCATTTTCTCATACATATCAGGATCGATCCAGTCATCTCCATCCACGAATCCGATATAGCGCCCATTTGCATCTGCAATCCCTCTGTTTCTTGCCTCTGCAGGACCTCCATTCTCCTTGTGAATCACCCGCACACGGGAATCCTCGGCAGCAAGACGGTCGCATAGCTCTCCTGTAGCATCCGTGGAGCCGTCATCCACAACTATGATCTCCAGATTACGATAAGTCTGCTCACAGATGGATCTGACGCCTCTTTCAATATAATCTGCGATATTATAGGCCGCCACAATGACGGAAATCAAATCCGTCTGATCGTTTGCGCGAATTTGTGCCGGATGGTAATGTTCTAATATTTTCATTGGCGTCGCCCCATTCCTTCCTTCATCATCCACTCCTGAAACATCAGCACATACCAGATCTGCACACGCCAGATGTCCTTCTCGATATAGTCCTTCCATATTCTCCAAACCACATCAGCACTCAGGATTCCCTGCCTTTCGAGGGCGGTTCTCTCAATCAGGCTCTCTGCCCATTCCCTCAGTTCCGGTTCTTTAAGCCACTTCTGCAGTGGGATGCTGAATCCCTTTTTGGGACGTTCCATCAGTTCTCTGGGGACATACCGGTATAGAACATCCCTCAAAACCTTCTTGGTGACGCCGTCCTTCTTTCGATAAGACAGTGGAAGCGTCCATGCAAATTCCACCACATCCCTGTCCAGCATGGGAACCCTCGTCTCCAATGAAACTGCCATCGCTGTTCTATCCACTTTCGCCAAGATATCATCAGGATGATACATCAACAGATCCATCAACATAAGATTGTGCTGTGGCTGTGCAAGAAGTCCTGCAGGATAAGTATCCATAATGGTCGGACACTCACAGTTTGCCCCGGCAATCTCAAATCCTTCCCCGATCTCGGAGCGCAAGTACATGTCCTCGATTCCGCGCGCTCCCAGCAATCTCGCTTTCGTTGCCATAACACCACGTTTTCCCACGCTCATAGCGCCGAATGCCGCACTGGCAGGTTTGCGGAAAACATAGGGAATCTGCCTCGTCTTATTCCAGATCCGATCCACAGAACCATAGGTATTGTAACCACAGAACAACTCGTCCCCTCCGTCTCCGCTCAGCGAGACAGTCACATGTTCTCTTGTCATTTTGCTCACCAGATATGTGGGAATCTGAGAAGAATCCGCAAAAGGTTCGCCAAACATACCCGCCAATTCCGGAATCACATCCCTGGCTTCCTTCTCCGTAATATACCATTCCGTATGCTCCGTGCCCAGATGTGCGGCGATCTTTTTCGCCACATCAGCCTCATTGAACCGCTCGTCCCACATGCCTATGGTAAAACTCCTAACCTTCTTATCGCTCAGGGACTGCATCAGAGCCACGACGGTACTGCTGTCAATTCCGGCGGATAAAAACGCCCCCACAGGCACATCCGCCACCATCTGTCCGCGGATGGATTCTTTCAGCAGCCGCTCTAATTCCTCTGCTGCCTCCTCTTCACTTCCCCGGAAAAGATGCTCCTGTCCCCACACCGCCGTCTCACTCATCGACCAGTAGGTCTTTTTGTCAAATGCGTGGAACGGATATTTAATTTCCAGAATTTTCCCCGGTTCCAATTTATAAATATTTTCATAGATAGAATATGGCGCCGGAATATATCCATAACGAAAATACTGCCACAAAACTCCTGTATTGATCGGATTGTCAAAGCCATCCAGAGCCATTATGGAGTTCAGGTCGGAAGCAAACGCAAAACGATTTCCATGTACAAACCCATAGTATAACGGCTTCTCTCCCACACGGTCACGCGCCAGATATAACGCGCGCTTTTTTCTGTCATACAGCGCTATAGCGAACATCCCCTTTGCCATAACGAGCGATTCTTTCAACCCATAAGCAGAAACTGCTTCCAGAAGCACTTCCGTGTCGGACGTCCCCTTAAAAGCAGTCACTCTGTGCTCCTCCAGCAATCTTGTACGAATCTCCTGATAATTATAGATTTCCCCATTGTATGCTATAACATAACGTTGGTTATGGGACTCCATCGGCTGCGCCCCTGACGGTGTCAGATCCACAATAGAGAGACGCCTGTGTCCGAAAACCACCTCTTTCTCCTCCGAAACCCACACTCCGGAAGCATCAGGCCCTCTGTGATACATCCTCTCATTCATTCTCTCTATATTATGCTGCCAATTCTCACCCCAATTACAAAACCCGGCAATTCCGCACATACGCTTTTCCTCTTAATCTCTCTGTCTTCCACTCTTCACAATTACTATCAAATCCTATCGTTATTTCCCATTTTCCCACTTAATCCAAGAAGAATCCACCTTTTCACACTCTCTCAGACATGACTTAGTTATACTT
>CAYXKS010000402.1:0-3110 GCA_964465725.1 uncultured Bacteroides sp. | reverse complement strand
AGTACACCAAAGGTCTGGAATTTGACGCCGTATTGATCCTGAATCCTACCCGGGAAGAATATCCGGTCGAGGACGGTCATGCGAAGCTGCTCTATGTGGCCGCAACCCGCGCTCTTCATGAATTGTGTATCCTCCATACCGGAGAACTGACGGGACTGATCACAGATCCTATACCAGAAGAAGATACGGAAGCTCACGCTCGCAAAATTATAGATGTCAATCCGTCTGCGGACACAGCTAATGCTGCGCGCAAGCCTTTCGTATATACCGCCGGCCCTGCAGGCAAGCCATCCGCAGACAATGCTGATATTGCAGGTAAGCCATTTGCAGACACCGCCGATATTGCAGGTAAATCATTTGCAGACAACACCGATATTGTGAACCAATCATCCATACGGTCAAATTCTGTTACATCGTCTGCCTCCAATCGCAGAGGAAACACTTCATCTGCACTGCAGGCGAAACCGGAGAAACCTGCAAGAAAAAAGATTTCTATTGTGAGAAACCAACTGACCGAAACATCAAAGACGACTACACCCGTCACTGATATGTCCGTAAAAAAGAACTCTGCTATACGTAATCAAAGTACCAACACAGCTAGCAATCACCAAAATATTGTCTCACCGAAATTAAGCGGAAAGGCAAAAACCACTCTCTGTGAATTCGGTGATATGCCCGCCACTGAGAAGCTTCGGCCTGTAGGGCACGGAAAGATCGACCTGTCCGTGCGCTGGGTGGTAAAACAGCCGGACGGCCTCTATCTTCACAGCCGTTATGGCATTCTGCGCCTCAGCCCGATCGGCAGCGCCATTGTGCGGATCACTTTTGCAAGAGGCACGCAGATTGCCGACCACATTCATGCCGGAATCGCCGTTCGCAGAACCGAACGTACATGGATGTACAAGGAGGCCGGAAATACCGTAGATTTCATGACCGACGAACTTTTTCTCCAAGTGGATAAGAACAGCGGCGCCATCCGCTACATGACGCGCGACAAGAAGCTTCTTCTGACTGAGCGCAGTAAAGACTGCCGACAGCTGGAGCCTGCTCCCGACGGCAGAACGAAAGTCTGGCTCTTTCCCGACTGGCAAAAAGATGAGGCCATCTATGCCATGGGCGCCGGAGAAACACAGGGCATGAACATCCGAAAGACTGCCCGCTACATCTCTCATGCAAACGCTTCGGAGACATTGCCTCTCCTTCTCTCGGATAAAGGATACGGCATCCTCTGGGCCGCCGAGGGTCCGGTAATGAGCTGCGATCTTGCGGCATACGGTTCCTATCTCTGCGCCGAGAGTGAAGTGCAGATGGACTATTACTTTATAGCTGGCAAAAAGTCCGGCACGATTTTGAATGCCTATGCCTATCTTTGTGGGAAATTATAAGAATATACTTTATATTTGATTCTTTGGTAACTATGGCAGCTACTCAGTCCTAAAACCATTTCATTTAATTAAGCCAATAAGCAGCGCCTGACATTATGTAGTAGTTCTATGGGCCGCCCCCAAACGCCAGCACTTAGCGAGCTAAAAATTTACAATGCAATTACATTGCTTTGTAAATTTCGAGCTTAGTACCGCTGCGTTTGGAATCGGGCGAAGGCGCGTCCAGCTTAGCCAAATAGCAATGATCCACCTCATACCTTTACATTTATCACAAAGCCCATGAGAACATACAAGCTTACCCAGATAGAAACCCTCTCTACTCCGACAACCTGATAATCTCCCCATTCTTAATCTCCTTCGTGGAAGAAGCTATGATCCTGTCCTCCTTATCCAGAGGAGCCTCCAGCGCCGTCCAGCTTTCATTTTCATCCACGATCGTCACATTCACCTGCTCTGCATAGTACTCCATTCCCAGAATTCCTTCTCTCTCCCTGACCACATACACAAAGCTTCTGTTATCTGCCTTGTTCACAGCCGCAGGCGTCACACAGCAGGAATGCTTCTCTCCCGACTCCGTATGCTCCATCGTTCCGGACATTCCCGGCACTCCTGTTCCCTCCGGTAAGTTAATATAGACTTCATAGCTGCCCGGCGTTGTGCTGCTCTCCGCAAGATAGTCTATCGTCGCCTCCTTTTCCCTGCTGCTGCCGTCCAGCTTCAATTCCACTGTATCATTCAAACCCACATACTTTTTTTGCTCCTGTGTGAGTACTGTCTTAAACTGACATGGTACCGAGTCATCTGCCAGCAGCATAACTGCCGAGTCACTGGTCCTGCCTCCGGTGTTGACATAGATATCCGTAACCAGTCCCCCACGGCTCGCCCGAATCTCACCATTCGCATTTTTAATCTCCTGGTAAAGAGACAGATCCGCCCGAAGATCAGAAAGCTCCAGCTGGTTCACCTCCAGCGTGGCGTCCTCGTTTTCCGGCATCAGAATATCTTCCACTTTTCGCCCCGCATCTTTTATCGCCGTGTCTCTCTGCCACTTGGCATCCGCCTCCGCATAAGCCGCCTGCTGCAGTTCGTCCTCCAATCCTTCATCAGCCGACCCGCCGATATACTCGCCGTCTTCCGTGAAAGAACCCTCCCGCTGTTCTCCAATCTCATCCTTGACCTGGCTGTAGGCTTCCGCCGCTCTTCCCACAAGCGTATCCTCGCGCCGCGCCAGCTCGTCATAGTCTTCCCTGGCCCGCTGTTCTTCCAGTTCCTTTTTCTGCCGCGCCAGCTCCTCATTGGCCAGGATCGTATCGATCTGTGTCTGAACCTTGGAGATCACCGTCTGTTTTTCTTCCATGATGGAATCGAGATCATCCATATCTATCGTAAAAAGAAGATCCCCCTCTTCCACCTGATCTCCCACCTGCACCATAAGTTTCTCTATCCTGAGTCCGCCAAGCGCCGTGACCGGATTTTTCTCTCCCGCCACAACGATTCCATCCACGTTCACGATATGCTCCACATACTTACTCTCAATCGATTCCGTCGAAACAATCGGAAGCCGCGATGCATAGATACTCTTGGATATCACGGTGCACAGCCACATAGCCGCCAGAAATACCAGGAATCCCGTCACAATTTTCTTCTTCCTCTTATCCTCCAATGTCGTTTCCTCCATTTCCTTATTGTTCATATCTACTGTCATTTACTATAATTCAGTACACA
>CAYXKS010000401.1:0-3111 GCA_964465725.1 uncultured Bacteroides sp. | reverse complement strand
GTCAGCAAGACGAAACCTGTTGAAATGCTTCGGGAAGCCTATGACTGTGGATGCCGTGATTTCGGGGAGAATAAAGTACAGGAATTGCTTGACAAGTACGATAAGATGCCTTCGGATGTGCGATGGCACATGATCGGCCATCTGCAGCGCAACAAAGTTAAATATATAGTAGATAAGGTATATCTGATTCATAGTGTAGATTCTCTTCGTCTGGCGGAAGAAATCAGCAAGGAGGCTGTCAAAAAGGGTGTGACGGTGTCGATTCTGGTGGAAATCAATGTTGCCGGCGAGGAAAGTAAGTTTGGAACGACTGCTGACGATGCGGCGGCACTTGTGGAAGAAATTGCCAAACTGCCGGGTATTGTGGTCAGGGGACTGATGACGATTGCGCCTTATGTTGAGAATTCGGAAGAGAATAGACTGTATTTTGCGATGTTAAAGCAAATACTTGTTGACATAATTCATAAAAACATCGATAATGTTTGTATGAAGGAGCTGTCTATGGGCATGACCGGGGATTATGAAACTGCTATAACTGAGGGTGCAACGTACATAAGAGTCGGAACCGGTATTTTTGGCGAGAGAGAATACGCGTCTGTTTAACACACATCCCCTGGAGGATTATCGTAAACATCAAATCTGTGTATCGTTTACGTTAGAATACATAAGTCAGGCATCTGTGCCGAAGGAGATTGGCACTTGCACCGTACTTTTCACAGAACGTTTGTGTCTGGAAAGACATGAGGTGCAAGTATGAACGTGAAATCGAAGTAACGGAGGTTTTTATTATGAGTGTTATGGATAAGTTTTTGAATGCCATGAAATTGAACGATGAAGATGATGAATACTATGACGATTACTATGATGATGAACCCGAACCGGTCAAGAAACCGACTCCAGTGAGAGAAGAGATTCAGGAAGAAGAACGAATAGTCCGGAAACCGTCTCCGAAAGTAACGCCTATGCGCCAGACGAAGAAGATGCCAGGTACGGGTATGGAAGTATGCGTGATTAAGCCTACGACGGTAGAGGATGCCAGGGAAATCACAGAGACACTGCTTGCCAACAGGACGGTTGTACTCAATCTGGAGGGGCTAGACGTTGACATTGCCCAGAGAATTATTGATTTTACATCAGGTTCCTGCTTCGCAATATCCGGCAATTTACAGAAAATTTCACATTATATTTTCATTATTACTCCGGCAAGCGTTGATATTTCTGGTGATTTCCAGGAAATATTATCCGGTTCGTTTGATGTTCCGATCAACAATGGAATCTAAGATACATAAATTATAAAGACTTCCCGGCGGTCAGTCAGGAAGTTTTTCACTTGCACTGTACTTTTCACGGGAATTTGTGTCTGGGAAGATATGGAGATGCAAGTATAATAGGGATAAAAGGATAAAGGAAATTGAACAATGGCTCAGAGAATGACAATTAATTACGAAAAGAAACCGTGTTATGATATCGTCTTTACGGACAGTTTTAATCTGCTTACAGACGAACTGCAGGCGTTTGCGATTGAAAACAGAAGAGTGGCGGTTATCGCTGACTCCAATACCGAAAAACTGTTTGGGAATGCGGTATTGGAACAGCTTGCAGGACATTGCAAGAAGGTGATTCTTCATTCTTTTCCGGCCGGAGAGGCGAATAAGACTCTGGACACGGTAAAAGATATCTATAAGAAACTGATTGAGGGGGAGTTTGACCGCAAGGATCTGCTGATCGCACTCGGAGGGGGAGTTGTCGGTGACGTTACCGGATATACGGCGGCCACATATTTAAGAGGTGTGGACTTCGTACAGATTCCCACTACGCTGATCGCTCAGTCAGACAGCAGCATCGGCGGCAAGACGGGTGTTGATTTTGACGGTTACAAGAATATGGTGGGGGCTTTTTATATGCCTAAGCTAGTCTATATGAATGTCTCTGTCTTGAAGGAACTGGATGACAGGCAGTTCTATGCCGGCTTCGCCGAGGTTATGAAACATGGCTTAATCAAAGACGCCATGTTCTATGAGTGGCTGCTTGACAATATGTACGAGATTCATGACCGCGAGGAGGCTGTTCTGGAAGAAATGGTTATGCGCAGCTGCACTGTCAAGAAGCTGGTGGTGGAGAAAGATCCGAAAGAGCAAGGAGATCGGGCGCTTCTCAACTTTGGACATACGATAGGCCATGCCATCGAGAAGGCCATGCATTTTGAGATGCTGCACGGCGAGTGTATTTCGCTGGGCATGGTAGCTGCGGCATATATTTCGTGGAAGCATAACTGGCTTTCCATGGATGAATATTATGAAGTCCGGGATATGTTCGTGCCTTTTAATCTGCCCATCAGCATCGATTCCATTAATCCCGAGGAGATTTTAAGATTGACAAAATCGGACAAAAAAATGGAATCCGGACAGATTAAATTTGTTCTGCTCAAGAAAGTTGGAAAGGCAGTTATCGACAGAACCGTGACGGATGAAGAGATTTTGGAAGCCATCCGTGAAATCTACTTCAGTGATGAGGATGCGAAAGAATGAGTTTGAGAAAAAAACTTTTTTTGCTTATGGACATAGTGGGCATTATCGCTTTGGTTTTCTTCGATCAGTATACGAAAAATCTTGCGGTGATTCATCTGAAAGATAAACCGGCATTTAACATCATCAGCGGTATTTTGGAACTTAATTATCTTGAAAACAAGGGTGCGGCATTCGGTATGCTGCAGAATCAGAAGGCTTTCTTTATCTTCGTCGCCTTTGTCATTCTCGGTGTGATCGGATATGTTCTGTATAAGATGCCTGAAGATAAGAAATACCGAATTCTTCATGTCTTGTTAAGCCTGATTGCCGCGGGAGCTATTGGGAATATGATCGACAGAATCAGGCTTGATTATGTGGTGGATTTTATCTATTTTGTGCTGATTAATTTTCCGATCTTTAATGTGGCGGATATTTATGTATCTGTCTCTACGGTGGCGCTAGTTATTCTGCTTTTGTTTTATTATAAGGAGAACGATCTGAATTTTATAAGCTTTAAACAGAAGAAATATAGGGAATTGAAGTAAAAATACTAAGGAACTGTTCGAAAATAACTTGTGAAGAATGCGCAGGATAAATCTTCCTA
>CAYXKS010000400.1:0-3115 GCA_964465725.1 uncultured Bacteroides sp. | reverse complement strand
CATATTTTCCATATCTTTATCATAGCACAGATCAGGGCAGAACAAAAGCCGGGAATACATGTCTTATCTCTTTGACCGTCTTTCTAACTCGGGTTTTCTGTGACTTCCGCTTTGCTCCACTCACAAAAAACACCTCGCGGCATATCAGCCGTGAATAGTAACTCTTCATCCCTCCATATTAATTTTATTCCTTTTTGCCATTAAGCCGTTCCTGTACCATTCTCTTTTATTCCAATCCTCTTTCACAGGGATAATCAAGTCCCCAGGCACTTCTTAATTTATCATACTGCCCCATCAGGAACATCGTCTCATCATGTGACATCTCACGACATTCCAACTCACCCTTCTCCAATGCATCCCGACATGCCAGGAACTCATACTCATACCCCGTAATGCCGCTCTCCTTCGAATATTCTTCCAGCACCTCACCTTTTCCATTATAAACCGTCACATGATCGAGATTCATGACATCGCTGACCTCTATGTATCCGTCGGTACCATAAATTATCCCCCTGGCATTTCCGCCACCGATCATGGAGATCTTGCAGACCGCAATCTTATGATCCGAGTACTTCAAAATCACTGCTTCCTGCTCGTCCGCCCCCGTCTCCCAGAAATCAACCAGAGAGATCATCTTCTCCACATGATTGCCGAAAAACATGGAAGCGAAATTCAGCGCGTACACACCAAGGTCTAACAACGCTCCTCCACCCATATCCAGATTTGTCATCCTCGGATTGTTGCAGATTCGAAACATCATATTGACATCGATCATCTTAGCCTCGCCGATCATTCCTCTCGCCATAACTTCTTCAATTTTTTTTCGCATAGGAATAAATCTGGTCCAGAGCGCTTCACATAAGAAGACTCCCTTCTCCTTAAATTCCCGCAGCAAAGCTTCGGTCTGGTACTGATTGATCGTAAAAGGCTTCTCCAAAAGTGTCGGTTTTCCGTATTGAAGACATCTCTTTGCGTACTCATAATGCTGAGTATGGGGAAGCCCGATGTAGATCAGATCCACCTCCTGGTCTCCCATCACCTCATCATATGTCCGGTAGATTTTCTGATAACCAAACTTCTCTCCGAAAGTCTTCGCGTGATCATAATTTCTCGATGCCACCGCGTACAGTTCCACCTCATCCACATGCAATAGCGTCTTGGATACTCTTGTAGCGATATCCCCGCTTCCCAGCACGCCAATTTTCATTTTTTTCATATTAAATACCCTCTGCCTTTCTAACCATGCATCTTTTCAGGGTGCAGCTAACCCTTTACAGCTCCTGCCGTCATGCCTTCGATCAGATACTTCTGCGAGAAGATGACAAACACATATCTTTTTCTAAAAATTTCTGATAAATGCCATGTAACAGACCAACCGATTAATCAGTCAGATTTACAAACGCCCAGGCAACTGCCCGGGCGTTTTTTTAAGAAAATTTCATGATGGTTGATTATTCTTTTATCTTATCTATGTCAGTGAGGTTTACCCCTAAAACATTCAGGATTGCTTTCAATGAAAGATATTCATCCTTCAATTCAGCATATGTCTTTTGAGCATTTTCTTCTTTTGCCAATGCCATGTATTTTTGAATTTTTTTAAAATCATCTATGGCATTTTTGGCAATTTCAGCGTCAATCGGCATATAATCACTCACTTTCCACAGTTTTCCAACACGCTGCCTTACTGTATATGTCTGCTTGCTTCACTGTCAGTTCTCCATGAAAACAGACACTACTATCGGCTTTGCTTATTTCGCTGCCGCAATCTCAGCCTTCAAAGCTTCTGTCAGCTTCGGAACGATCTTGTTCAGATCGCCGACAACACCGTAATCAGCTACATCGAAGATCGGAGCATCCGCATCTTTGTTGATCGCAATGATAATATCGGACTCTTCCATACCTGCCACGTGCTGGATTGCACCGGAGATACCGATTGCAAAATATACATTGGGACGAACGGTCTTACCTGTCTGGCCTACCTGCAGATCCTTCGGCTTCCATCCGGAATCTACTACTGCACGAGAGCAGCTAACCGTACCGCCAAGCACTGCTGCAAGGTCTTCAAGAATCTTGAAGTTCTCCGGACTTCCAACACCACGACCGCCGGATACAAGAATCTTGGCATCCATGATATCTACGGTCTCTGCTACGGACTTCACGATATCAAGAATCTCTACATATTTGTTATCCGGTGTAAAACCAGGATTAAACTCTTCTACGACTGCCTTGGCACCCTTAATCGGCTCGATCTTCTGCATAACGCCGGCACGAACCGTAGCCATCTGAGGACGATTGTAAGGACATGCGATCGTAGCGATTGTGTTACCACCGAATGCCGGACGTGTCATCAGCAGCTGATTGTGTAACTGCTCCTGACCCGGAACTGCCTGCAGCGGGAAATCACCAATCTCAAGAACGGTACAGTCTGCAGTCAGACCTGTAGCAACCCTTGCGGATACTCTGGGGCCTAAATCCCTGCCGATAGCCGTTGCGCCAACCAGCATGATCTCAGGTTTATACTTATTAATAACGGAAGCAAGTGCGTGTGCATAAGGCTCTGTTCTGTAGTTCTTCAGCTCAGGATCATCCACAACGATAACTTTATCCGCACCGTACTCTGCAAGCTGGTCCGCCAGTCCCTTAACATCAGAACCGATCAGTACAGCCGTCACATCTGCATTTAAATCATTAGCGAGGTCTTTGGCTTTGCCAAGCAATTCGAATGCAATACTGCTGATCTCATTATCTACCTGCTGCGCAAAGACATATACTCCCTTGTATTCTTCTAAATTCATTTTTTACCTCTTTCTGCGCACTCTTTTCTGCGCATAACGAGTTTGCGTCGAGTACGCGAGACACAAACCTCGCGATTGAAAAATTTCTGATTTTTCAATCTGTCCTTTTCTCTATACCTGAATATAGCCTTATTTTCATTTATAACATATAATGCATTTAAATTAGATCACATGTTTCACTTTCAACTTGTCAACAATGTAGCTTACTGATTCATCAGGATCAAGAGTAACCTTCTCGCCTGCTCCTTTTCTTACCTTGTCGGAAGCCTTGGCGATCTTGGTCGGTGAACCCTTCAGACCTAAGTTGGAATCATCTACAT
>CAYXKS010000399.1:0-3128 GCA_964465725.1 uncultured Bacteroides sp. | reverse complement strand
ATATCTCACCATGAAAAAAAACGAACAATGGAACACCTTTTTTGCCATAGAAAAGAACATTTCCTATGAAACACATTTGCAGAATACAAAAGAGCTCTCGCAGCTTAGTCTGGCAAAATCCGCAAGAAAACACAGACAATGTCTCTCCTTCGGCGCTCTTGTGAGAAAGCAGTTTAAATTCCTTGCCTGGAAGATCTGGCTGCTGCAAGGTATGGTGCTGGCTTTCCTGTATACCCTTTTCCTTAGTCTGTATACAACTGAGGTCATGAAATGGTCATACAGAGTAATGCCCAGATTCCTCTGCTGCTGCAGCGGCGTCATCGTGATGAGTTCCGTTCCGCTCCTGCGAAGATCGGTTCGTTATCGAATGATGGAACTGGAGCAGTCAACCCGGTTTTCTGCTGCCGGAAACCTTGCCTCACAGCTCTTGTTCATAGGGACAGGGGATCTGGGAATGCTGATGTTTCTGGCTTTTGTAGTAGTGAAATATGATGTGACCGAATCGGTCATTTTCCTTTCCCTCATCGTACCTTTCCTGACAACTGCCGTTACATGTTTGATGCTCTTAAGCCGGACACCGTTCTTTATCTTCGCCAAATCCGCTGTGCCGCTCTGCATCCTTACAACGCTGATGATGAATTATGTCATTGACCAATACAGACAATTTCATCCCGACGGCAGAATTACCGGGTGGGTCCTGTATTCTCTGTGCTGTCTGGCTATTCTATATCATGAATATAGAAAGATACGTAAGCCGATGTCATTTATTTGTTGAACCGGACGCACCTGACTGCCCTTGTGTCCTGAACTATTACGTCAATGCTACAAAATATGGAGGTTTATGATGGAACTAACACTGAAACATGTATCCAAACATTTCAAGGACAGAAATACTGTCAAAAAAGCTGTCGACGATGTCAGTCTGCAGCTTGGCCCCGGCGTCTGGGGCCTGCTGGGAGCCAACGGTTCCGGCAAAACTACTCTGATGCGTATGATCTGCGGTATTATGAAGCCTTCTGACGGCCAAATCTGTTATGATGGCATGGAAATCGACCTTCTGGGTGACAGCTACCGGGATATCATCGGATATCTGCCCCAGGAATTCGGTTTCTATCCGGAATTCACGGTACAACATTATCTGGAATACATCGCTGCCCTGAAGGGGTTGACAGACAGGCAGACAAAAAAGAAAATCGATGAACTGCTGGTGCAGCTCTCTCTGGAAGATGTCCGCAAAAAGAAAATTTCCAAACTTTCCGGCGGAATGAAGAGACGGGTAGGTATCGGGCAGGCTCTTCTGAATGACCCTGAATTTCTCATACTCGACGAGCCTACCAGCGGCCTGGACCCCGGAGAACGGGTTCACTTCCGCAATCTTCTGTCTGAATTCGCCCAGGACAGAATCGTGTTGATCTCTACTCATATCGTATCCGATATCGAGTATATAGCAAGCCAGAACGCTATCATGAAGAACGGACAGATTCTGCAGACGGGTACCACACAGGAGCTTGTCGTACAGATGCAGGGCAGAGTCTTTGAGGGGACAATAAATCCTCAGGAACTAAGCCGCTGGGAACAGAAAGTCCAGATCGTCAACCTGCGCAATGAAGCTGACGGAAGCGTTTCTCTCCGCTATATCGGAGAGGAAAAGGATGTCCCGGGCGCAGTCATGGCAGAGCCAAGGCTGGAAGACTTGTATCTGGCGCTGTTTCCGAAACAGGAACATAAATAACCATCCCATGTCCGGAAGAATACATGGAGCATACATTCTTCATGTCAAATCGAATAGAATCACTGAAAAAAATCATGACAGTGAAGGCTGAACTGTCACAAAATATCATAAAATACTCAAAGAAAGGACTGATAAAAACTATGTGGAGACTATACAGAGAAGAAATGAAGCGCATCCTGCGCAGCCGGAGCACACTCCTGTTTCTGGCTGCGGCGTTGGGGCTGTCCGTTTTTATGGCATGGGTGCCAGTCACTTTTGAGCGCTACACCTATGAGGAAAACGGACAGGAAATCACGATAGAGGGCCAGGAAGCGCTGGCTCTTAATAAGGCAATGGAAGCTCCCTCCGCCGGTGAAGTGACACCGGAGAAACTGGCCGAAGGTCTTTCCTACTATCATAAAAATCTGAACATTTACGGAGACTTCTACGCGGAAGACTTTCCTCTGAATCTGAAAATCCAGGAAATATATCCCTGGAGACCGCTGCTTCTAAGGCTTCATGAAGCGATGGCAGATCCGGTCAGCGGACTGGCGCCGGAATACACCCAGATCACAGAAGCAGACGCCCTGGCTTTCTATGACCGCTGCCAAAGCCACATCGCCGACCTGATGCACCTGGAGCAGAGAAATAATCCGACGGCACAACAGACTGCGGTACGGATGTATGAGAAAGTGAAAGGACCTTTCTATTATTATCCCGGTTATGGTTCCAATATGGCCGAATATGAAGGTATGTACTTATTTATGCTTATGTTTCTGTGTGTGATGATCACCGCGCCGCTTTTTTGCTGTGAATATCAGACCGGCGCAGATGATATCCTGCGCAGCACCAGACATGGCAGGAGGAGACTGGCGCTTGTCAAGATCCTGTCTGCTCTGACAATCGGTGTTGCCGCCTTTATCCCCTGCATGACAATCTTCCAGATCATTTCCAACAGCCTTTTCGGATGGGAATGCCGCAAGACTTCCATACAGATTCTGTTTTCCGTCGTAAGCCTGTTACCTTTAAACGTGGGAGAACTGCAGAACTTTGTTATTCTGGCCGGATTCATCACTATGCTGTCCAGTGTATGTTTCGTTCTGTTCCTCTCCTCCGCATGCAGAAATACCACAATTGCCACCGGACTGACTATCGCCTCCGCCATTCTGCCGACCCTCTTCTATATGATGATCGGCGGGAATCTGGGCTCCTGCCTTCGTGTTCTGCTGCCCTCCGGCGGGTTGGGAGGGAGCAACGCTTTCCTGTACGCCCTGATCGATTTCGAGTTTTTGAAGATCGGCCCGCTCAGCATATGGGTTCCCTGGCTGATACTGGCCGTTCCGCTGCTTGAGATCCCGCTGTTTTTGTGGATGACTGTGCGGACTTACTGCAAGCGGAGTTTGTAGCAGCAGGCAAA
>CAYXKS010000398.1:1156-3150 GCA_964465725.1 uncultured Bacteroides sp. | reverse complement strand
GTGGTTTGACAGCATTATGGCATTGCTTCACATCTCTTCCACCTGTTTCAGCCAGATGGATGCACAAGCATCGGAAGGCATCCGCAGATCCCCCCTCGGCGATACTGCCACGCTGCCGACCTTAGGGCCGTCCGGCAGGCAGGAGCGTTTAAACTGCTGCGAGAAAAATCTCCTGTAGAAGACCTTGAGCCATTTCAAAATGACATCTTTGTCATATACTCCCTGAAAGGACCTACACGCAATCCGATATATCTTTGACGGCTCAAAGCCACAGCGCAGCATGTAATATAAAAAGAAATCATGCAGTTCGTACGGTCCAACCAAATCCTCTGTTTTCTGTGAAATAGTGCCGTTCACGGGCGGTAAAAGTTCAGGACTGACAGGTGTGTCAAGTACATCCAGAAGCACTGTCCGCAGTTCGTCATTGCCGCAGGTGTCCGCATAATACTGCACCAGGTGCCGCACCAAAGTTTTGGGCACTCCGGCGTTGACGCCATACATCGACATATGGTCACCGTTGTAGGTCGCCCATCCCAGAGCCAGTTCCGACATGTCTCCGGTTCCGATCACCAGACCGCCCGTGCGGTTGGCAATATCCATCAGGATCTGGGTCCGTTCCCTTGCCTGGCTGTTCTCATAAGTCACATCATGGTTCTCTATATCCTGCCCGATATCCCGGAAATGTACCGTCACAGCCTCCTTGATATCCACTTCCTGAAGCGCTGCCCCCAGAGTACGCGCCAGCTTGCAGGCATTGTCATAAGTCCTGTCTGTGGTGCCGAAGCAGGGCATCGTCACAGCCGTGATCTGTTCTCTTTTCAGTCCCAGCATATCAAAGGCACGCGCCGTCACAAGAAGCGCCAGCGTCGAATCCAATCCGCCCGAAACACCGACCACCGCCGACTGGCATCCGGTATGTTCATATCTTTTCTTAAGCCCATAAGACTGGATCGAAAGGATCTCCTCGCATCGCTTCGCCCTTTCCTCCGGACCTGAGGGTACGAACGGCTTGGCCCCGAAGGTGCGCTCCAGTTCAGTCTCCTCTTCCTCCATCGAAACCGGTATCGTCAGATATTTCCCCCTGCGTCCCGGCTGGTAACTCATCATACGTCTTCTCTCATGCCGCAGCCTGTGAATGTCAATGTCTGCGTAGATATTTTCCGCCGCAAACCGTTTGGCCTGAGCCAGCATCGTTCCGTTTTCCGCAATCATATTGTGGCCGCCGAACACCAGATCCTGGGTGGACTCTCCTTCTCCCGCAGAGGAATAAATATATCCCGCAATCAGTTTCGCACTGGAAGATTCCACCAGCATCTCCCGATACACATCTTTGCCCACCGTCTCATTGGATGCCGACAGATTCACGAGAACCGTAGCGCCCGCCAGTGCATGCCACGTCCCGGGCGAAAGCGGCGCCCAGATATCTTCGCAGATCTCACACCCCACCGTCAGGCCGCGTACCGCCTCCGATGTAAAAAGAATATTCGTGCCAAAGGGCACCTCTTTTCCATCAAACCAGTATGTCTCTGCTTCCTCATTGCCCGGCATAAAATATCTCGTCTCGTAAAATTCCGCGTAGGAGGGGATATAGCGTTTCGGAATGAAAGCCAGGACCTCTCCATTCTGCAGCACCGCTGCCACATTGTAGAGCTTATTGTTTTTTTCCAGAGGAAGCCCTACAAAAACCAGCGCATCACTGCCCGCTGTGGCGTCGGCAATCGTGCGCAGCGCCTCCCTCGCCTGCGTCAGCAGCAATTCCTGGAGAAATAAATCACCGCAGGTATAACCCGTGATACACAATTCCGAAAAAACAATGATTTTCGCTCCCTTCGCGAGCGCCTCTCTGATTCCATTACAAATTTCCATCCCATTATATACAGGATCTGCCACCCGGATTTTAGAAGTCATTGCCGCCACTTTAACAAATCCATGTTTCATGTGTAGTACCGCCTCTCTGTCTTCCTGTCTTTTTATCTGTCCGTTTTTCTCTCTGA
>CAYXKS010000398.1:0-1056 GCA_964465725.1 uncultured Bacteroides sp. | reverse complement strand
TTTTTCTCTGCTTTTGCCTGCATTATGTTTGCTATATGACATACATGTCGTTTTCTAAATTACTCTATTGATCCGAGAAGGGCTCCGGCGACAGTTCAACCTCTGGATTCACTGTCATCAGCTTTATTCTGTCATTTATGCCTCTTGCGCTGAATCTTCTTGAGTTCGTCTACTGTGAAAACGTAATCCGTATTGCAGAAATGACAGTTAAGCTCCACATCCTTGCCCTCATCGATGAGCTCCTGCATCTCTTCCTTGCTGAGGCTGATCAGCACTTTCTCCACACGCTCCTTACTGCAGTTGCAGTGAAATGCTACCGGAAGTCTGTCCGTAAATTCGACGCCCAGATCACCCAGCACGATCTCCAGAATCTGCTCGGGACTGTTGCCGCTATCCAACAGTGTGGTGACAGGCTCCATGGAGGCAAGTTTCTTCTCCAGCGCTCCGATTACCTCCTCTTCCGTAAAAGGCATAAGCTGCAGAATAAAGCCGCCAGCCTGTCTCACCGTATTATTCCTGTCCATCAAAACTCCCAGAGCCACAACGGAAGGCACCTGCTCGGAAGCAGCAAAATAATAGGTCAAATCGTCACCGATCTCACCGGTCTGCAAAGCCACTGTGGAGGAATATGGCTCCTTCAGCCCCATGTCTTTGATTACCGTCAGCGTTCCCTTGCCGATCACGCCGCCTACATCCAGCTTCCCTGCGCTGTTGGGCGGCATCATTGCCTGTGGGTAATCCGCGTACCCTTTCACGTGTCCGGCCGCATCAGCCGTCACCACCAGCCCATGCACCGGCCCCCTGCTGTTGATCTGCAGTGTCAGCATGTCCTTCTCATCTTTTAACATACTGCCCATCATCACGCCACCGGTCATCAACCGCCCCAATGCAGCCGTCACCACCGGACTCAAATTATGTGCGCTCCTGGCATATTCCACCGTGTCCCTTGATGTAATCGCGAATGCGCGCACCTGTGCATTTGCTGCCGTTGCCCTCACTATGTAGTCCGACATAATGCTCCTCCCTGTTGTCTTATAGTAAACGACATTATAAATT
>CAYXKS010000397.1:0-3160 GCA_964465725.1 uncultured Bacteroides sp. | reverse complement strand
AGGCTGAAAAATCTGTCAGAAAGCACAAAATTTAAATTATGGTATTGCATTTTGGGAAAAAGTAGAGTATTTTATAAAAAGGTTGATAACCTGAATAAAGGTATGTTGAACGAAGATGTTCCAAAAGGTTTATTTTTGGAACATTTTTTTATTTCACAGGTCTTAAAGCCGGTGATCCCTAAGGGTGAGGAGGAGAAAAATGAGCGAAGTGTTTAATGTGGAAGAGATTTTTGCGAAAAATGTGTTCACGCTTGGCAAGATGAAGGAACGTCTGCCGAAGAATGTGTACAAAGAGGTCGTAAAGGTAATGAACGAGGGCGGCGAGCTGTCCAAGGCGGCCGCCAATGTAGTTGCCAAGGAGATGAAAGACTGGGCAGTGGAGAACGGAGCGACACACTATACGCACTGGTTCCAGCCGCTTACGGGTATTACGGCAGAGAAGCATGATGCGTTCGTGGCACATCCCGATGAGGAAGGCCGGATGTTGACGGAGTTTTCCGGTAAGGAGCTGATCAAGGGTGAGCCGGATGCTTCTTCTTTTCCGTCAGGCGGCCTGCGTGCGACCTTCGAGGCGAGAGGTTATACGGCATGGGATATCACGTCCCCAGCGTTTTTGAAAGAATCCGGATGTGGCACGATCTTGTGTATCCCTACGGCATTTTGTTCCTACACAGGGGAGGCTCTTGACAAGAAAACACCGCTTCTGCGTTCCATGGAGGCGTTGAGTGAGCAGGCACTGCGTATTGTACGTCTGTTCGGCAACACGGAAGCGACTAAGGTTACGGCGTCTGTGGGACCGGAGCAGGAATATTTCCTGGTAGACAAGGATCTGTATATGAAGAGGACTGACCTGATGTTTGCGGGACGCACTTTGTTCGGCGCACCTGCACCGAAAGGGCAGGAGATGGAAGATCATTACTTCGGCGTCATCAGGGAGCGTGTCGGCGCCTATATGAAGGACTTGAATGAGGAGTTGTGGAAGCTGGGTGTTACGGCCAAGACACAGCACAATGAGGTGGCTCCTGCACAGCATGAGCTGGCACCTATCTATGAGACGGCCAATATTGCCGTAGACCACAATCAGCTGGTAATGGAGGCGATGAAGAGAGTGGCAATTCGTCACGGTATGAGATGCCTGCTCCATGAGAAACCATATGCCGGCGTCAATGGTTCCGGCAAGCATGATAACTGGTCTATCACGACAGATAACGGTGTCAACCTGCTTGATCCGGGTGACACACCGAATGAGAATATTCAGTTCCTTCTGGTACTTGCCTGCATCATGAAAGCGGTGGATACTCATGCGGATCTGCTTCGCCAGTCTGCATCCGATGTCGGAAACGATCACAGGCTGGGTGCAAACGAGGCGCCTCCGGCGATCATTTCCATTTTCCTGGGAGAACAGCTTGAGGATGTGGTGAATCAGCTGATTGCAACAGGCGAGGCCACCAGTGTGAAGGAGGGTGGAAGGCTTCTGACAGGTGTCAAGACGCTGCCTGATTTCAAGAAGGATGCCACAGACAGAAACAGGACTTCACCGTTTGCATTCACGGGAAATAAATTTGAGTTCCGTATGGTAGGTTCGGCGGATTCCATTGCAAGTCCGAATACGACATTGAATGCCATCGTGGCTGAGGCATTCTGCGAGGCTGCAGACAGATTGGAGAAGGCAAGCAATCTCGAGCTTGCTATTCACGACCTGATCAAGGAATATATGTCAGAGCACCAGAGGATCATCTTCAACGGAAACGGTTATGCGCCCGAGTGGGTGGAGGAGGCTGAGAGGAGAGGACTTCCGAATATCAAGTCCATGATCGAGGCGGCAAGTACACTGACTACGGATAAGGCGGTGAGGCTGTTCGAGAAATTCGGTATCTTCACGAAGGTGGAACTGGAATCCCGCGAGGAGATCATCTACGAGACCTATGCGAAGACGATCAATATAGAGGCGCTTGCCATGATCGATATGGCTGGCAAGCAGATCATTCCAGCGGTTGTGAAATATTCCAAAACGCTTGCCGACACGGTGATCGCTGTGAAGGAGGCAGGAGCGGATGCTTCGGTCCAGGCTGACCTTCTGAATAGAGTAAGCACCAGACTGGCAGCTATGCAGACTGCACTGACCAGGTTGGAGCAGGTGGAGAAGGAAGCTTCCGCTATGACAGATGCAAAGGCGCAGGCATTTTTCTACAAGGATACGGTCAAGGCTGTTATGGCAGAGCTGCGCACACCGGCGGATGAATTGGAGATGATTGTCGATAAGGAGATCTGGCCGATTCCTACTTACGGCGAATTGATGTTTGAGATTTAAACGGATTTTTGACAAAATCACAGGATAGTTCAGGCAGACCAGCGTGTGAAATGTGCGGGTCTGCCTGATTTTTTCAAGGCTTCAGATTTGACGGCAGCAGAGTATTATTCAATTTTCTTTTTAAACAGAATATAGTAACAGTTTAATTTGAAATCATTACATTCGGATTCTTTCGTCTGCTCAAATAAGAGCAGCCCGGTTTTCATAATCTGCAGATATAGTTTGTTGTCTTTTGGCAAGTTTGTAATGATGTCCGTTTTCGCAGTCCAGATCGGGAAAGGACGCCAGTTTTTTTATCAGGATCGGATTTTTCAATATAAAGGTCGATATCACTTGCGCTGCTACAGTGAAATTCCAGAGAATCTCCATAGACTATCACTTTGCAGCCATTAGGATCTTTACTGATCTCGCGGAGGATTTTTTCAATTCTGCGCTGCATCAGAGGATGGATTCGGTTTGCATTTTGCTCCCACGGTATTTGCTGTTTTTTATTTTATGCTTCAAAATATAGGTATGTAAATTAGGTATGCAAAAATGTACAATAAATATTGGTTTTGAAGTATTCTTGGTAATTTACATACCTAAAAAAATTGTTGTGTCTAGATATTGTATTGCTGATACAGCATATTTCTGTACGCAGGGTCAGAAAGGACTTTTGTGAGATCGTCCATGCGATTGTCCTGCATCAGGGACTGGGCTAAGTTGGCCAGGCGGGTTTCGCCTTCGGCACGACCGTTGACCATACCTTTAGAGTATCCTTTTTTCCAACCTTGTTCCTGTGCCTTTTTGCGTACGGCAGGTATATCCACATCCTTAAAATTTTCAAACAGTTCACCCATTTTACGCTCC
>CAYXKS010000396.1:0-3160 GCA_964465725.1 uncultured Bacteroides sp. | reverse complement strand
GGTTCTTTGATGAAATTTTAAATGCAGATAAATAGGTTTAAAGAAACGCATTTTCAACTATTGAATCTGGGTATCCGCTGAAACGACAGAAAAGAGGAAAAATGGAAAAGCTTACTCTTTTTAATAGCTTGCACCCCTTCCCCTAAAGTGTTAGGATAAATTAACGGACGATTTTCGCCCGGAAAGGAGTACAGTTATATTATGAGCTATATTCAACACAAGGCCGAAGAATCCCTTGAAGATTATCTTGAAACAATCCTTATCCTGAACAAACGCCTCTCTGTCGTGCGCTCCATCGACGTGGCGACCGAGATGAATTTCTCCAAACCCAGCGTGAGTGTCGCTGTGAAAAACCTGAAAAACCGCGGATACATCACCGTCTCGGAAGACGGGTATCTCCTTCTAACGGACGAAGGACGAAAAATCGCGGAAAGCGTCTACGAACGCCACACCCTGCTGACAGACTGGCTTGTTCACCTCGGTGTTGACCCCAAGGTTGCGGCAAGCGACGCCTGCAAAATGGAGCATGACATCACCCCGGAAAGCTATGAAGCAATGAAAAAATGTATCCTGTCCATTTTAGGACGTAACTGAGTCAGTCATACCCCTACTCACAGCAAAGTTCCCAAAAAGCATTATTATACATCTTCTTTGGAAGATGTATACGTCATGACTGGCTTTGCGTCAACCGGCCCGATATAGTTTCACCCCATGTGCCGCCACCTGCGCTGTAACCCTGCCTAACACCGTCCTGCTCTCTTCTTTCTCCCAGAGCTCATACAGCGTGGTATCCTGCTGCTTTGCGCATTCCTCGTCTTCCAGATCTGAAAGCGCCACGGAAAGTTCCCTGTCTTCGTCACTGAGATTAAACAGCGCCACACAGACAGTCCCTGAAGCCGCATCCTTATTTTTCCAGACGGCATACTCTTCTGTGCGGGCAATTTGTGTCCCCTTGCAGGTCTTCCTCATCATCGCCAGCAGCTCTCTGTTTGTCAGTAAAGACAATGTCCAGTCATCCAACAGCGTCAGTTCCGCACCGATCATCAGCGGCGAACGGAACATGCACCATAGAGTCATCATGGTCTTCTGCTCTTCCCTTGTAAAACGTGTATCCCACTCGCCGTTTCCGAAGCCCTTGCCAAGTTTCCCCAGAGGCAGCATATCACAATCCGGGAAACATCCTTCCCTCACATGGTCCTGCCACATCTCACAGCGCACGAACATGGCCTTCAATAAGCTCCAATCATCCCAAAAGTCATCGGTGATACGCCACATATTCGCATACCTGCAGTACTCCCATGCCCGATCGATATGCGCCGGTCCCGGTGAAAGGCTAAGGACTATGGGCCTGCCACACTTCTCTATGGCCCGGTGGATCATACGCGTCTCCTCCCAGCCGGAAAAAGGCTCCGTCCTGTACAATCTGCTGTCGCAGATATCATCACACTTGATGAAATCCACGCCCCACTGGGCATACATGGCAAACAGTGAATCATAATATGCCTGCCCGTCCACAGTCCCACGCACGCCGTACATATCCGGATTCCAGATACAGATGGAAGAAGGATCTGCGATTCTGTCCGCCGTCTCCTTCGCCCCCAGCACCGGACAATGCCGCTCTGCCGCCCGACGGGGAATTCCTCTCATGATATGGATTCCAAATTTCAATCCCAGGCTATGTATGTAATCTGCCAGCGGTCCGAATCCCTTTCCACCTGCCGAAGAAGGGAATCTTTCCGGCGAAGGCTGCAGCCTGCCGTAATCGTCCATCTCGATATCCCCGAAAGGAATATACTGGAACCTGTCACGGACCGTTCCCGCATCGTTACAATACCATTCGATATCAATCACCACATATTCCCAGCCAAATTCCTTCAGATGCGCCGCCATATACTCCGCGTTCACCCTGATCTGTGCCTCGTTTACCGTAGTGTCATAATAATCATAGCTGTTCCATCCCATAGGCGGAGTGATGGCAAATTTGTTTTTGTTCATAATGCACCCACCTCCTTACAGGTACTTTTTCAGGTTATTAAGCACCACCTGATACCCGTTGGCATACATATGGATTCCCTCGATCGTAAACTCTTTCTTCAACTTGCCCCGCTCATCGGTCAGTCCCTCGTTTACATTGATGAACCGGCATCCCATCTTCGCGGCCAGCTTCTCCACCGCATCATTGGCAATGGCAATATTCTCGTTGGTCCTTGTGACAAAAGCCGTCTTCCCCCATTCCCCTTCCGGAATCTTGTCCGTCTCATTGACCGGATAATAAGCCATCATAGTGATCTCTGCCTGCGGCAGCCTCTCCTGAATTCTGGAGATGATCTCTTCGTACCGCTCCAGTAACGCTTCCAACTGATAATCCGGACTGCCAATATCGTTGGTGCCGATGTTGATAAAGATCCTGGACGGTTCTGTCCCGAATACCATCTCCTCCATATGCTGCAGCATATCCGTCGTCGTGAATCCGCCGATACCCCGGTTATAGATGACCTGGTCCATGCCGTTTGTCATCAGCAGTTCATTGATCGGAAACTGCTCCATCAGAGAAGAGCCTGTGAAAAGGATCTCACCCTTCTTCACATTCTGGTTCAGAATCCGGTACCGCTCCAATTTTCCCTGTTGTTCCCTCTGCATAAATTCTTTGAAAAAATCCATAATGTCCTCCAATCTGTGACAATTAAGCTTTCACTGTCACAAGTATAAACTAAACTGTCACTCCAATCTATCATTTTTTACAAAAAAGGATTAAAATAAAAACGATTGCAATGAAAAAGTACTACAATAAAAATATCAGGAGCTTATTCATGGAACTCTTACAACTGCAATATTTTCAGGTGATCGCACGGACGCAGAATATCTCTGCCGCCGCAGCACAACTCCATATCTCACAGCCCTCCTTAAGCCAGATCCTCAAACGCTTGGAACAGGAGGCCGGCGCCCCGCTTTTTGACCGGGTGGGCAAACGTATTGTGCTCAACGCTTACGGCACTGTTTTCTTAAAGCATGTAGAAGAAGCTTTTACCGCACTGGACAATGCCACAACAGAGATCCAGACTCTGCGCGGCACCGCTTCCAAAACCGTCAACCTCAGCATTCTGTCCGCCTCCATGCTGCTGCCCGACCTCTATCAGGAGATCAAAAAAGCCGATCCCTC
>CAYXKS010000395.1:0-3178 GCA_964465725.1 uncultured Bacteroides sp. | reverse complement strand
ATCAAAAATAGAGCCGGAAACATTGTTATCGTTGTATTCTATCGTATTTCAAGATGTGACGCTGTTTAACAACACAATTATGGAGAATATTAGAATAGGCAGAAAGGACGCGACCGATGAAGAAGTGATTGCAGCGGCAAAACTGGCAAATTGTGAAGAATTTGCGGCAAAGCTCCCGGACGGCTATAACAGTATGATCGGGGAAAACGGCTGTGAATTGTCCGGCGGTGAACGGCAGCGTATTTCAATCGCCCGTGCTTTCCTTAAAAATGCCCCTATCATTTTACTGGATGAAGCAACGGCAAGCCTTGATGTTGAGAATGAAACCCTGATACAAGCTGCTTTGTCAAGGCTGATAAAAGATAAAACGGTACTTGTGATTGCCCACCGTATGCGTACTGTGAGTGGAGCAGATAAAGTAGTTGTACTTTCTGACGGTATGGTTGCAGAACAGGGAACACCGGGGGAACTGATGAACACAGGCAAGATTTATCCGCATATGGTAAAATTACAGATAATTAGTCAGGATTGGGGCATATAGCATAAGCAGCAAATCACTCATATGTCCTATTGACAATAGTAAGGCGAAAGATATATACTTTAAGTTGAGTTAGCGGCTACTAACTAAAAAGTAGCCGCATATATCAAAATCACAAATTAGGTATTACTAATAAGAATTGGAGAAAATTATGGTTGAGATTAATGTGGGCATAGAAGGAATGGATTGTGGTATGTGTGAGGCACATATAAATGATGCTGTTAGGAATGCTTTTAAAGTAAAAAAGGTGTCAAGCTCACATACCAAAAAGCGGACAGTCATTATTGCGGAGCAGGATATTCCGGAACAGGAATTGAAAGATGTGGTTGCAAAGGCAGGTTATAACGCTGTGTCGGTAAGCAGTAAGCCTTACGAGAAAAAGGGCTTTTTTATTCATTGAAAGGATATTGTCATGAGATTTTATGAATTTGGTTACTCATATAAATTAGCAACTATCTTATTGCCAAAACTTGTTGTCACTGGAAACTAAATTTTGAAAAACCCATTCCGTTTCTGATGGAAGGTTTGAGGTGAGAGGATAAAAGCATCTTTTCGGTTGGCGAGTGAACAGGAGAGGACGATGAGGGATGTGGTGGCAGTGCTTGGCGGGTTGCTTAGCGGGTGTGGAAAAAAGTCGGAAACTATCTTGTAGCATCCGACATTTTCTGATAAAATACTCATGAGAGTGCTGCCATAACGGCAGACGGCTATTTCAAATTGATGGCAATAGAATAATCACAAAGTGAGGACTCTATTGCAGATGCCATAGGGATTTTGAGCGCAGAGGGATTCATTGAAATGACTGATGAACCTCTCTTTTTTGGATTTTTGGATGTCGCTGATAGAAGGGCGATGGGGACGGAATTATACTGTCAGGCAAAAGGACTGACACCGGAAAAGTAATGCAAGAATAATGTATGGTGTGTGTAAAATAGCAGTGTAAAACAAGGTTATGAGAAATGAAAAAAGAAGAGGTCTAATGATTAACTTTGAGTTATCAAAAGGAGGACGCAGGTCAAAGCGCTTGCAATGATAAGATATCATGAATTTACAAAAGAAAAGAAAAAAGAAATTCTCTACGACAAAAGCTAAAGATCTTTTGTCACAGGGCTCTGTACGGCTGGCTGTCTTTTTGTCGCTTTCGTGCTTTTACTTGGAGATTGTTTTCAAATTGTCAGTCGAAACATTGCACACCGGAAGTTCATTTGTATTCCTGGCTTTATTTTCCCTCTGTGCAGGGCTGCTTGCTTCAGGCATTATTTCGCTGCTGCCGAGAAAAGTGGTGCAGATTCTGACGCCATTCTATCTGGGGTTTTTATGCCTCATTTTCATTGTGGAATTTCTGGTATACAGACAGTTTAAGGTGGCATATGACATAAATACGATATTGAATGCCGCAACTGACGCGCTGGGTGGATTTGGTGCGGATATCATGAGGCTGATCTTCTGCTTTGATGGGATCAGTCATATTACGCTTTTTTTGCTACCGTTTATTCTGTGGTTTGTGCTGAGAGAAAAGATAACAGGGCAGTTACTCGAAAAGGGTATTTGGCGGAGACATACAGGGGAGGATGTTTATACTTCGCTGGCACATCTGACCGGTGGAACTGCCTGTTATGGAGCGGCTTTGTTTCTTATTCTGTTTTGCGGTCTGCATAAGGAGATTTACACCAATCAGTATAATTTTGAGTCGGCAGTAATGCAGTTTGGGCTGGGTGAGGGGCTGTGCCTGGATATCCGAAATCTTGCTTCATCCAAAACATCCGCTCCTGTTTTTGAAAGCATGGAGGTGGAAGTTGTGCAGGGCACAGCCGACACATCTCTGAATGCTCCCCTTGTGAGCGAGAAGGAGAAAACTGTATCCGATGGTAAGGCCGTCGTACAGGCAAAGGAGGCTGTCGGCGTTCAGAAAGTACAGGCAAAGGAGTCAGCCAGTGTTCAGAAAGTACAGGCAAAAGAGTCAGCCAATGTTCAGAAGGTAGCTGTGCTTCAGGAGGGTACTTCCTCCCAAAGTATGAAAAATGTGCAGGAGGATGAAGTGGTAACACCGGTCGTATACGGTCAGAGTGTGTCTTCTGTTGATTTTGCCGCCCTTGCCGCCGCGGGTGGGAACTGTGCGGATATTGATGCTTATGTCTCTACGCTCACACCGTCAAGCCAAAATGCCTATACAGGCGCTTTTGAGGGAAAAAATCTGATTTTGATCTGTGCGGAAGCATTTTCCGGTTTTCTCATTGATCCGGAACTCACACCGGCGCTTTACAGGCTTTCCACAAAAGGAATTAACTTCAATGATTATTACCAGCAGTCAATTGCCGGAACAACCGGAGGCGAATATCAGCTTTTATTTGGTCTGATTCCGACTTCCGGCGGAAGTTCTATCAAGAAGATTACGCAGAACGGAACGCATACCAATATGGGTGCGCTTTTAAATGACAAGGGATATTTCGGCATGGCTTTCCACAACAGTAGCTACACTTATTACGACCGGCATGAGACACATACAAAGCTGGGCTACAGCGGAGGATATATGGGAGTGGGAAATGGCCTTGAGGAGCTTATAAGCCCTAAATGGCCGGCAAGCGATTTGGAATTGATGCAGGAAACTCTGCCGATGTACATTGACAAACAGCCTTTTAA
>CAYXKS010000394.1:0-3187 GCA_964465725.1 uncultured Bacteroides sp. | reverse complement strand
ACACAGCAGTCAGACTGTCCGTCAGATTTTCCTCTCATATTTTACAAACTCGTAAGCAATATCAAAATAGGTCTGTTCCTCGCTGTCCGCCGTGATCTCCCACTCCTCATCCAGATCGAGATTAGGAAAGTATGCGTCAGCCTCATAGTCATGGTCGATCTTCGTCACATGAGCCACATCACAGTACGGCAGCATCATACGATAAACGCTCTCGCCGCCGATAATATACACATCCTCGCTGGGATACTGCTCCAGTTCTTTAAGCAGTTCTTCTTTGCTGTGTACGACAACCGCATCCTTCACATGATAGTCCGGATTGGTTGACATAATAATATTTGTCCGGTTCTTCAAAGGCATTCCCTGGGGAAAAGTCTCCAGCGTTTTCCGTCCTAAAACCACGACCTTCCCCGTAGTCTCCTGTCGGAAAAATTTGTGATCTGCCGGGATACTTACCAACAGCTTATTCTTGCAGCCAATCGCCCAGTTATTATCTACCGCTACTATCAGATTCATCGATTCCTCCTAAATATCCGCCTCTTCTGCACAGATTATACTCAGATCGCCACCGGTATATTCTCTATCTGCGGCCCCGCAATATAGTTCTCCACCTTCACATCATTTCTTGTAAACTGGTAGAAATCCTTAATCTCCGGATTCAGCCAGAAAACCGGCGCATCGTAAACCGGCCGCTCAATCATTTCTCTGATGATTGGAATATGCCTGTCATAGATATGCGCATCCGCGATAACATGCACCAACTCCCCTGCTTCCATGTCGCACACCTGCGCCAGCATATGCACCAGAACCGCATACTGTACTACGTTCCAATTATTCGCTGTCAGTATGTCCTGCGATCTCTGGTTCAAAATCGCATTCAACGTCAGCTTATCATGTCCCGCTTTCTGTGTCACGTTGAAAGTCATGCTATATGCACACGGATACAGATTCATCTCGTGTAGATCCTGATGCACATAGATATTGGTCATAATACGGCGGCTGAAAGGATTATTCTTCAGATCATAGATCACCCTGTCAACCTGATCCATCATGCCTTCCTTATACTGGTGCTTTACTCCCATCTGATACCCATAGGCTTTCCCGATGGAACCATCCTCGTCCGCCCACGCATCCCAGATATGACTGTGCAGATCATGGACATTATTGGATTTCTGCTGCCAGATCCACAGCATCTCGTCCGTAGCGCTCTTGAGAGCAGTCTTACGCAGCGTCATAATCGGGAACTCTTTCGAAAGATCATATCGATTCACCACACCAAATTTCTTGACCGTGTATGCCGAAGTCCCATCCGGCCAGTGCGGCCGGACCTTCTCTCCCTCAGTACTCGTACCATTCTCCAGAATATCCCTGCACATACTAATAAAAATATGATCTGCTGCGCTCATCTCTGACTTTTCCTTTCCTTTTTATAACGGTTCAGCCTTCAGCTTCCCTGTTACAGAATCTGCCATGCTAAACCGCCTGTAGTGAGGGCTGATTCCCTCTTGGTTAAATTACACGTTCTCACGGTTTATCCCATTTATCACACAGCGAATTAACCTGATCCGCAAACTTCGCCAGATCCTTATTTGCACTGCCTTCATTCTTATGTATGATCGCGAGAAGTCTCTGTCCGCTTGCAAGCAGTCTCGCAAATACATCGGAGATACCATGAATCTTCTTCTTAACAGCTTTCGGCTCAGCCTCATAAATAAACTCACCGCTAACCAGATCAAACCGCGTGCCGCTGTACGGCGCATACGCCGCCAATCCATGTTCCACCTTCAGGCATTCCGTAAAAAGCTTACATACGCTGTCCTCGCCATGTACGACGAAGACCTTCTCCGGCTTCTGTTTAAACCCTTCGATCCAGCGCAGCAATCCATTCTTGTCCGCATGTCCGCTCATACCTACCAGTTTGACAATCTGGGCACGAACCTCGATCTGCTCACCGAACAGCTTGACTTCTTTTGCGCCCTCCACAATATTCCTGCCCAATGTTCCCACTGCCTGATATCCCACGAAAAGAATGGTACACTCCGGCCGCCACAGATTATGTTTCAGATGATGGCGGATACGCCCAGCCTCGCACATACCGGAAGCCGATATGATAACCTTGGGTGTCATGTCAAAGTTAATGGCCTTGGACTCATCGCTGGTGATCGCAAGCTTAAGTCCCGGAAATGTAAGCGGATTAATTCCCTTCCTGAGCAGTTCCATCGCCTCATCATCAAAGCATTCATACTCGTTCTTCTGGAAAATACCGGTTGCCTGCACGGCTAACGGACTGTCCACATAGACTTCGAAATCTTCATGTCCTTTGACCATCCTGTCCGCCTTGACCTGCCTCAGGAAATACAGCATCTCCTGCGTCCTGCCCACTGCAAAGGAAGGAATCACCACATTGCCTCCCTTATCGAAAGTCCTCTGTAAGATCCGTGCCAGCTCACCGATATAATCCGGGTGCTCCGCGCCATGCAGTCTGTCCCCGTAAGTGGATTCCATAATCACATAGTCCGCCGTCTCTGTAAATTTCGGGTCCTTGATCAGCGGCTGGTTGCTGTTGCCGATATCTCCGGAAAAAACCAATTTCCTGGTAGTCTCTCCCTCCGTCGCCCACACCTCAATACTGGAGGAACCGAGCAGATGCCCGATATCTGTAAATCTGATTTTCACGCCCTCACAGACATCAACCTCCCTGTCATATTCACAGGGAACAAGACGCCTGATCGTCCCGTCCGCATCTTCCATCGTGTAGAGCGGTTCGATAATGGTTCCGGCGCTTCTCTGTGCCTTACGGTTCTTCCATTCCGCCTCTTGCATCTGAATATGCGCACAGTCTCGAAGCATAATGCTGCACAGATCGCAGGTAGCCACCGTGGCATAAATCCCGCCCCGGAATCCTCTGGCATACAAAAGCGGTAAAAGCCCGGTATGATCGATATGCGCATGTGTCAGGAACACATAGTCAATCAGCGCCGGATCTACCGGCAGTTCACAGTTCTCAAAGACATTAAGTCCCTGTTCCATACCATAGTCAACTAAAATATTCTTCTCCCCGACTCGAAGATAATGACAGCTTCCTGTCACCTCATGGTCGGCCCCAACAAACATAAGTTCCATAAGCATCCCTCCTGTTATTTATCATACCATTTTTTCAGATAACCGTAAATAAAATTGTGACAACTAC
>CAYXKS010000393.1:0-3194 GCA_964465725.1 uncultured Bacteroides sp. | reverse complement strand
CAGTTCTTCCAAAAAAGACTCAAATTCTTCCTGTCTTTCATGGTCAATGTTCACCACCACATTTCGAATGCCATGACCAGGAAACAGCTCATCAAATGTATCCATAGGCATATAGTAAGTGACATTAAACTGCGCTTCTTTGCTATCTGCACCGGAAATCATAGTGCTCTCATAGGGAACCGCCGCCATGATCTCAAGCTCCCGGCCATTTACCACAATTTTACTCCCCACCGGAGGCGTCGTCCTGATCTGGGTAGAACTCGCTCCGGCCGCAATCACATAATCCCCCGAATCAAACAGCTCCGGCTGAAACTCTCCTTCTATAAAAAAATTCTGCGCCATCGCGTTTTCCAGCATGAGCCCGCTCACACCTGTCACAATTCCAATATATTCTCCGCTTTCACGCAGCCTCTCATATCCCGCCAGCATGTCCGGATCATCTGCCATATATTCCTTCCGGACGACACCGGCCTCATCTTTTCCCTCAAAAGTATTTATGATCGGCGCACGCTCCTTTTCATCCGCATACATGGGAACTTCCATAGTACTGGCCACCCCGATGTCTGTCACGGCAGGATGATCGGCCAGCCTGCGAAGAAGCTCCTGCGTGATACTCCTGCTTCTGGGATTGTAACGCTGAATGCTCATTGCAGCGGAAGCATCCTCGATCCGATAATCATTCAATGCCACGGCGCTTACATATTTTTCCTCATCGAAACTGACTGCCTGTGTCCAGATTCCACATAAAATAGCAAGCGACAGAAAGAGGGAAACAGCTGACATTACAGACTGCCCCTTCTGCCGCGTAAGACCCGAAACAGCCATGAGCGGAATCGTCGTTCGGCGGTGCTTCCTTTTGCATCCTCTTTTCCCGGACTGTCCTTCCACAAAGCGCATCGCCTGTATCGGGCTGCTCCCTGCCACCAGCTTCACAGGCAGAAGACAGGCTGTCAATGCAGTCAGCCAGGTAAGCAATGCACTGCCCACGAAAGGCCACAAATGAAGAAACAGAAAAGCCGGGTTCTGTTCCATACCAATCACCACATAGGGTGATGCGACTGCATACAGTACAAATCCCGCTATCCAGCCCGGAAGAACAGCCGGAAGACACAGGAATGCAGTCCGCTCCACTGCCATCACACGAATCTGCCTGGGCGTCATTCCAAGGCTTTTGACTCTGCCATAGAAATGCATATTCTGTTCCGTGGAAATCCGTACTATATTGTAAATCATCAGAATTCCACACAACACCACAATGAAATTCATCTGGTAAAAATCCATAGCCTGGCTGTCCGCAAACTCCCGTCTGGCCTCATTGTAAGCCAGATTCGTGGTAAAATTCACATCCATTATTCCTGAATCGTCCAGTATCTCCTTCGCCTGTTCCTCCAGATTCCCCGGGTGATACAACATAATGCCAAGCGCCACCCTGTCCGGCCTGTCAGGATATAATTCTTCTGCCGTTTCCGGTGTGATCCATGCACAGGTTTCCGTCTGTCCCATAAGACTGTCCCACCAGCCACACAACCGGAAAGTATTCTCTCGTTCCTTGCCGTCTGACGCTGTCCAGCGAAGTGTAACTTCTGTGCCTGTCTCATGAGGAATTGCCAGAGAATTCATGGTAAGCCCGTCCAGGGCGATCTCTCCCTTTTCCTCCGGCATCCGTCCGTGAAGCGGCACAGACTCCGTCACCTGCGCCCATCCCTGAGAAACCGCAGCCAGCCTGACACTGCGGTACTCCATCATATCATCGCTGAGCAAGCCTATGGCAGATACGACTACTGCATCCCTCACAGCAATATGATCCCTGATGGCCGCCGCCTGCGCTCTGCTCAGATCATAGAATATAATATGACTGCCGGAACCATACATCATCTTATAAGTGTAAATATACCCGTCACGAATCATTCCGCCCAGAGAAAGAGAGAAAGTGTACAGCATACACACCAGAACCATTGCCGACATGAGAAGGATGCTGCGTCCTTTATGGAATTGAATATCCCGCCGCACAAGTTTGCGGCAGATCTTCAGGTTGTTATTTTCAAGCATTGCCCTTCCTCTTTATCTGCTTTGTAATTGTTCTGTATCACTTTTCAATTACTTTATTATTCTGTATTGCTCTTTGGTCACTTTGTCATTGCCCTGCATCATTCCTCAATTACTTCGTTATCTTTCTGTGTCACTCTTTGGTTACTTTGTCATTGTTCTGCATCGTTCTTCAATCACTTCTTTATCATTCTGTATCGCTCTTCGTTTACTTTGCCATCGTTCTGCATCGTTCTTCAATCACTTCTTTATCATTCTGTATCGCTCTTCGTTTACTTTGCCATCGTCCTGCATCGCTTTTCGATTACCCTACAATCCTTCCGTCTTCTATATGTATTACCCGGTCCGCCAGCTGCGCAAGCTCCAGATTGTGAGTAATCATCACTAATGTCCGATGATAAAGCTCCGTCGTCATCTTCAGGAGTCCCGCAACATTCTGCCCATTTCTGGAATCCAGATTTCCTGTAGGCTCGTCCGCCAGGATGATGGACGGCTTCGCGGAAAGAGCCCTGGCAATGGCCACCCTCTGCTGCTGTCCGCCGGAAAGTGTTTCCGGGTAGACATCCATAATATCCCGCAGGCCCAGAAGATCCGTCACCTCATCGAGGAAGCCTGTATCCGGATCAGCTCCGTCCAGATCGAGTGGAAACCGAATGTTTTCTTCTACAGTCAGGGTAGGGACAAGATTGTAGTTCTGGAAGATGAATCCCACCTTCTTACGGCGGAAAACCGCCAACTGTTCTTCCCGCAGATGGGACAAGTTCACACCGTCCACAATGACCTCTCCCTCAGTAGGCGTATCCAGACCGCCCATCATATTGAGAAGTGTGGTCTTGCCGCTGCCCGACGCACCGACGATCGCGACGAACTCTCCCTGAGCAATCGCCAGGTCGATACCGTCCAGCGCCTTAACCTGATTGCTGCCGATCCCATAATATTTCTTTACATTATGTATCGAAATTATTTCCATTTCAATTTCCATTCCGCTGCCTTTCAATCGACAGCACAAATCCTAATGCAGTTAAACTAATTCATTTTCACACATTTTTTCTGCCTGTTCAATAATTAAATCCACTGCACTTGACTGCTTATCGGGGGGATATTTATACTTTCTAAGCAACCTTTTTACAGTAATTCTCATCTGCGCC
>CAYXKS010000392.1:1839-3198 GCA_964465725.1 uncultured Bacteroides sp. | reverse complement strand
GGTATTTGTTGAAAACATGCGGGTTGTGTGTTAAACTGAATACGCTTTGGAGAAGGAGGCGTATCAGAATATGGTGTGTATGAAATGTGGACATGAAATTGTGGAAGGGGCAGTGTTCTGCCCGTTTTGTGGGGAAAAGATAGTTCAGGGAGAGCAAGGGGGAGATGCACCGGTCTATCAGGTGGATGTCAAGAAGGTCTGGAAATCAGGGAAGCTGGTTGTGTATCGTGACAGGACGGAGTTTGTGACCAGCAGCGTCCAGAAGGCCATCTTTAGCTACATGGGTTTGGTAGCAGTGAAGAAGGAATGGGATCATATCGACTTCATCACCGAGGACGGGCGCACAGAAGTCTGTCCGGCGGACAGGAAATGTGTCCATGAGGCATTCCTGTATATCGAACAGATGGCCAGGCCATATCTCGCTCAGCGCAGAGAGCGCCTCTCATCTTTGGGAGTGCGGTATTCTTTTGTCAGCAGTCAGGGAATTTTGAATGACGGTGTGCTTAATATCTCCGATGAGCAGGTGGAATTCAAGGCTAAGTCAGGAAAGAGCGATGTCATTTCTTTTCAGGATGTCAAATCTGTCAACGCGTCTGTGGGGACACTGGATTTTGTATTATTCGGTGGGCGAACGAAATCTTTTACCATTGGCAAGGAAATACGGGATGAAGTACTGGCTTTTGTCAAGGGAGCTGTCGCGCCTTATCTGGAACAGCGAAGGGAAGCTCTTTTAGCCAGAGGAATCTATTTTTCTTCCCTCGGCCTGAACGGAGGGGTTCTGGATATTTTGGCCGACAGGGTTGAATATAAGAATCAGTCAGGACAGGTGGAGACGGTTTCCTTTCAGGATGTCCGAACTGCCAGCCTGTATGCGGGAACATTGGAGCTTGCGCTGACTGACGGGACATCAAGATCGTTTCCTGTCGAGGAGGATATAGGAGGAGAAATTCTCGCTTTTATCAAAAAGGCGATTGAACCCTACGTATTGTCAAGAACTGTGGGTTTTGATACGGTATTCGGTATAGATGAGAAAATCGAGATCAATGAGGAGAGGGCTGTTTTTCATATTATCCGACAGAGCGGCAGGGAGATTACCGATGAATGGCCCGTGGATGCCTTGTCACGCTGCGAATGGAAAGAGCAAACGGAGCTAAGTACACTTGGCAGTGTGGTGTCCGGAGGGATCGCTTTCATAAAGAGTGCAGCGAAGGCGGCAGGGAGTCAGACGGCTGCGGAGACGGAGGAGCGGATCAGCTGCGCAGGAGTAGTTCTGACTGTATGTAAGGATCAGGCTGTAGAGTCCCAGAAGGTTTGGTTTGGTATTTTCCCGACAGGAATGAGTAAGTTGAATAAGAAATA
>CAYXKS010000392.1:0-1739 GCA_964465725.1 uncultured Bacteroides sp. | reverse complement strand
TGTTCATCGACGGTCTGGACCGGTTTACCCCTGCAAGAGCAGTGGAAATTCTGGAGGCGTTGAGAGATTTCTTTGAATGTAAAGGATGCGTATTCGTTATCGCCGCAGACTATAGCACCATTCTCAGCGGAGTTCAGGAGCTATATGGGCAGAGCTTTGATGAGAAAAGAGGAAAGCGATTTGTTGATGAGATGTTTAAAATGTCATTCAGGGTTCCGGCTTCTGGCTATAATGTGTTGAACTACGTGAAGAGTAAGTTGGAGCAGATGGATGTCAGAGCTGAGGATGAGGCAGAAACGGGCATTTATGCAGCATTGATTCAGAATTCTGTGGGTATTGATCCTGAGAGCATAGATCGGCTGTTTTCTTCGTTTCTGCTACTCAAGAATATGGCTGATGAGGAGATGTACAAGAACAGGTACAAACGGTTGGCTCTGTTCGCGCTATTGTGCATGCAGATGAGGTTTCGGGAGGTTTATGATTACGCTGTGCGGATGAAGGATCATATAACGAAAGAATTTCTGGCAGGACTCTGCGGGGTATCATCATTGTTTGAAAGCAGAGAGCATGTCAGTGACAGTGAAAAGACAGCATTTCAGAATTTCGGCAATGTGTTTGCCCAGATTATTGACCTGGACGGAGAGACAGAGATTTCCGAGGCGGAATGCTGGGCTTTTACTGAGGTACTTGAGGTCTCCAGTATCACATCCAAATAAAACGGTTTTCATGCCGGCAAATGAGGGATAGGAAATCAGAAAATGGAGGAGAATGTGAGTTATGAGTAAATTGAATGAGTTGATCGATCTGTGCCAGGGGTATCCTGTCTATATCCAGACACATAATTTTCCTGATCCGGACGCCATTGCATCTGCCTATGGACTACAGAAATTACTTGGAACGTATGGCGTGGAATCGGTGCTCTGCTATGATGGAAGGATTGACAAGCTGAGCGCGTCCAAGATGTTGGAATCTTTCGACATTCAGATGTTTTCATATGATAGCTTGGTGTCAGATATGAAGGAAACGGACCGTATTATCTGTGTGGATACGCAGAAACATGCGGGAAACGTAACGGATTTTGTGGGAGATGAGGTTGCCTGCATTGATCATCATCCTACGTTTGTTCCTATAGAATACCGGTATCAGGACATCCGTATAACCGGAGCCTGCGCCACATTGAT
Organism: uncultured Bacteroides sp.; assembly: GCA_964465725.1. Classification (GTDB taxonomy): domain Bacteria; phylum Bacillota; class Clostridia; order Lachnospirales; family Lachnospiraceae; genus UBA3282. Next base: position 558 of record CAYXKS010000392.1, on the reverse strand, counting down.
TGCGGAGTATTTTTTTCTGTCCGGAAAGGAGCTAGATACTGATGCGGCGACAGCGCTGCTCTATGGTATGAAGATGGATACGCTGCAGTTTACACGCGGTGTGACGGAATTGGATATCAAAATGTTTGGGTTCCTGTTCCCTCGCTGTGATCAGGAGAAGTTAGCTGACCTGGAGCGAAACAACATGGAATTTGCAGATTTGAAGGCATATGGAGCCGCGATCGAGAGCATTGAGATTTATGATAAGGTAGGATTTTCCTGTATTCCGTTTTCCTGTCCGGATGCGTTGATCGCCATTCTTTCGGACTTTATTCTAGCCCTGATTGAGGTAGAGGTGGCTATTGTGTTTTCCTTCCGGGAGGATGGGGTAAAGCTGTCTGTCCGCTCGGAGGATGTGAGTGTTCATGCCGGGAATCTTCTTCATGAGGCGTTGAAAGACATCGGCAACGGAGGCGGACATGCCTCGATGGGAGGCGGATTTATTCCTAAGGATAACATGCAGGAGTTTGGCCGTTATCCGAAGGATGCTATCAGGAATCTCTTTTTGGATGTTCTGTC
>CAYXKS010000391.1:0-3208 GCA_964465725.1 uncultured Bacteroides sp. | reverse complement strand
GTGCCAGATATGAGGGTATAATCCTTGTGTCTGGTACTTTTTGTTGTGTTACAATAAAATGATTAAAATAATTTTTGAGATCGTGCGACATTTAACAGGGATGAATCGTATCTGTTGTGAAGGTGGTGATGGACAATGACTTTTTCATTGCGATAATCAGCGGTTCTTCGTTTGTTACGACGGATTATCAGTTTTCCCGGGCGATGAAAGGCACGTTCCAGGGAGCGAGCCTGAATGTCGGGGATCTGGAAGCGTATAAGGAGTGGAATTATACCACAAAGAACGGGGAAACTGTACTGCTCGCGACGGATGGCAGCACAAAGGCGTTAATTATTGCAGAGCGGGAGAAGTCCTTTGTGACGGTCAACGTGCTCGGGGATATCATGCGAGGAACCTTTGGTATCGGAGAGGAGGAATTGGAGAAACTGGCGGAGGCGTTTGATTTTTCGGTGATACCGTGACCTGGTAGATGAAACCATCATCAATCTCACTGTCACAAGAGTTCTTTGCCGGAAAAGAAATGGGATTGATGCTTATTGAGATAGGACAGGAGGACGGACTGGATGAGACAGCAATCCTGAAGAGAATCCAGGAGAAGGTCGGTTTGTCTTTGGGAGAGGCGGAACCGTCCACTTCCTTTGGGTAGCCGATTGGCATGAGCGCCTCATGGGATACGGAGCTGATCCAGAAGAATCATTTAATGTGAAAAGCAGTAATGGGAACCTTATTCGTAATGTTTCGGTTCCCATGCTGTTTCTCTCTGAAATAACGAGTTCTCTGTATGTAAATTCAATGTCTGCTGATATAAAGCAATACTATATGGCAGCAATAGTTAATTTGAGGCATTTTGTTTCAGCATAAATGTGTCGATTGATTTCCTCAAACGTTCCGGTTTAGTGCTTTTAAGGAGATAGCCGTCCGGTTTCAACGCCATAGCGCTCTGAACGCTCTGCGGATCGCTCTTGCCAGTAAGAAAAATCACAGGTATTTCGGCAAAAGCCTCTTCGGAGCGGAGCATTTCCAATGTCTGACGGCCGTCACAGACAGGCATTTCATAGTCTAACAGCACCAGATCAGGCGGATTCAGCGTCATAGCGCGGATAGCTGCGATTCCGGAATCGGCAAGGGAAATCGTGTAATCTTTTTCCAGCAGCCCTTTAAAATATTCACGCTGAGTGGCAGAATCGTCCACAAGCAATATTTTCTTATGGCAATACTTTTTTGCTTCTTTCAGCTGCTTATCATGCTCACCCAGATATTTTTCCACTTCCTGCGTAGCGTTCTCTTCCAGGATCGAGAAACCAATGCCCGTTTTCAATAGGTGGGGCGCGTTCATGCAGTAGGCAAAGTATCCCTCCCCAGTGTCCAGAAGCAGGCTTAGCTGCTGCGTACCCTTCTTCATAAGCTGATTAAACTCCTTATAGGAGAGCAACTCTTCTTCTTCCAGACGGTAATTTTTCAGATCAGGAAAACATGCCATCGCCTCTTTGGTAAATTGTCTGGAAACATAACGCGCTGCATGGAGCAGAACGGTGTTCAGCTTGTTTGTCTTAATGCCAAGCTTTTTGCCAATGGTGCTAATCAGAAGCCGTTCTTCAAATACCAAAAAAAGTTCCAGTTTCTCCTCTTTGCCATACTCTCTCCAGATAAGGCGGTAATAGATTCCGTTGCCAAATTCTTCCCCGCCATAGGTGTCGCTTATCAGGCTTGCTTCAAGATGAAACATATTAAAGAGCGTCATGAGGATTACCTTTTTGATGTCTTCCTGTTCGTGATCAGGTAAAAGACTGCTCCAACGCTGGTTACGCCGCATGCCTGTAATATCACGGTCGTCGGTGAGGATATGGCTGATAAACCATCCAGCACAGACGCCCAGAAAATGCTCTACCGATTCCTGGGAATAATTTTCGCGCTGCAATTCCTTCTCCAGAGCAGGCAGGGTGTGTTCCTGAAAGCCCCTGTGAATATCCTTGTGCACCTCCTGCCCATCATAATTGATGGAGGCCATATATTTTTCCTCAGTGTCAAAATGACTCAGAGCATAGGTTTTGAAGAACTTGATGCCCTCTTCACAGGTCCATTGATTGTCTATTCCTTCTTTTTTCAACAGAAAAAGTTTGTTGATAATACGGAAAAGCTGACGGTGTTCACGGTCAAGACTTTCCACTCCGATATTATATTCATCCAACCATTTATATTCGCTGTTCATATTTCCTCCATTCTGAAACGCTTTGCACCGCCCGCGGAACCCAACAATAAATCCACTGCTTGACAGATTTATGGCATTTCGGCATAAATCTGCATCCGAATCTAACAGATAAAAATTGAAAACGCAAAATATATCTTATATTATATAACTGACATAAAAGAAAGACAACATTTTTTGCCATTCTTTTTTGTAGGGCTGAAAGAAGCCCGTTACTGTCCCGGCGTTGGGAGCCAATGGCTCTGCTTATTCGACAATTGCTGTTGAAGCGATTGCGCTGGTCTGGTGCTTGGTCTGGTCTTCAAAGAAGCAGGAAGTGCATCTTGACAGGAAAAGCCTGTTCTTTTTCTCGGTGGCTAATGAAAAGGATGCATGGCGGATTATTCCGGGGATGCTGGCAAGCAGCCTTTCCTGGGGACTGAGCATGACTGCCCACTCCTTTATTCTTGGGCATCTTGGAACGGATGTTACGGCAGCCTATTCAGTTACTTCTGTTGCACAGCAGCTGATCCAGTGCCTGACACAGGGAATTTCCGGCGGGGCGGGTATCATAATTGGTCAGCTTCTCGGTGAGAACCTGTTGGATGAGGCAAAAAAAATATGGAAGACAATATTGGAAAGTTGCTTTTATGTGTGGACTTATCAATGTTGGACTGGTCTGCACCGTTGGGCCATTAGTATACATTTTCTATGTGCTTGAACCGCAAGCTAAAGTATATCTTGTGCAAATGCTGGTATTCAGCGCATTTTATTTGTTTGCATATGCCTACAACACAATTATAACCTGTGGGGTATTTCCAGCGGGTGGCGACAGCAGATATGATGCCATAAGTGTGTTTTTTGCAACCTGGTGTTTTGCAATACCGTTATCGCTTTTAGGATGCTTTGTATTTCAATGGCCCGTGATCATTGTCTATTTTGTCATGTGCTTGGACGAAATAGTAAAAATACCATTTATCCCAAACAGGTATAAAAAATACTTGTGGCTGAACAATTTGACGA
>CAYXKS010000390.1:0-3212 GCA_964465725.1 uncultured Bacteroides sp. | reverse complement strand
CCCTGCTTATTCAAGGCTGAGTAAGGTATTATGACCGTATCTTCCACCACGTCAAGCGTATCACTGATCAGTTTCAGCTGCTTGGCCACCTGGCTTCTCTTAATCTTGTCAAGCTTCGTTGCAATAATGATCGGATGATAGCCCCTGTCCAGGATCCAGTTATACATAATTCTGTCGTTTTCAGAAGGCGCATGTCTGATGTCAATCAGCAGAAATACCGCCCGTATCTGCTTTGACTGATGCAGATAATCCTCAATCAGTTTGCCCCACTGTACTTTCACCTTCTCATTGGCAGTGGCGTATCCGTATCCCGGCAGGTCCACGAAATACATCTGGCCGTTGATATTGTAGTAATTGATCGTCTGTGTCTTGCCCGGCTGGGAACTGGTACGAGCCAGCGACTTGCGGTTCATAAGGCCGTTGATAAGCGAAGATTTCCCCACATTACTCTTGCCGGCAAAAGCAACCTCCGGCAGTGTATTCTCCGGCAGCTTGCTCGTAATGCCGCACACTGTCTCCAAATTGACATTCTTAATTACCATATTCTTCTCCATTTCTGCGCTGCTTTTTGCGCATAACGAGTTTGTGGCAAACCGTGCGCAGACACGAATCTCGCGATTGAAAATTTTTGTCTCTACGCAAACGCATATTTTACGACGTCATCCATCCTCTCCACCAGATGGATCTCCAGCCCTTCCGTAATCTCCTGATCCAGCTCCGCGATATCCTTGCTGTTTTCCTTCGGGACAAGGACCGTATGTACGCCCGCCGTCTTAGCTGCCAGTATCTTTTCTTTCAATCCACCGATAGGAAGTACCTTCCCGCGAAGAGTGACTTCTCCAGTCATTGCCACATCCGCCCGAACCGGCTTTCCGGTCACCGCAGACAGAATTGCCGTTGCCATTGTAATGCCAGCTGACGGTCCATCTTTTGGAACGGCTCCCTCCGGGATATGGAGATGGAAATCACTCTTCCTGAACAATTTTTGGTCCACGTGGTACTGCTCACCGACAGATCTCACATAGCTCATGGCAATCCGTGCGGACTCCTTCATGACGTCCCCCATCTGACCTGTCAAGTCAATTTCACCATCTCCAGGCATCATATTCACTTCAATCTGTAAGGTGTCACCGCCCACACTGGTCCAGGCCAGCCCACGGACAATTCCCACCTCATCCTTATCTGCTATCTTATCCTGACTGTATTTTGGTTTACCCAGATAGTGTTCCAGATTTTCCGACGTGATTTTAACCTTTCTGGTCACTGTCTTTTCTGTCAGGGCATTGTTTCCTATACTATTTTCATCGATTTTTTTCAGATCAGGCACCGATTCCACAGACTCTTCTCTATTCTTCCGTTTTGGCTTACTCTGTCTTTTCTCTAAGATATTCCGCGCTTCCTTGCGACATACCGCTCCAATCTGTCTCTCCAGTCCGCGCACTCCCGCTTCCCTCGTATATAGCCGGATCATGTCTCTAAGCGCCTCGTCGGTGAACTCTATCTCATCAGAGTATATTCCGTTTTTGTCCATCTCTTTCTTTACCAGATGCTCCCTGGCAATATGGAACTTCTCATTCGCCGTATAACTGTTGATCTCAATCAATTCCATACGATCCAATAGTGGTCGGGGAATCGTATCCGTACTGTTCGCTGTGGCGATAAACAGTACTTCCGACAGGTCAATGGGAATCTCCACATAATGGTCCCTGAATGTCCCGTTTTGCTCTCCGTCCAGTACCTCCAACAGCGCGGCGCTCGGATCTCCCTTATAATCGCTGCCTACTTTATCTATCTCGTCAAGCAAAAGCAATGGATTCTTCACTCCCGCCTGTCTGACTGCGTTAGTAATTCTACCGGGCATGGCACCCACATAGGTCTTGCGGTGTCCCCTGATCTCGGCTTCATCCCGAATGCCGCCCAGACAGATGCGAACATACTTCTTATTCAATGATTCGGCGATACTCCGAGCAATGGAAGTCTTGCCGGTTCCCGGCGGTCCGACCATACAGATGATTGGGCTTCTCCCTTTACCGGTAAGAGCGCGCACAGCCAGATATTCCAGAATCCTCTCCTTCACCTTAGTAAGACCGAAGTGGTCAGCATTCAGAATATCCTCCGCGCGCCTCAGATCATTATTGTCCCTTGAAGCCTTATCCCATGGCAGTTCCAACAGGGTTTCGATATAAGCCCGCTCCACTGCGCTCTCCGAGTTGCTCCCGGCAACATTTTTATATCGGACGATCTCCTTCCGGATCTTTTCCTTGACTTCTTTCTTTGCTTTCAGCTTCTCCACTGCGGCTTCGAACTGTTCCACATCGGAATCCGTATTATTTTCTCCTAATTCCTCTTTAATATAATATAACTGCTCCCGCAGAATATAATCTCTTTGATTCTTGTCGATCCGTCCCCTGATATTCTTCGCAAGCTCATTCTTAATCTTGACAATATCCACTTCCCGCGACAGAATATCTGTCAGTCTGTCGAATCTCTCCTTCACGGACACTGCGCTCAGTATTCCCTGTTTATCCGCTATCGATAACGGCATATTGATAGTAATACTGTCCAAAAGCTCACCAAGAGGCATTTCCTCCTCTATCTGGTCCGCAACAGCCTTGCCCACCTTAGGGAAGTATGTATAATATGCCGAAAAAATCTCTTTGACTGTTCTGGTCATTGCCTCCTGTTCTACTTCCGTCAGTTCTGTCATATCGTCTTTTTCATATGACACTTCTGCCGTTATATAGCTGTTTTCCTGTACAAATCGGTATAATCTGCCCCTGGCTTTGCCTTCCACTAGTACTCTCAACACATGTCCCGGCAATTTCGTCACCTGCTTGATGACAGCGAGCGTTCCTATCTCATAGACATCTTCAAAACAGGGGTCCTCCACTTCCGCCCCCTTCTGTGTCACGATAAAGAGCCTCTGATCGGCAATCATGGCCTGCTCGACCGCCTCCATTGATTTCTCCCTGCTTAAGTCAAAATGAATAACCATACCTGGCAGAATCGTCAGTCCACGAAGCGTTACCGTAGGAAGAACCTCCGTTCTTATACCCATAATGTCCAGACCGGCCATGGTCCCTATATTAATATCATTATACTCCCTCTTATTTTCCATCTCTCTGTTCATAAACTATCCCTGCTTCTCTGTTCCATCGTTACTATTCACAGCTTACGCTGCTCATAGTAACGGCATTTGCGCATTTAGGGTC
>CAYXKS010000389.1:0-3218 GCA_964465725.1 uncultured Bacteroides sp. | reverse complement strand
GTCGGCATTAACATAGACATATGAACATATTTACGCAGACGAAAGGATAGACATACCACATGAAAATCACAGCCCTGCTCGAAAATATAACGAAGCGCAGCGACCTGTCCGCGGAACACGGTCTGAGCCTGTATATCGAAACCACAGATCACAAGATACTTTTTGATATGGGACAGACCGACCTCTTCCTTGTCAATGCCACAGTGCTGGGCATCGATCTTTCCGCCGTGGATCTCGCTGTACTTTCCCACGGACACTACGATCACGGCGGCGGACTTGCAAAATTTCTGGAGATAAACCGGACGGCTCCCGTATATCTGAGCCGTTACGCCTTTGGACCGCATTATCACGGCACCGAAAAATATATTGGCCTGGATACCTCCCTTGCAGGATCTGACCGCCTGGTTTTCACCGAGGATGATACTGTCCTTGACACAGGGATAACCCTCTTCTCCTGCAGCCAAAAGAAGCAAAAACATGATCTCGGAAGTTTCGGCCTTACCAGACTGGAAAACGGCTCATTCGTCCCGGAAGATTTTCGCCATGAGCAATATCTGCTACTGGAAGAGAATAAGAAGAGAGTCCTCTTCAGCGGCTGCTCCCACCGGGGAATCATGGACATCGCAGACTGGTTTCGGCCCGACGTCCTGATTGGCGGTTTTCATTTCTCCAAACTGCCCCTCGACGAGGCCCTGAAAAGTTATGCAGAATACCTGGACGGCTTCCCCACAGAATATTATACCTGCCATTGTACTGGTGAAAGCCAGTTCCAATTTATGAAAAACTATATGGGCCGGCTGCATGGCCTGTCCTGCGGGGAAACGATTTATGTATAGGTTTTTATCAGAAAACCGGGGCCATCAGTTAAAGTCTTCCAGATAGATTTCCATGGACCGGTTCATTTCTCTGGAAAAGTCCGACTCATATTTTCTTTTCCAGAATGCTTCCATCCATTCCTCATAACCCTGATTCCCCGTGCGCCCCGCAAACATCGCGCGGATTTCCTCACTGTCCTTATCCCGATAAGTATTTTCACATACAATGTCGGAAAGCCGGAAGCGTTCCGGCTTCTTCCGCTGCTTCTGCTGCTCTGTAGGATATCCGAACACCAGCATACAGGCCGGGTAGACATACTCCGGCAATCCCAGAAGTTCTCGCATGTCCTCCACATTCTCCATCACATCCCCTATGTAGCAGGAACCAATTCCCAGGCTTTCCGCCGCCACAACTGCATTCTGCGCTGCGATTACGGCATCCTCCACAGCCAGCAGCAGATCTCCCGTCCCTGGCTCTCTCGGTTCAAGGCCGGCCTCCCGGTAGAAGGACAGCCATTTCCGACAGTCCGCACAAAAGACGAGCACTAACTTCGCCCTGGCAACAAACGCCTGATGGTCACAGAGCTCTGCCAATCTCACTTTCTTATCTTGATCCGTAACATCAAGAATCGTGTACAACAGCTGGCATCCCGCTGACGGCGCCTGCAATGCCGCAGTCAGGATACTTTCTTTGTCTTCCCTCGAAATTTCCTCATCCATAAATACACGGACCGATTTTCTCTTATGAAGCGCCTGTAAGATCTCATTCATGATTCAACCTCTCCTTTTCAAATTTGTTACCATGCCGGGGAATTCCCCAGCACAAACGATGATGAAAGCTTTCTGCAAAGCTTTTATACTTGCAGCTCCATGTCTTCCCTGTCACAACATCCCATGCAAAGTACGGTGCAAGTATTAGCACATACCTGCGCATATGCAGAATCATATATTCCGCAAAGCTCTCTCATATCTGTTCAGAATATCCGCTATCCGCAGATTGGACTCATTATCCGCATACTGCTCCGCTCCCTCCTCCAGCCGAAAAAGAAAATCCACATCCACTTTCACTCCGTATGGCCGCATTTTCCTTATAATCTCTATTTCCTTTACCGTCATCTTAACCCGCGCCAGACGTTTCTTCAGAAGCGGAACAATACAGAAATACAGCTGGTCATCTTCCAGAGACAGATGCCCAAGCGGTCTTCTCTTCCCGTCCATAATGGCAATCTTACTTCCTCTGAATGATTCAGGATAGAGCAGATCACCCTTCTGCAAAAGCATCATATCTCTCCAGATCCGGCTCTGCCCCTTCGCCCCAAGAAAAGCCCTGAAGCGATATACTTTCCTGCCCTTCTCGTCCACATGGTCCGGCTCCGCGATCTTATCCAATACCTTAACCGGGTCAATATACTGCATTGCGAGACAGGAAAAAAGCTGTACCTGAAATGCAAATTTATCTGTTTCCGGTATAATCCCCTCGTATCCCGACAGAAAAACAGCTTCCTCTGTTTTTTCCATAAGTTCTTTTACCAGATGATGAATGCTGGTCAGAAACAGCTCGAAATCTTCCTCCTCCGGGTCCCACATATATTTTCCCCGAGCCGTCTGATAATATGGTTTCTTCTCGGAAACTTCCAGCGTATAGTACAGGTAAATATTCCTGTCGCTGAATACCCTGTCATTCACAATTCCCCGCCATACCGGCTTCTTCTTATCAGAACCCGATCCTTTGTCCCTTTTATTCTTCCTGAGAAAGTCATATGCTTCATTGAGTTCCTGTGCACGTCTGATATGCTCCGGTCTGTCGGAACCTACCGCATCCGGATGGTGCGCTCCGATCAGCCTACGGTATTTTCTTTTGACTGCCTTTATATCATCCTCTGCCGATATATTTAATATTCGCTTCGCCTGTTCTAAATCCATTTTACCCGCTTCAAAATTCCCCTGTCATGCTTCCTTTCGATAGTTCAAACACCTGAAATATAATGTTAAAATCAACACCTATTCTATCTTATCATCTAATAAACCATATAACAAGCATACAAAGTGAAAGAGCATCCATCTAATGCTCTTCCATCTAACATAAATATTTAACCTATAAATTGCATCATAAAAAGTCAATGAATAAATTATGCCAATACACAGCGCCTGATATTGTGTAGTTATTCTAAGGACCGTTGGAAAACGCCGGCACTTAGCGAGGTTTTTCACGAGCTTAGTACCGCTGCGTTTGGAATCGAGCGAAAGCGCGTCCTCAGAATAACTACACAATATCAGGCGCGTCCGGTTCAGCCAAATACCATTAATAAACTATTCCACCCCATACCTCACAATCCTATAATACACCCTCGCAGTCGCCATATAACTAACCCCATATACCACCACAAACAAAACAACCACGAA
>CAYXKS010000388.1:0-3223 GCA_964465725.1 uncultured Bacteroides sp. | reverse complement strand
CTGACATATGAGGATACAGAGCGTAGTTCTGGAATACCATCGCGATATCTCTGTCCTTAGGCTCTACGTCGTTAACTACTCTGTCGCCGATCTTCAGTTCACCGGAAGAGATATCTTCCAGACCTGCGATCATACGAAGTGTTGTAGACTTACCACAACCTGAAGGTCCTACGAAAATGATGAATTCCTGATCTGCGATTTCAAGATTAAAGTCCTTTACTGCCTCAAAGCCGTTCGGATATACTTTGCAGACATTCTTTAAAGATAAACTTGCCATGATTGCCTCCTGTTTTAAAAAGTTTTTCGATTACTAAGTGTCAGCTTTAACTGACTCTGAACATAGTATAACGAACTTTTTTCATCTTCGCTATGCCACTATTTCACAAAGATTTCAATTTCCATTGTAGATTTTGCTTACTTTATGCAATCAATTTCATATTATCCGACATGTTGTCTAAGAATATCAAATTTTCCTATACACATTTTACAAAAATAAATTTACGTATTGACAAAATGTCATAGTTTAGACCACTTTATATCCGGCCTCCGTGACAGCAGCCGCCAAGTCCTGCTCATTCACACCAGGCGTCATAGTCACGGTTGCCTTGTTCTCTTCAAGACTGACTTCCACCTGCGTCACTCCCTCGACCCCTTCCAAAGCCTTCTGCACATGTGCCTGGCAATGTGCACACATCATCCCTTCGATATTAAGTGTCTTTACGATTGTTTCCGCCATTTGTTTTTCCTCCTTGTTCTCTTCTTCTATTTCCTGAAAACCGGTAATAAATTCCGGTATCGGTACCATTTCTCTTTTCCGGTCATGTTGATCCGAATTCATTTTAAACAGATTCAGCCGCAAGGCATTTGTCACCACGCAAAAGCTGGAAAGGCTCATGGCTGCCGCCGCAAACATCGGGTTTAAACTCAATCCGAAGAATGGCACTAAAATACCCGCAGCCAGAGGAATGCCGATGCAGTTATAGAAAAATGCCCAAAACAGATTCTCATGAATATTCTTAAGTACCTGTCTGGAAAGCCGAATCGCCGCCGGCACGTCCGTGAGTCTGGATTTCATCAATACCACATCCGCTGCCTCCAACGCAACATCCGCACCTGCACCGATAGCGATACCCACATCCGCCCTTGTGAGCGCCGGCGCGTCGTTGATGCCGTCTCCCACCATAGCCGTTTTGCCGGATTTAATCAATTTCCTGATCACCGACTCTTTATCCTCAGGCAACACATCCGATACCACCTCATCCAGGCCCACCTGCCTGCCAATGGCCCGCGCCGTCCTCCTGTTGTCGCCGGTAAGCATTACTACCTGGATACCCATATTGCGCAGCTCTTTGATTGCCTGCGCGCTATCCTGCTTCACCACGTCCGCCACTGCAATGATACCCAGCATCTTGTCCCCGACGGTGAAATACAGAGGAGTCTTGCCTTCCTCCGCCATTTTATTTCCCGCCGTGCGCATAGCCGATGTCATCAGCCCGCGCTCCGCAAACAACGCGGCATTACCTCCTGCTGCCATCTGTCCGGATACCGTACCTTCCACGCCCCAGCCCGGCAGTGCATGGAAATTCTCAACAGTCTGTACCGGTATCTGCTCCTCCACCGCCCGCTCACAAATCGCTTTCGCCAGAGGATGCTCGCTCCTGCCCTCCAATGCCGCGGCAGTCATCAGTAATTCTTTCTCAGAAATTCCTTCCGCTGGATACAGATCTGTCACCTGCGGTTTGCCTTCCGTCACCGTTCCCGTCTTATCCAGCACCACAAAGTCCATCCTGCCGGTTCTCTCTAACGCCGCTGCATTTTTAAATAAAACACCCTGTCTGGCTCCCATACCGTTTCCCACCATGATAGCCACAGGCGTAGCAAGTCCCAACGAACACGGACAACTGATTACCAGGACACTGATCGCATAAGATAATGCTTTTCCCACCGCTGCTCCTGCAATAAGCCATATAACAAACGTTATTACTGCCAATCCAATGACAACCGGGACGAAAACGCCCGATACTTTATCGGCGATCTGTGCAATAGGAGCTTTCGTAGCTACCGCATTCTCTACCATATCTATAATCTGCTGCAATGTTGTATCCTTGCCTACCCGAACTGCCTTGCAGGTCAGAGCGCCATTCTGATTGATTGTCGCTGAGCTGACCCGGTCCCCTATGTGCTTATCCACCGGAAGGCTCTCACCTGTCAGTGCAGATTCATCTACTGCGCTCTCGCCTTCAAGCACCTCTCCGTCCACCGGAATGCTCTCTCCAGGCTTCACAATAAAGACATCGCCCATCACAACATCATGGGCGGGTACTGTCATTTCAACCCCATCTTTCAATATGTGCGCCGTCTTGGGAGCCAGGTCCATCAGGCTTTTGATCGCGTTAGTAGTCTTGCCCTTACTGTATGCCTCCAACATCTTCCCCACTGTAATTAGCGTCAGGATCATAGCCGCCGATTCATAATACATATCATGCAGGCAGTGTACTGCCATCTCGGTACTGCCCGCCTCCATATAAGTACCCATCCGAAACATAACAGCTGTACTGTATACAAAAGCCGCCCCGCTTCCCAGCGCGACAAGCGTATCCATATTTGGCGCACGGTGCAGCAGACTCTGAAACCCGCTGATGAAAAAACGCTGATTAATCACCATGACAAGCCCTGTCAATAACAGCTGATATAACGCGATTGCCCAGGGATTGGATGCAAACTTCTCCGGCAGATACCAGCCCCACATAAGATGTCCCATCGACACATACATCATCGGTATAAGCAGACACAGGGAAGCAATCAGCCTGCGTCGAATTCTTGGAGTCTCTCTGTCCTCCAGGACGCTTCCTTGATCGCCTGTTCCACCTTCTCCACTCTGCCCGGCCACGCTTGCTCCATATCCAGCTGCCTCCACCGCCGCACAAATCGCCTGCGGCGTGGCTGGAGCATCATATTCCACTGTCATGTTGTTCATCAGAAGACTTACACTGACTTTATCTACACCGGCAACACTTGCCGCTGCTTTCTCTACATGCGCACTGCAAGCGGCACAGGTCATGCCTGTTATCTGAAACTTCTCATTTTTCATTCTTTGATCACTCCCTTCTATAGTACACTTCCTGCTATATCTCTAATCTCCAGTTATAGCGTAACAATCCGGATACTAATGTCACTAAATTAAGCCAGTACACAGCGTCTGGCATTATGTAGTAGTTCTAAG
>CAYXKS010000387.1:1922-3247 GCA_964465725.1 uncultured Bacteroides sp. | reverse complement strand
CGCAAAGTATGTTATACTGATAGGGCACGGAAAAGGAGAACGCTATGCTGTACTTAAAGAACGGATATTTGATTGACCCGGCGTCAGGGGTTGAAGGATACAGGGATATTTTAATAGAAGAAGGAAAGATAGCGCGTATTGTGCCGCAAGGGACGCCGATTGCCAGGTGTTTGTCCGGGGAGAAAGAAGTTGACTTGAAAGGTCAATGCGTTATTCCTGGACTGGTAGACGTTCATGTGCACTTCAGAGATCCTGGTTTTACTTATAAAGAGGATATTCACACGGGAGCAATGGCAGCGGCCAGAGGCGGATTCACTTCGGTGGTGCTGATGGCGAATACCAAACCGCCGGTTGACAATCCGGAAACACTTTCCTATGTGTTGGAAAAAGGGCGGGAAACCGCAATTCATGTCTATACGTGTGCTAATTTAACCAGGGGGATGAAAGGTCAGGAGCTAACGGATATGGAGGAGCTTGGTAGATTGGGGGCTGTAGGATTCACGGACGACGGAATTCCTCTGCTTGATGAAGAACTGCTCCGCGCTGCGCTGCGGCGGGCGGCGAAATTAAATAAGCCGGTCAGCCTGCATGAAGAAAATCCGGCTTTGATCCAGAATAACGGTGTACATGCCGGTAAGGCGTCGGCGCATTTTGGGATCGGGGGATCGCCCAGAGAAGCGGAGATTTCCATGGTGGAGCGGGACTTAAAGATTGCCGTGACAGAGAAGTCAGATTTGTCTATCCAGCATATCAGCACGAAAGAGGCAGTGGAACTGGTGCGACAGGCAAAACGACAGAGTTGTCATATTTATGCCGAGGCCACACCACATCATTTTACACTGACACAGGACGCGGTGATCAGACACGGAACGCTGGCCAAGATGAATCCGCCTCTGCGGGAGGAGGCGGATCGCCTCGCGATCATAGAGGGACTAAGGGATGGCACGATTGATATGATTGCCACGGATCATGCGCCGCACAGCATGGAGGAGAAGGCAAGGCCGCTCACGGAGGCGCCCAGCGGCATAATCGGGCTGGAGACATCCCTGTCTCTGGGAATCCGGGAACTGGTGAATAAGGGCTATTTGTCCATGGCCGAACTGGTTCGCAAGATGAGTTATGCGCCGGCACAGTTGTATCATCTCGATGCGGGATATGTGGCGGAAGGAAGTCCGGCGGATCTTGTGGTGTTTGATCCTCGGAAAGAATGGGTGGTGGAGCGCTTTGCGTCCAAGGCAATGAATTCGCCTTTTATCGGGGAGACGATGCCGGGAGTGATCAGCTATACGATATGCGGCGGGGAGATTGTTTACTGTGCGGATTGT
>CAYXKS010000387.1:0-1822 GCA_964465725.1 uncultured Bacteroides sp. | reverse complement strand
GAAGACGACAGTGACAGTTGTGTCACAAAAGCAGATTGCGGCACAGATCTATGATTTGTGGCTGGAGACGGAGCTGGCAGAGGAGGCTCATGCAGGGCAGTTTGTGGCGGTGTATCCCCACAATGCGGCGACATTGCTGCCAAGGCCGATCAGTATCTGTGAGACGGACAGGGACAGAGGCAGGATGAGGTTGGTATACCGCGTTGCAGGTCAGGGAACGGCGGAATTTTCTACCTGCAAACCAGGAGATACTTTGGAGGTACTGGGAGTACTGGGTAACGGTTTCCCGATAGAGAAAGCTGCGGGCAGGAAAGTGTTTTTGATGGGTGGCGGCATCGGGATTCCTCCGATGCTGGAATTGGCGAAGGAATTGGACGCGGAGAAGAGTATACTGCTGGGCTATCGTGATCAGGATCTTTTTCTGCAGGAGGATTTGGGTCAGTACGGCCAGGTTTATATTGCCACAGAGGATGGCAGTGTTGGAGTGCAGGGAAACGTAATGGATATTATTAAAGTGAATGAGCTTCAGGCCGACATGATTATGGCTTGCGGCCCTATGCCGATGCTTCGTGCGATCAAGAGGTATGCCGGGGAGCAGGGGATAGAAGCCTATATTTCCCTGGAAGAGAGGATGGCCTGCGGTGTGGGTGCCTGCCTGGGATGTGTGTGCAGGACGAAGGAGGTCGATCATCACTCGCATGTGTACAATGCGCGTATCTGCACTGATGGGCCGGTATTTGAGGCGGGCGATGTGGAGATTTAGATATGTATAATTTGCTGTGCTTGTATCTAAATCAATGTTATTTAGTAGAACTGGTACATAATGTCAGGCGTGTCCGGTTTAACTAAATGACAGCGCTGTCTGAACTGTTACAGGTTTGGTTGAGAACACCCAGGGAGAGGTAAGGTAAATTTGATGAATACAAAAGTGACAATAGCAGGTATAACTCTGAATAATCCGGTCATGACGGCGTCCGGTACTTTCGGTTCCGGCATGGAATACAGTGATTTCGTGGATTTGAACCGCTTAGGTGCGGTGGTGACGAAGGGGGTGGCCAATGTACCATGGCCCGGCAATCCGACGCCACGTGTGGCAGAGACCTACGGCGGTATGCTGAATGCCATCGGCCTGCAGAATCCGGGAATCGATGTCTTCGTAGAACGGGATATTCCCTTTTTGAAACAATATGATACGAAAATTATTGTCAATGTCTGCGGTAAGACGGTGGAAGACTATCTGGAAGTGGTGGAGCGGCTGGGGGACGAGCCGGTGGACATGCTTGAGATCAATGTGTCCTGTCCGAACGTGAAGGAGGGGGCAATCGCTTTTGGGCAGAAGGCGGAGGCTCTTTACGATATCACTTCTCAGGTCAAAAAGAAGGCCAGACAGCCTGTGATTATGAAACTGAGTCCCAATGTGACAGATATTACGGAGATGGCCAGAGCGGCGGAAGCGGCGGGAGCCGATGCGCTGTCGATGATTAACACTATAACAGGAATGAAGATTGATATCCATAGGCGGAAGTTTGCGCTTGCCAATAAGACGGGAGGGCTTTCCGGTCCGGCCATCAAGCCGGTGGCGGTGCGTATGGTCTATCAGGCGGCTCATGCGGTGAAGATTCCCATTATAGGCATGGGCGGTATTGCAAACGCGGAGGATGCCATAGAGTTTATGCTGGCCGGCGCCAGTGCGGTGGCGGTGGGAGCCATGAATTTCGTGAATCCCTACACTACGATAGAGGTTGTGGAAGGAATTGAGGCTTATATGGAGCGATACGGCATTGAGAATGTGACAGAGCTGATCGGGGCGGTTGAAGAGTAA
>CAYXKS010000386.1:0-3266 GCA_964465725.1 uncultured Bacteroides sp. | reverse complement strand
TTTGTGTGAAATGGGGAGAAATATCTTGACGGTACCTGGAAATATGATTATGATAAATGTAAAGAAACAGGAGACGAAGCGACTGTTCCAGAATAGTATATTAAGAAGCAAATGCAGCAGAGAAGCCGAAGGCCGAACTGATATAAGCAAATACTTGTAGGAAAGGGGGAAAGACATGAGTGCGATGACAATCGGTAATGGACTTTATAATTCATATTCCCATATTGCCAGCGGCAGGAGAATCAATTCTGCAGCGGACGATGCGGCGGGGCTTGCGATTGCGAAGAAGATGCAGCGGGAAGAGACCGGGTTGCGTGTCGGTGCTGAGAATGCCCAGTCAGGGATAGGCGCCCTGAATGTAGCAGATGGAGCGCTTGGCGGTGTGACGGATTATCTGCAGAGAATCAGAGAGCTTGCACTGCGGTCCATGAATGGATTGAATTCCGCAGAGGATAAGCAGATTTACCAGAATGAGATCAATCAGCTCAAGGAGGGAATCCAGTCTCTGGCGAAGGATACTTCCCTGAACGAGCAGAAGCTGCTTGATGGAAGTATGGCAGATATGGGGCTTGCAACGAATCCTAACGGTGGTGGAATGAAGATCCAGATGGCGAATTCCACATTGGAGGCGCTTGGAATCGCGGATTTGGATGTTACATCAGACAGCTTTAGCCTGGATTCCATTGACAATGCTCTGAAGATGGTGACTTCACAGAGAAGCGGCCTTGGAGCTTATACAAACCGTCTTGAACATACTTACAACTATAATATGAGGGCATCTTTAGAGCAGCTTGGTTCGAGGAGCCGTCTGGAAGATCTGGATCTGCCGAAAGCCGTTTCCGAGAAGAAGAAACAGGAAGTTCTTGTGGGATACAAGAATTTTATGCTGAGAGAGCAGATGAACCAGAAGCATTTTATGATGAGGATGTTCCAGTAGGATTCCGTAGTATGTTTTTCGGATGAAGATAGGTATTAGTATAGGGATGTGCCCTTGGATATATTTGAATATATCCAGGGGTATTTTTATGTTCACCGCCAACAAATATCTGATTATTTTTAGGAATTTATTGTATCAATTTTATGCTTGCATTACATAGAACAATGTTGTATACTTTTGGAAGTGAGACATCACAAACCCAATTAAATAATAGGAAAAGTTCTTCGGGGTCGGGTGCAATTCCCTACCGGCGGTATAGTCCGCGACCCGTTGCAGCGTTGTATTATTTACTATAGCTACAGGAAATAGATATAGGAATAAGAAGCTGCCATGGCTGATTTGGTGCAATTCCAAAACCGACAGTAAAGTCTGGATGAGAGAAGAAATAGCAGTTTAACACATAGGACTTATGTGTTGTGCTGTTTGCCTTGTCTGTTATCCCCAAGATGATTATCCTGGGGATTTTTTTAGAACTTTTTCCGGAACACAAGAAAGGAGAAAGAAGAAAATGGGTAATGGATTATTGCAAAGTATTGCGGACAATGTTGTATTTGTGTTGGTTTGCGTGGGGGTGGCAGTGGGATTGTTTGCTATTGCCTATGCGGCGGAGAAGTATGTTTACAAAAGAGATGGCATTACAGAACGGATTTTGAGTACCAGGAAGATTACGATGATCGGGCTTTTTTCGGCACTGGCGATGATTTTGCATATTTTTGATTTTCCGGTACTGTTTCTGGCGCCTGGGTTTTACAAGCTGGACTTCAGTGAGATTCCGGCATTGGTCGGCACATTTGCTTTTGGTCCGGTAGCGGGAGTGATGATTGAGTTCTGTAAGATTCTGCTGAAACTTGTGGTCAAGGGAACGAGTACGGCATTTGTGGGTGATCTGGCTAATTTTGTGATAGGTTGCAGCCTGATTTTGCCGGCGTCTATCATTTATATGTTTAAGAAGACAAGGAAAAGGGCGGTTGTTGCATGTGCGGTCGGTTCCGTGATTATGACAGTATTTGGCACGGCGTTTAATGCGGTGTATCTGCTTCCGGCCTTCTCGAAATTGTTTGGTATGCCGTTAGATGCCATCATTGCGGCAGGGGCAGAGATTAACGGTAATATCAACAATATCACTTCCTTTGTCTGCTTTGCGGTAGCGCCGATCAATATTATCAAGAGTGTGGCGGCGTCAGCGGTTACGATGGTTATCTACAAACCTTTAAGTCCGATCCTGAAGAATGCGCATGTTTCGGCCGGAAGAAAAGTGTCGGATAATGTGAAGACGAATGTCACGCAGTAGGACAGGGTATCGATCAATCTCGTGGGAAGTTGGCGACGCATGCATAAGGGGGAGTATATCGGTACTTCCGGTATAGTTCCGCTCCGCTCCGATGTTGGCAGCATTGGGGCGGATTTTTTAATTTGTTGCGACGGCGCAATAATTATGCAAGCAGATCAGCAATCTTGATATTCAAATCTTTATAGATTGATACTGAAATAAGGTCATCAAAATTATACTGGTTTGTTTGAGCATTATGCTCAAGGTCATAGACCATAACAGATTTCTTCATTGGGTTTATGATCCAGTATTCGCGGACACCAGCAGTGCGGTATTTAAAAAGTTTTACTCCGTAATCCAGGGCGCTGGTGCTTGGTGAAGCTATCTCTATGATCCAGTCTGGAGCCCCGTTACAGCCACGTTCATCCAGTTTGAATTTATCACAGATTATAGAGATATCCGGCTCGACATAGTTTTTATCATCGGCATTCAAAAAGACTGCAAATGGAGCGGGATAGACTTCACAGCCGCCGCTATTATCACGGATGTACTCCCTGATGGATCCGGACATCTCCATGACAAGTTTCTGGTGGATTCTGTTTGGCGGCGCCATCATATAGATCTGGCCATCGATCAGCTCCGCACGCTGTCCATCCGGAAGTGCATAAATATCATTGATGGTATAAATTTTTTTCTGCTGTAATGCCATGCTGGTTGCTCCTTTCTTTATGCAGGTCTCAATATTTTCCTTTCCATTACATCACTTGTTATTTCAAAAGATTAGAGGGAAAACAGGTCTACGCCTGAGGAGGCGGTCATTTTTTCAATGGTTTCCTTTTTGGGATTGGCCTTGTCGGTTTCCTGCTGACCAATTTGTTGTTGAGATATACCACCGAGTTTTTCACCCAACTCTTTTTGTGTCAGAAGCTTATCTAATTGTTCTTTTTATGTTTTCCCCAATAGTCATTGTAATATCACTTCACATAACTATATAGCAAAAAAAGTATTTTTACAAGAAAAACAAGGAAATCTCAAAAGCAAGAATTAAGATTATTTTAA
>CAYXKS010000385.1:0-3266 GCA_964465725.1 uncultured Bacteroides sp. | reverse complement strand
CTTCATCCATCAGGCCGGAAGCTTTCACTCCATACCCAAATGTTATATAAATCAAAAAAGGGATTACCGCATTCACCGCTGTTATAAAATGAGTCATCTTTGGTTCCGCTTCCTTCCTTAGTCTATATTGACTATATCCCGTCCGGCTATACAATATTTCTGCAAAGCAAAGTTTCTCTGTCCGGCTGCTCCTCCAAATGAATAGCAAGCAAAGCAGCATTAATGCCTCACCGAGAAGAAATTGATCAGTATCTCCTTGATATGATTATATCGTCTGGCATAAGAGTTTTCCACCCGGATGAGCTGAAGATCATGCTCCGTGCAGATGGCCTTTTTCTTTCTGTCCCGATTCCGCACCACTTCATCCTCAAAATGCTCTTTTCCATCGAGTTCAATCGCCAGAACAGGGAACTCCTGCTTTCCCTGTTTCTCATACACCACAAAGTCAAAACGGCCGTTATAAAAGAGGTCATTGTAACTTTCGTTTCCCGCAAAAACGTGTGAAATGGCAACTTCCTTATAGACTGCATAGCGGCTCTGCGTCAGCCATATATTCCCCAGCGCATGGTTTAAGTTCTCTAAAAAAGCCTCCTCCGTGGCGCTGCTGAACGGCTTGACACCCAATGCCCTGGAAGCCGCCTGCTTGGGCGTCACTGCCGTCGTTCCGTTGGACCACACATACTGTGCAAGTTCGTACAGGTCATCTTCCCCGTCCTTCTGATGAAGGCGTTCCAGATTCTTCCTGCTGGACAGAACGATCAGCTTGTCTCTGGCTCTTGACGTGGCTACATTGATCAATTCCTTATTGTTCTTCAGCCACTCATAGGTTCCCGCCTGCGTCTGCTCCGTGATTGCGGTGGAAAAGAGAATGACATCCTTCTCGTCTCCCTGAAAAGCATGCACCGTCCCGCAAGTCACATTGTCAACCTTAGCCCGCTCCAGTTCTTCCTCGATCAGCTTCTTCTGGTTGACAAAGGGCGTGATGATACCAATATTTTTATCACGGTTCAATGCCGCATATCTGGCGATCTCACGGGCCTCCGCAGGAGCAGTGTTCTTAACGTCCGAGGCAGCTCCCTGCATATCCATGTACACAAGCGGCTGTTCCTCCTTGCTCTTTGACATGACACTGAGTCTGGAATTATAATATTTCCGGTTATTAAATCCGATGATATTCTCATGGCAGCGGTAATGATTGTGAAGCAGTGTCTCGTCACTGACGGCGTCGCAGGCAAGGTATGTCTTGTAGATCGAATTTTTCCGGTAATCATACTCATCGGATATCGTGTACCGCTTCTTCAGCTTGTTGTTGGTCAGCTCGTCCAGCAAAATAACCGGATTGAGCTGCTGTGGATCTCCCACCAACATCAGGTTCTCGCCCCGCAGGATCGGTACCAGAGATACCGCGATATTGCACTGGCTTGCCTCATCCATAATCACCATGTCGAACATCGGCTCAGGCTCCCCGAGACGGTGCGCGGAAATACACGTCGTCGCAATAATCGGAAAAATTTTCTGCAGTTTCGCTATATTTTCCTTCTTTCTCAGATATTTGGCGAAAGCGTCCAGCTGCCTGCTGTCCTCTTCCATCCCCAGGATCTCCCTCAAATCAGCGTTTTTAGGCTGATCCAGTTTCTTAATGTAGCCTGCCGACGTATAGAAGAGATACTTCTTCAACCCTTCTATATCATCATCCAGAAGAGAAACCGCCTCCTCTTCCGAAACCTCCCCGGCCTCCTCAATCCTTCTGCTGATCTGTCTGCGCTGCCTGCCCTGCAAATCTTCTTCAAACGACATTGTCTGAAAAGATGCCCTCTTCTTCCTCTCGTAATCGAGCATCTTGTCTATCGTCTCCTCGCGCTCCTTTAAGTCCAGAAGCTCCTCGTACCGCTTCAACAGCTCAGATAAGCGTTTCGCCCGCCTCTTCCGGTCTTCCTTGTTTCTGTCCAGTGTATTTTCGTACACCGTCACATCCTGCACGCTCCCGTATAACCTCTTTATAGTGAGCAGCGCCTCTCTGACCTTCTCATTATTCCCCAGGCGAAGAATCGGAAACGGAATTGTCCTGCCATTATATTTCATATCCGAAAGCTTCTCATACACGCCGTTGATCGGATGGTTGTTATAAGAAGCAAACAATACGGTCCGCTCATTGAAAAAAGCCGTCACAATCGTATTGATAATCGTATTCGTCTTCCCTGTGCCGGGCGGCCCCTGGATATAGGCGACAGGATACTTCATGGCATTGTGGATCGCGAGAAGCTGATCCATGTTAATCCTCCGGTTGATCAGTGCGATCGGATAGGTCCCTGTCCTCTTCGGGCGCGACAGCAGATCACCGAAAAAAGCCCTGAGCGGTACGGGTACCTCTTTTTCCTTCTTCTGATACATTTTCATGATCGCCTGGTATTCTTTGTGCAGATCCAGCGCAATATCCGCCTCCAGCCCTATTATATACGGCATATCGTCCACATTGCTGCTGCCCCGCGGCATACGCCTCATAATACAGTCCTTGATCTTCTCCTGATTTGTCTCAAAGTCGGAGAGCAGTTCATACTCATCGCCGTCCAGAAACCGGCGAATGCTCTGCTTCGTACCGTCTATCGTAAATTCCGTACAGATCGTGATCTCATCATCCGGCTTCAGCACACGCTGTTTTACATCCAGATTCAGCTTGCGGTAAGCTAACACATACAATCCCTTCGCCATATGGATACTCAGGACATTCATCGCCAGCTGTTTGATTCTCATGCCTCCGTCCCTGCGCTCGTCACGCTCCGTCTGATATTGAAAATTCCTGACAATCTCCCGGAACTGTTCCGGGTCAAGCTGATACAGCTCTCCTCTGACCGTGTCGTTATCCAGAAAACGTACCAGACTGAAATCAGACTTATATGGCACGCAGTCCAGACGATTGCACATTTCCAGATAGCTCAGGATCTTCAGATTCGCTGCGTTGTCAAAGAGTGAATTATACTTGTGGGGATTCAGGTAAATATCCCTGATTAACTCCTCGTTGACAGGACAGTAAGAGCCCTCTATGATCCTGGATGACTGGATAGAATCTATCCGAATCCGGTCATAGGACTCCACCGTATACTGTCCCAGATGTAACCCCTCCACCGCAAGAGTGCGGCTTCGGATATCCAGGTCACGGATTCCGATCCAATATTTTGTGATCTGATCCTCTCTGTTGTGATATTCGATGCTCAGCCATTTGCCTTCATGGATCGCACGGAATATGTCCCGGAAAACTGCGTTCATAA
>CAYXKS010000384.1:0-3291 GCA_964465725.1 uncultured Bacteroides sp. | reverse complement strand
GTGTCTGCATTTTCTCTTTTCCTTCTCCGCCATATCCACCAGCCGATCCCCACAATCGTCGCTGCAGACACCAGATTGGCCACAATAAAGACAGGAGCCCTTCCATACCGCACATAAACTGTATGCTCCGCGCCGTCACCGATCGCCTCGATCCTTATCCTCGCTCCGCCGCCACGCCCGGTCTCAACCCGCTTTCCATTTTCATCGTATGCGTAATATCCAAGATAGCCCTGTATTGGCAGTTCAAGAAAACATCCCTCTTCCTTTGCCGTATACGTCACTACTGCCCTGGTTCCCTTTTTCTCAAAATTTCGAACCGTCATGCTTTGCAGATCAGAGGCAATCACATTGGAGACCAGCCGCTCATCCGACACACCCTCGATCCTCCACTCGTGCGGATAAAACAGTCCGATATTGGCTGCCAACTTGCTCTCATGTCCCTTGGATGCTACCGCCTCCATATTGTCATAAGGCATATGGATGTTATCTGTCGGCACAGATATGATCACAAGCAGATTCAGTCCCACCAGAAGCGTAAAAATATGATTGCGGTACGGTTCAAGCAGTTCTGATTCCGCCAACCCGATCACGCCCACAAACATAAAACATGCCGACGCCGGTCCCAGAAACCGCCACGGAAACTGGATCATAGTCACAATATTCTCAAACAAATCATTGGCAAGCATCGCCCGGCTCGGAAAATATCCCGTAGTCATATAGGTAAGAATACATCCTGTCACGAACAAATACAGCAGATAACTGTCTAAATCCGTCCTTTTCTCTTTCCTCTCACATAAGAT
This sequence comes from uncultured Bacteroides sp., assembly GCA_964465725.1. Classification (GTDB taxonomy): domain Bacteria; phylum Bacillota; class Clostridia; order Lachnospirales; family Lachnospiraceae; genus UBA3282. Next base: position 2,491 of record CAYXKS010000384.1, on the reverse strand, counting down.
CCTGACTACACCGATTCCCACACACCCAAGCAGCGCCAACCCCAACGAAAAATACTGCTTATTATAGAGACTGATACTCTGTGTAAAATTGGATGGATTGATCGACTGTTCGAAGTAACCGCTCCACCTGAGCACCTCCGTACTCAACTCCTCCCTGAAATAATAGTACAAGAAGGGCACTAAATACCACATATTCAGCAAAAGCGTCATGCCTACCACCTTGCCGATCTCGATGTATCTCTTTTCCCTCACGATGCGAGTACACCAGAAAAGCGCGGTAATCACACTGATTGCGGCAACAAAAGCGGCGCTCAAAATATGACTCTGCATTACACCGCCAAAGCCAATCACCAGATAGTACCAGCGTTTCCTTTCTCCCAGAATCACATGATAAAGCCCTGCAATGACTAACGGCCAGAAAATCAACGCCAGCGTTTCTCCCAGATCTCCTCTTGAAAAAATATTGGTAAAGCGATACGGCATAAGTGTGTACAATACTACCGCCAGAATCACACTGCGACGTGATTTGCACATGGATTTCACAGCCGTATAGGCGCACACCGCCGAAGCCAGATTCGCAAGGAAGATCAACACTTTATAGGAAAGCCCCAGAGAGACGCGGAAGATTCTCAGAAAAGCCCCTATATAGAGAAACAAATATGGATACATGGCATTCAGATATCCGTTACCCTTCAGACCGTCCGGCAAAATATTTACCGGAATCTGTCCATCCAGAATCCCATCCTTCAGGCCTTCCAGACGGGCCAGATGATAACACAGGTCATCTGCATCGTAAAGATAAGTCTGCATCATAGGCGTTGTCGCAAGCAACGCCACACCCAGAATGATACTGTAGTCCACGATCTGCTGCTTGGAAAACCGCGCCGCGCCTTTTTCCAGATACCACCATAAAATCAGGCTGCACGCAAGAAACAGCAGCATGAAAAAATAGCTGTCCGTATAAAAAAGCGTATAAGGCGCAATCTGCAGCTCCTGAATCGCCAACTCCCCATTGCCACTGTAATTAATCTTCAACTGTAACTGCTTGGCGTCCTTCGACAATGTGAAATCAGCCGTAAGAAACGTCTTCGCCGGGTCTATAGGCCAGCCGGCCATCTTTCTCCCCTGCTCCCACAGTTCCAGCACCGAATCCTCCTCAGTCGCCCGATAGCGAAGCGTGGCCGTATAACTCCCCTTGTTCATCACATACTGGGGCGTATTCGCCACAACACCGTTTCTCGCCACTGCCTTTTGAATGACAAGTGCGTACTCCGAATCAATCAGACCTACAGAATGCTGCAACTCAGCTCCGGTATAGACCAACGGGCTGCCCCCTTCATTCCCCAGCCAGATCAGCAGTGTTATAAGACATACCACCACAATATATATGATTTTGCCTTTCATCGACAGTTCTCTCGTCTGCATAGCTGTTCCTATCATTTATGTTGCGTTTTCATTTCGGCTGGGATTGCTCATTCATTGCACTATCCCGCCCTCACACCTGAGTCATGTTCTCACGGAATGCAAATTTACGCAGCTTCTTTCTGAATCCGCGGTATCCCCACAGCAGTTTATAATACACAATAAACTTCATCGTAGATTTAAGCTGCATCCGCACCAGATTCTTTTCTTCGGCTCCGATCCGTTCCTGATAATATCGGTTCTGCTGAAAATCAGGGAAATATTCCTTCATTTCCTGTCCCAGTTTCCTGACGAAATTATACCGCACCGGCCTCACGCCCTGCATATAAGTAAAAAGCGTGTTGACGTAAAACAACGTAGTAAAGGTGAACTCCAGCTCCGGACGGTACTGTTCCAGATAGCCGTATTTTTCTGCCTCCTGTATCATGATCCGTCCGGCTTCCATGCGGTCTTCGCATCTTCTCTCCGTGATGGTATGCACTGTGGATGTGTCGTGCTGATAATAATAGTACAGTGGTTCCTCGATATATTCAAAATGATGGGCACGCAGCATCCAGGAATTCGTCAGCGCGTTATCCTCATAGAAAATCCCTGTCGGGAAACGGCTTGGATGATCGATCACGATCTCTCTGCGGTACACTTTCACCACCAGACTTCCGCTGTCCAGAATCAGGGACCTGTACTTATTCTCATCCAACACGCCAGTCTGATCCGGCCTGTTATTGTGTACCACCTGGCCAATCTTCATGCTGTGCTCTCCGGTTAAATGATAATCACAGCCGACCATATCCGCCCCTGTCTCTTCACCTTTCCCAATCAGTCTCTCATAGAAATCCGGTGTGATCCAGTCATCGCTGTCGATAAAACCGATCCATTCTCCACGCGCCGCCTCCATGCCTATATTTTTGGCGCCGCCCTGTTTCTGATTTACCTCTGAGTGGATCGCACGAAATTTCTCCGGATAATCCGCCGCATACTTCTGTAGGATTTCAAAGGAACGATCGGTTGAACAGTCATCCACCGCGATGATCTCATAGTCCTCTATCGTCTGGGATACCAGAGAATTCAG
>CAYXKS010000383.1:0-3298 GCA_964465725.1 uncultured Bacteroides sp. | reverse complement strand
TTTTGTTGAATTGAAACCGGTTTCGTGATTTCTATTTAATCACAAATACCCCCCCCCGTCAATATTTTTGTTGAAACCGGTTTCTATTTTGTGAAAAATGCATATATTCTTTGTGAACTTTTTGTAAAATATTCCGAATGGAAACGATTTTTAGAAGGGAGTTGCTGCGCGAACTCGTAAATCCGGAGTAATTTCCTATAAAACCAGAAAAGACCTTCGTATGAAGGTCTCATCTCAAAATCCCATATTCAACTGCATGGTGAAATCCGCTCCGAAGACTCGATGAAAAGAAAACCGTCTGTCAGGTTACCGCACGGTCGTCTTCCACCGACGCAGGCCATGCCTGATTCAAAAAGGCCCCCGATACCGGTCCGCTGCTTTCCCGCACGATCAGCCTCGGCGCGATCTTCTGGTTCCGCGGCTCCGTAATCCCCTTGGACGCCGCAACCGCCGTATTGATGAGCATCCGGCCGAAATTCACATAATTATAGTCAATGCTGGTAAGTCTGGGCGTCAGCAGCTCCGCCAGCTGTGTATTATCATAACTGGCGACCGAAATATCCTGCGGAATCCGATAGCCGTGTTCCATGGCGCTGCGCACCACGCCTGCCGCCACATAGTCGTTGATCGTGATCACCGCCGTCGGCTTATCCTCCAATGCCAGGATCTGGTTCATGCCGAAGTATCCGCTCTCATAGTCGTAACTTCCCTCCACCACATACTCCTCCCTGTAAGGGATTCCATGTTTTTCCAGAAGTTCCTCATACCTTCGACGTTTCATCCAGGTACCCAGCACGTCATGCCGTCCACTCACCAGAGCGATCTTCTCATGCCCCAGCCCGAACAGATATTCCATCAGGAAATCTGTCGCTTTGTCAAAGTCAATCTGCACTTCATAACAATCAACGCCGTCCAGTTTCCCCGTAACGACCATAGGGATCGCGGCCGTGATCTGCTGCACCCTCTTCACATATTCCTTGTAAGAAACTACTGCATCTGCACTGCCGCCAAGCTGGATCAGGGCATCCACGCGCTGCTGCCGCATCATATCAAGATGCTGCATCTCATGCTCCATGTTACCAAACGCATTGCTCAAAAGCACCGTGTAGCCCATCTCCCTTGCCGCATTCTCACAGGCCACAAAGATATCCGCATAATAGGCGTTGCGCACATCTGCGGCAATGATGCCGATTACCTTACTCTGGGTATCGGACAGGCCCTTCGCCAGCGCATTGGGCTTGAAATTATACTTTTCAATCAGGCCCTGCACCTTCTCCTTCTTCGCCTTGCTCACATTCGCATTGTTGGTCAGCACCCTGGATACGGTCGCCGGGGAAACGCCTGCCTCCCTCGCGATATCATAGATCGTGATCGCCTTATTTTCCGATGATTTCTGCATATATACCTCACCCTGGATCTTTGCCTGTTCCACCTGCAGCTTTCCCCAAAAACCATGGGAAACGTCACTCGCAGATTCATTCAGAGATCATGTCGCCGTCCTGTTTTTTACGCTCACTTTTGCCCGGCACAACGCCGTATTGAAGCAGCTCCTTAACCGGAAATCACCTTGCAGCGTTTTTTGTAACACGCAATGCCATACCGATAGATTGTTTTCATACCGTCTCCTGCAAGCCGTTCCTCATAGCGCCGATCCTGAATCTGCTGTAATGCTTTCCGGCATGCCTTGTCGAATCCGGCATTCTCGGCATATTTCAATTCTATGACAATGCCGATTTCCTTATAGGTAACCTCCACGCTGATATCACTGTAACCGTCGCCCGACTCGGCATTGGAACTGACCTGCCAGCCGTCCCTGTTGCCAAAGATACCGAGCAGTATGCCCTGGTAGAAATTCTCTTTCCTGTCCTTTCTGGCATTGTTATCGCGAATGCTGATAGTCTTTGACAAATAGGAATTAAAACCCTCCTCGATGGCAGCCGTATCGTTCTCTTCAAATGCCCGACAGAAATTTTCCATTTTCCGTCTGTCCCCCGCCATTTCTTCCTCAAACCATTCCTGAATCTGATCCACAAATATCCAGCGGACTTCCTTGTTGGGAATGGACAATTCCATGGTACCGTCTTCCTCTGTCTCGCCGCACTGCGTCAGATACCCCGTTGTAAAAAGCATACTAAAGAGGCTGTCGGCTTTTGCATCCAGATCCCTGTAGGTCAGTTCCTGCCGTATCCGCTTTCTGATGCTGCCGCCGGCAACCAGCTGTTCGATCTCAGCTTTTGTGCCCTCTTTTGCACCGTAGATGAGCCTTTTGATAATATCATTTCCACTTGTATTCACCCAATAATTCTGCGGTTTCGCCTCTGGATCCATCTTCAACGCATGGCAGTAACTTATGACATCCCAGGGACAGTAGACGTCCACCTTGCCAAACCGGTAACCGTCATACCATGCCCTGACCGCATCGTATTTCCCCATTTCCTCATAGCAGGCCAGCATTTCCCTGACTTCTCTGTCTGTAAAGCCAAAATATTCATGATATTGAACGTCCTTGACCGTGTAAACGCTGAAATTATTCAGGCCTGTAAAAAAACTCTCCTTCGACACCCGCAGACATCCTGTCAGAACAGCGAGAAACAAACTGTCATTTGTCTTGAACGCCTGGCCGAACAGGCTGCGGATCAATTCTACCATATCATCATAATATCCCACCTGATACGCCTTATCCAACGGCACATCGTACTCGTCAACCAGTATGACCGCCTTCTGCCCATAAAATTTCCGCAGGCACTGTGATAAAATCAACAGACTGTCCTGCAGGATCTCGTCCGTCATGGCAAACGAACCGTCCTCATCCAGACGGACGACCGCACTGTAGCGTTGCTGTTCCCTCCTGGTCAACCGCTCGCTCCGCTCAAGGAAAGAAAAACGCATCGCCTCATTTCCAATCGCGCTGCGCAACATCGCCTTCGCCGTCTTAAAATCTCTTCCTCCTACGTTCTTCAGACTGAGCGATATAACAGGGAATTTTCCCATATACTGCTCACAAAGCTGCTTCTCCTCCGCAATCGCAAGGCCATCAAAAAGTCTGCTATCCGTCCCCGCTTCGAAAAAATACTGCAGCATGCTCATGTTCAGCGTTTTCCCGAATCGTCTTGGACGTGTAAACAGATTTACGTAGGCCATGTTCTGCAGCAGATCCCTGATCAGCCCTGTCTTATCTACATAGTAGAAGTCCTCCGTACGGATCCTCTCAAAGTTTTCAATCCCTACGGGAAGCTTTGTCGCCACTGCCATCCTGTCCCTCTCTGATCAAACTGATATCTTTCTTCATTCCTTACTT
>CAYXKS010000382.1:0-3303 GCA_964465725.1 uncultured Bacteroides sp. | reverse complement strand
TCTCCTCAATACGCTTTGATAATCAGCCCCCGGCCCGCTGAACGCATAGCGCAGATAAGCCACCGAATCCGCCGCATCTTTGTCTAACTGTTCCAGGGAAGCACCATTGCTTAAATCCCGCCAGATCTTGATATCGCTCCCGACTCCGCCTCCGCTCCTGACAAAAGGTTCCATAACCACATTCTTGTCATAGCCTACAGCCCGCAGTGCCATACCGATCTGATACCAGGGCATACCGCCTTTGCCGGGCAGTCTGCGGTTGTTTTCTCCCACATGAAAATGCCCCAGCTTATCTCCCGCCAGAAGAATTGCCTCCACCATATTGTCTTCTTCAATATTCATATGAAAGGTATCCAGCATGATCTTCACCGCATCCACATCCACTTCTTCTACAAACTTCCTGCATTCCGCACAGGTATTGAGCAGATAACCTTCAAAGCGGTTCAGCACCTCCAGACAGTAATCCACGCCGCATTCCCCTGCGATCTTCCCTACCCTGCGCACATTCTCAACGCTCCTGGCCCAGTCTCCCACCTTGTCGATGGGTTTACTGTAATCTACCGGCCAGTAAGAGTAAATTCCTCCTCCCAGTGTGTGAATATCCAGAATCTCCAGTTTCTTCAGAATATCCGTGTAGAAAGCCACTGCGTTTCTGACAATCTCCCTGTCCGGGCTGGCCAGATTCTCCCCAGCACCCGGTCCGTATCCGGCCGTCAGAGTAATACCCGCATCCTGCGCCCTCTTCTTCATCTCCTGCAGTTCCCCTGCCGTGATCTCTTTCAGCATCGCGCAGGAGATCTCCAGCACATCAAATCCCAGCTTTTTTACCTTCTCGATGTACTGCTTCTGGTCCACATTCCATTCCTGCTCCCAATAAGCAAAATAAATACCATATTTCATTTTACACCTCCATCAGCATAAATCCTGCAAGACTTGCACCGCACTTTTCACAGAACATTTGTGTCCAGAAAAACATGAAGCGCAAGCATAATCTCATTCTCCACCCAGCCGAAGCATATGGAACACCTCCAGCTTCGGCAAATGAATCCTCAGTGTGTCCTCCTCCACCGTCTCCGTTTCCACTTCCCTGTTGTCCGGTAGCAGACAGGCTTTCTGTCCGGCTTTGCCCTTCACATCAATCCAGATATCATACATGGGCGCTACCGGAGACTCCTCCTGCTCGTTGATCACCGCAAAATAGTCTGTCCCGTCCTTGTTCCATCCCAACACTTCCACAAATTTCGGGGCGTTGGAGGTAAAAGCTGCCTCTCCCCGTAACAGATCAATCATCCGGTAAAACACTTGCCGGCTCATATATGGCCTGGACATTTCGATCGGCGCCGCCGTCCAGATAATCCTGCTTTCTCCCACCTTCTTCAGGACAGCACAGGGAGATTCCGTGTAGATGCCGGGCGGGTTGGAGTGAATCGCCGCAAATTCGTAAGTGTCAGTCATCGTATAAGGAAGCGTCCTGGTGGCTAACACCGTCAGCCCCATATCGTCCACGATTTCTGCCTCCACCTGATACCTGTCGATGGTCAGAGGAGCGACATGGCTGAATCCTTCGAACAATTCCGCACCTTCCTCTGTTGGACTCATATAAGTAAAATTATGCTTTGTCCGGCCGGTTACTTTAAGGCCAAGAAGCTTCTGCAGCCTTTCATTTCCAATCGGTCCGCTGATATACAGATTTCCTCCCCTGGCCAGATAATCTTCTATTGCATCCATTTCCTCTTCCCTGATCCGCGCCACGTGGGAGAGAATCATCACTTTCGCCTTTTCTTCCCAAATATTTCCGGTTCCTATAACCTCAAAGGGCACGTTCTTCTCCCTGAGCACGGAAGCCGCCGCGACAGGCGCCTCCATATAGTATGAAGGCTCAAAACTCTTCTCCCTAACCTCAATATCTGTCTCATTCGGATCATATTTGGCATGACTCGCAAACCAGATCGCCGCATCATAATACAGATTTCCATTCACATAGGGCTCGTACTGCCTTGTCCTATCGTAGATTCTTTTCATCAGACCGTGGTATACCTCCGGAACAATGCTTCCGTCCGGATTGATCGCATCCACCAGCAAAAAAGCTCCGTTATGTACCAGCGCAGTAATCACATGCAAAAGCAGCTCTTCTTCGGTCTTGGTCGTGGTATGATAGACCAGCTCCGGGTCGCAGCGGGACGTATGGTAGACAAAAGGCAGGTTCGGCGAAACATTCTTATAATACTTATTGATAAAGGTCTGCTGCAGGAAACCGCCATAATAATCACCGCCGGCATAGTCCACTGCCTTCATGATATCTTCCGTGCTTCCGTCGACCCAGGAACCCGTGATCCGGGAGAACTGATGCTCCACCGTCACTTGCGGCTTCACAGCCTTGACGCAACTGGTAGCGAATCCGGCATATTCCGCAATCCACTGATCTCTCTGATAGACATATGCCAGCCATTCTTCATCTTGCCAGTCAATCTTCCTGGGAAGCTCCCTTCCTGTCTCGTCCATATATTTCCTACGGCAGCTTGGGCAATAACACACCTCCGGGAAAAAAGTCATGTCCAGGAACATCCCCTCGAAATCGTACATAGTATTCATCTCTGTCAGGCAGTCTTTCACATACTGCCTGTAACCGGCATTATTCGGACAGACAATACCGTACCGGCCGGTCTTGAAATTCTTCATCCCCCGGTACTCTCGCATTCCCTTGCCTTCCTCTGTCACAAGCCTCCACTCCGGATGCGTCTCATAAGCCCAATTATCAAAAATCTGGGTGAAATAGGCGATCACGGCGATCCCGTTCTCATGGCATTTCTGTACCATGGTCCCGAAAAAGTCAAACCCTTTCAAGCCCGCGTGCATCCTGCCTATCTTCGTGGGATAGTATGCCAGCCCGGTATGCGGCCTTCCTTTTACCATAGCCGCCTGAACCCCCGCATCTTTCAATGCATCCACATACTCATCGACGTCGAGCCGGCTTAAAAACTCCGGATTCCAGTCATCGATGTGCATATCCATCAAATTCCGTCTGTAATTACCTTCAATCCACATAAATACCTCCTGAATGTTTTACGGCTTTTCACTTAACGTGAACCTGTCCGCATTGTTGCTTCTCGTTACAATCTCATCCAAAAACTGACTCGGCGAAATCCCCATAATACTTTTAAATGTTTTGCTGAACACGTGTATACTGGAAAATCCGGCCAGGTTCGCCGTCTCCGTCACGTTGAACTTCCCTGAAAGGAGCATCTGCTGGGCTTCCAAAGATACAAAAAAAGCTGCCTGCCGCCTTTACGGATAAGGCGAACA
>CAYXKS010000381.1:0-3325 GCA_964465725.1 uncultured Bacteroides sp. | reverse complement strand
GCATAGAGCGGAACAGTCTTCTTTCCATCCTCAAAGCCGAAATTCTTTGCAGAAAGCTTGATGGCATAGTCAGGCTTATAGGTTTCCATATAGACTTTTAAACTCTTGGCCTTGGTGTTGTCGGCGGATTTCACCTCGATGGGGATCAGCTTTCCTTCACGCTGAATGACAAAGTCGATCTCTGCCCCGCGCCCGGACTCCCAATAATAAGTATGATATCCGTTTATGGTAAGCTGCACATTCACATAATTTTCTGCCATACCGCCTTTGAAATCACTGATCTCTTCCACCATATAAAGGATATCGTCTGCCGCCAGATCTTTCTTGGCGCAAAGCAGCCCCAGATCCGATACATAAATCTTGAATGCATCAATGTCACGATAATTTTCCAGAGGCTTTTTGACCTGCTCTACCTTGTAGACCTGTGACACGATACCGGACAGGCAGAGCCATTCAATGGCATTTTCAAACTCAGAGGCCCTGCCGCCTTTCTTGATCAGCTTGTACTGAAAACGGGTATTTTTCTTAGAGAGCTGTACGGTAATGTTATCATAGGCAAGCCTCGTCTTCTTGATCTCATTCAAACTGTTGTATTTGCTCATATCATTGAGATAGCTTGCCAGAATCGTGTCCTGCGTATGGCGGATCAAAATATAGTCTTTCGTCCCGGCAAACTGCATCACACACTCCGGCATACCGCCTACTACCAGATACTGGCGGTAGAGCTGCATGGCAGCATCATGCAGAGCAGCGGGAAGCGGTGTATCTGAGGCAAAACATTTTCTGATCCGCTCTGCAAGTGCGTTCTCGCCCATTGCATACATAAACTCCTCTAAATCCATCGGATATAATGTCTTCATATCCACCTTTCCGACCGGAAAAGAAAATTTCGTCCTGTTAACCGCTACGCCCAGCAGGCTGCCCACCGCAATGATGTGGTAGTCAGGCGCACTCTCACAAAAATATTTCAGCGAAGTCAACGCCCTTTCACATAACTGCACCTCGTCAAAGACAACCAGTGTCTTTTCCCTCACGATCGTCTGCCCTGCAATATGAGACAAGATCGGGATCAGATAATCGGGACTGATATTTTCCTCAAAAGTTTCACTTAACCTGGGATTGGTTTCAAAATTAAAGTATGCCACATTCTCATAGTGGGTACGTCCAAACTCCAGGATGGAATAAGTCTTGCCGACCTGCCTTGCCCCCTGCAGAATAAGCGGCTTGCGGTGTCCGCTGTCTTTCCATGCTTCTAAAAAACCCATGATCTTCCTGTACATAAATGAATACCTCTTCTTTCCCGGAAGGGAATCTGGTCTACACTTCGTTCCGGTCGTTGCCAGGCAAATGCCACCGGCACTTGGCAACCCTCGCCTAAGGACGCTAAACGTCCGGGGACGTTTGTTCAATGCCGACCGAAGTGGAATGTAAACACTTGGAAAAATTGAACTTTGCTCAAGTGGCAGATTCCGTAAAAGTGAAGCCAAAGGCTGAACTATTACAATAAATTAAGTGTGCTGACCATAGTATCACACACATTCGTGCAAATATCAATGTATTTTTTATTATTTTCTGCATTGAATTGCATGAATAATTTTATAAAAAGAACAATTTTCCACACATACAGGCGGCAGAAGCCTGGCCTGATGCCACGCTTCTGCCGCCATATCACCTTCAAAAGTATTCCTACAAACTCCCCTTCACCACCAGGATCTTATCTCCCGCGTTGATCTCTTCCGTAACCAGTTCATTGACCTCCTTCAACTGTGCGATCGTCACATAGTATCGCTTCCCGATATCCCACAGCGTATCATTCGGTCCGGCAATATAGATCACCATTCCCGGCAGTTCACTGAGTTTGTTCAGATCCAGTTCTTCCACCTTGATATCCGTGATCAGATTACTCTTCTGTACCGCAAACACGATCACCTTAAACTGCAGCGCAGCCTTTACATCCAGTTCATCGCTGTCCAGCATCGTCACTGTCAACTGTTCAATGCTGCAGCGAAGTTTGAAGATACTGGTGGGCGTAATATTCTCCGCCTCGATCACATACTGGAAAGGCAGTATATTCCTCGAAGAATAGATAGTTTTTGCCCCGTTGCCACACAAGTACAATGTTACCACAGTCAAGGTACCCGTAATAGCGATTCCATTCTCCACGATCGCCTGCTCCTCGATCTGTATCTCTCCCTCCGAGTGAATCAACTGATACATCGGCATTTCCGGATTCTGGATCTTCGCATGTTCCGCAATCTTGCATTTTCCACTTCCGCTCATCAGCAGACTCTTAAGCTGCACTTCCGTAGTCACTGCCTCGATTTCTTTCTCCACACCGTAAATATCCGACAGTACCTCCATATTCTCTTCTTCATACAGGTGAATGTCCAGATCCAGCACCGGCTCTACGCAGAATACCCGCTCCTCTCCGTCGAAATCCTGCCTCACTTCCACATTGCACTGCCCCAGACTGTAACTGATATCCGGAATCATATTCTCCCTGCAGCCGTGACATTCAATAATCCCGCTGAAAGGCACCGTGTTCTCATACCACAGAGTCCTGTCATTATCTCCCTCCCCCTCATACAGGAAAAAGGCTCTCATCTCGCCCTGTATCGATATTTTCTCATCCAGCGCTTTGAATTCCACATGGTCAAAAGTAATGTGATGCCAGATCGTCTGGAATACGTTCGGCAGATTGCCCGACAGCTCCATCTCCTCTTTTAACCGGAAAATATCCTTCTTCTGAAGCACAAGTTCCACCATGGGATAAGTCCTCTTGCGGTATTCCACGGGTTCCTCATGATAAATATCCACCGCCGTGTCCTGCTCCACATGTTCTTCCAGCTCCAACCCGAAAGAAACAACCGCCTGAACACTGAGCTTTCTGGAATTAATCAGTCCCACCGTCAAATCTTCGATGGTCCAGTCTGTCAGGATAATATCTCCATTCGTAACTCCCTCCATATTGACCCGTTCCTCAAAGGGAAGTACCGATTCCATACTGGCACAGTTTCCTTCCGTATCCGTCAGATACAGGATGGATACGATCAGCTTACCTCTCATGTTCACCACATTTTCGCCGGCGCGTATCTCCTCTAAGAGAATCTCTCCCTTGCTGTTCAGCAGGTGACTGGCGTCGGGTTTGTTATCTGAAATATTAACATCTTCTTCCAATACCATCTGTGTACCGGCTCTGCTGCTGATCCGATCCATATGTATCTTCTTCTTTACCAACTCCACAAAAATAAACCTCCATGCGTATACTTAGTATAAGTATATGACGCAGGGAGGTTGTATATGATTTTTATTTCTCCGACGGATT
>CAYXKS010000380.1:0-3334 GCA_964465725.1 uncultured Bacteroides sp. | reverse complement strand
TTTGATCATGGGACCAAAGGACAGAATTTTGATCAGGAGTTCGATTTCATTATCTTTATTATAGTAGATCAGACATTCGTAGGTATCATCATCCAGCTTCCGGGTACTTTTTTCGTAATTTGCGAATTGCAGCATGGCGCGTTCTAAGGCGTTGCGGTGGTTCTTTATAAGAATGCGCACAGGTTCCTGATAACAGGACCGCTGTAGAAGATGGTTGATATCTGGGGGACGTTTGACAGTTCTGGAAGTTAACGTAACTTCGTGGATGCGGCTGAGGTTCAACGTGATTACTTGAGGATTCCGGCGCGCACGGGATGAAACTGTACGCTGGTTTTCGGTGTACGACGCTGCCGCCAGCAGCCGGAAGCAATCGTTTTTCATGGAGTATTCCAGCCGGCACGGCAGATAGCTGTGATGCAGTCTGCGGTGAAAGCGTGATTCGTAGAGGATATCTACATATTCATGGTTCTCGATCGCAGACAGGATCGTCCGGAAATGTTTCCTGTACTCAGGGTCTTTATAGTCATCCTTGTCGGAAAAACGGTCGTAATAGTAGAAGTCTTCAGGCAGGTAAAGAGGCTCAACATCTGAAAAGGCATGACCAATCGCTTCGATTTCGTCATCGTCCAGGAAAAGACCGATCTTGTCATCCAGAAGGATAGCCTTGATGTAAGATTTCTGCAGGTCTGTGAGCGGGACATAGAAGTCTTCGGATAATCTGGAATGAAGAAGGCCGTCTCTTTTCTCATAAAATCCCCAGCCCTGTTCCGTGAGCTTGGGGAGCAGATAGAGGATGCTTTCTTCGAAGCAGGTATTTTTGATATGATAATTTACTTCTTTTTCAGATATGCAGCTTTTCTTTTCAATCAATGATTTGATTACTTGAAAATAGCAACTGTATACTTCTGAAAATAATTCTGCCATTTAAATTTCACGTCTTTCTTTCATATATAGTAAACGACATAATGAATTGCTGTTTCCGGCTCTCACCGCAGCCGGTAATCCCTGGGTGCTTCGTGGTGAGGTGGATGCCTTTAGCTTGATTCCGCAAAATACATATGGTACATCGTCAGAAAATCTCTCCGAAAACGCTGCGCAAGCTGAGGAGAGGTTGATTCTATAGAAAGAATCCGTCCGATAAAGGTCCGGATCCACGGAAGCATTTCATTCGCGTCAAACACTTCCATTTCATATGTAAAGGTACTCGGAGCGGTCTGCCGGATTACACCGCCTTTTCCCTCGCGCCGCAGCCGGTTCAGGATATACTGCTCAGAGTGTTCATCGATATGGAGTGCCAGTTTCACGCGCTCGGAATGAAGGTGGTTGTCGTTTTGAAAAGAGACGCCCCACGCAGATTCCTTGTTCCGTTCCAGTTTCACTCTGACAGCTTCATATTCAGGATAGGGTTCTTCTATTTTTACTGCCTTCACCGTGTCCAGACGGATATTTGTAAATCGCTGTTTATCCGGAAGGTAGAGACACAGATATCGTCTGCCGGTCCGGGTACTGGTAAAGATTTTCAGCGGTACACCCCTTGCCTCGAGATAACGTTCTGATTTTGTGCTTTTCAGATTTAAGAAGACTGCCCTGTGCGCGTGCATTGCCTGCAGGATGGGAAGCAGCACTTCGTCTTCCAGTGTATGGACGAAGAAATTGTGCTTGATCCGAAACAGGTCGTTCTGGAATGAGGCGGTGTCCATAATGGTATTCCCGACGATGCCGAGGGGAGAGGAAAGCTGATACAGCTTTATGGCATTTTTCAGCCCGGGGTGTGCGGCCAGCAACTTCTGAAAAGGAGAGGCAAGGCGGTACAGCACCTCTTTGCCGCTTTTTTCTTTCGCCACGATACCTTCTGCGGCATATGGTTACAGGATGCCGAAGCTGGTATTCTGGAATGTGAACAGCAGGACGAATGTGATCCCGGTCCGCGAAAATGAACTCGGTGTGGGGCTGGTCAGCGGGTTTTCCGTCAATGTCTGCAACATGGTCCTTTCCAATGAGCCGGATCCGTTTGCGTGTTTAAAGAAGGTACTCGACAGTGAAAGATACAGAAAGGTGGATTTCGCTGGGGTGGAGGTATCGGGATCGGCGGAGGCGGAGGGCTTGCCATGATGTCCGGACCGAAGCCGGGAAAAGGACCGAAAGCGCCGGTCGATCAGGAATTGGAATCGTTGGCAGAGCAAATCCTCAGATGTGAGACAAAGGCAAACCGTTATGTCTCGGTGGCTTTACCGAGGTTTCTGTACAGACTGGCAGCGCAGATGGGGTGGCGCCAGATGATCAGGGCGAATGGCGGGAAGGCGAAAGATCTGGGAAATTGCTCTGGATTTACGAGTTCGCGCAGCAGAGCAAGCGAATCTCGCAAATGAGCTATGCTCGTTTTTTCATACAGACGATCGACATTTTGTCAACGCCAAGCGGAGCGGCAACAAGACTGCATTTTGCCATAAACAGGAAGAAGATATTGTCCCGGCGGCAGTCAGCCAGTCCTTCATAATTTCCCTGCCCCTTGCAGATCACAACATCCGCGGCCCCGAATATTTCCTGAAATTCCGTGGATGTTCTATGTAAAACAGTGCCAAGAGAGCCGTCACCGCTGGAGATTACCGTGGCGGCTTCTTCCATACAGACTTCACGGGCATCCTCAGCGGTAACGTCGTTGACGATCGGCTTTCCGCGTACGCCGTAGAATACCTGCAGATTCGGATAGTATTCTTTTAACAGTAAGATAAAGTGTTTGTCCAACACGATCTCGCCGCAGTTATCGCCCAGGTAAAACAGGGTGCGGCTTTTCTTCAGCGTATCGAACAGCTGTGGTGAGTGGTCGATGGCGAGTTCTGTGCCGGAAATGTTCCCGATCATTTCTTTTAAGGAGTTTTCGTCAAATTCATGCCTCGCCGCGAAGTCGATGAGATTTCCGGCAATGGCAAGTTTTAAGCCGCATACCAGACGATTGTCGCTTTCGTGGATAAGATCATCGATCAGATCCGACATGGATAAGACAAGCCGATTATAATAACTTTTGATTTCCTGATAGGGATTGTCCGTTCCCAGGACATCCCTGATCACAGCCCAGATTTCCCCCATGACCTCCGGATTTGTTTTTGCCATGTCACAGGTTTTAAGATAATCGTCTGTAAGTCTGATAAGCTGATTCCCGGCTGCCTGATCAAGCTGCAGAAAGCCGCTTATCTTTTTCATTTGATTGATATCGCATTGAAAACATTCCTGATGCATTTGTGTGATCGCTCCTGTAGGATTCTGACTTTCTCTTGCATTATAACCTGAAAGGGGTGGTATATCAATATGCAAGAGGATTTATCGGTATCGTGTA
>CAYXKS010000379.1:0-3356 GCA_964465725.1 uncultured Bacteroides sp. | reverse complement strand
TCATTTCTGTCTGATACTTCATTGCTTTTTCTATTCCCTGCTGCACATGATATGCTGCCTGGTCTGTTATCATTTCATCATTACCAGGATTTCCTTCCGGACTGAGCAAAAGTTTTGCTATGTCTATATCAGCCTGTGCTCTGGCAAGTAGACTGCTCATAAATAACTACCCCTTCCTCCTGAATTGTCTTTTTTAACCGTTCTCCAATATTACTATACATCACAATATCACAGTTCCAGTCACAAATCTCTCCTACCTCTTTCTGCATATGATATATCTTCATCCCGTCAGAAGTATCTGCATCAATGCAAATATCAAGATCACTGTCAATATTACATCTTCCTGTCACAGAACTTCCAAATATATATATCTTTCTGATAACCTTATGATTCAGGGCAACTTCATATATCTTCGCAACGGTTCTTTGTTTTAAGGGATATATCCGACGTATATTTTTACAGTCTGTTCTCACTACAACCGGAAAATCTTTTATTTTCAAAGTATCTTTTACCTGCATAATCATTTCCCCAAACTTCTTATTTAAAAGTCCAATATTGGTCTGGTATTACAAATCACTCTCACTTTAGCCATACATGCCCCCTGCAAGTTTCTTTATTGCAAGTTCATCCATCTGCATATCCTCTTCCGTATATTCTCCCCAGGGGATCTGATGTTCCTTTAAAGTATCAATAAAATTCCATACGCTTTTGCCTGCAAGCTCTGCTGCCTTTTCCAAGGTTATCATTTTAGCTGCAAATATCAGATAACTATTGAAAAATTCGCCTTATCAGCAAGATTATCGCCATCGTTTATATCTTGCAAATATGGTAAAATATTATCCTGTATTGCAACCTTTATACGATCCATTCATTTCACCACGCTTATCCCTCCTACAATTTTCTATCTCATCATCAATCTCTCTCATTGACATAGGATTTTGCTTTAAATACTTTTCCCGGGCTTTCCTTAAAGTATTGGATGGCTTATCTGATAAACGGTCAACCAACATTACAACCATATTATAATCTTCCGGCGATAATGATTCTAATTTTGTCATAATTTCCGAAGTTACCATTGCGCAGCCTCCTATTTCATTATCTTTTTTCCGTTTTCTATGCAAGCACAAGGTTTTTTACAAATTCCATCGTTAAATCTCATTCCCATAATGATTACCCCTATGGTTCACAGTATGCTGTCTTTACGTCTCACAGCAGTTCCCTCCTCATCAAAACACTCCTTCGAAGTACCTGTAAAAGCATCAAGTAAAACCCTTTTCACTCTCGGCTCATCTTGAAATACCATCATCCACACTGAAAAGAATCCTGATTGTTCTGCCGTGTAACGTATATTTCTAAGCTGCTCCTCTTCGTACTCCAATCCCCGATTTTTGATCCAACTGTTTTTGTAATCCTATGCAATCGTCAATACATGAAAACGATGCTGCCAGCGCTTATCTTTACGTTTTTTCCCATCTGTACTCTTCGGTTTGTAATCCAAATCCAAATCTTCCATAGTCGCTTTTGCTCTCTTCATAACATCTTCACTAACAGATTTTAGATAAACTTCATTTATCCTGGGCAAGGCGTCCTCATATGTAAAAGCTAAAAAAGTGTTATGCTGATCCGGCCAAAGCCATTTATCCAGATCACCTTTTCGTACCTTCTCCAACTTTCTGGAATTGCAGTAAACACAGCTTAAAAGCAGATTGTCCCAATCCGTTAATGCACCACCGCTATTCTTGCTTTCTTTATGTTCTACAGCCAGAGCATTGTTTACGCGCATTTCACAAAAAGAACAATATGCTCCAATTCTCTTTTCCAGATAGGGTTCGGCTTCCTGATACTTTGAAATTTTATCATAAGGTGCATCCCCTTTATCAACAGGTCTCATCCTTTATTCCCCATTTCTGCTTTTTTATCAATATATTTTTGATTCAGATAAGCATAATACGCTGGATTATCACCATAACGAGCCGTTAGGACACTTAACTTTTCTTTCATTTTATCCAAATCTTCTTTCCTGTCTGCTTGCTCCAAAGCCGCAAAATAATCTTCCGCCAGTTCATACATCTCTTGTTTCTCAGCACTATACTGCGGATTCTCCACTCCCATGATATCCTCGGCAATATCCTCAATACTCTGTCCTGCATACTCATCTCTGATCTCTCCGTCCAGGGAGATCAGCTGTCCCTCTTTCAAAGACTGAATGATAAAAGGAGAGTGACTGGCACAAATAAACTGCACTTTGGGAAAAAGTTCTGTGAGTGTATTCATAATTCTCCTCTGCCACTCCGGATGAAGACTCAAATCAAGTTCATCGATCACAACAATACCCGGGGTATCCATAAAAGTGTTCTCTTTAAGATAAGGGTTAAGTATACACATTCTGACCGCAATGTCTGCGATAATTTTAATCATATCTCTATATCCGTCGCTCAAACCCTCAAATGGTATCCATGTACCATCCGCTTCAACCAACGCCAATCCCTTATAGCGCAGAGCATACTCTATTCTCTCATCCGGATTAAGTTCTTGACGCATACTCTCCTGGATTGCATCCATAATCAAAGTGTATGCAGGAAAATCCTTTCCTCCTTTTTCCTGCACTGCTATCTCTTTCAAGTGCCGCAAATACTGAAACGGCATCTGCATTCCTCTTTTTGCATCAAGACAACGATGATAGGCATCTGTCCGATTCGGAATATCATCAAATTCGGAACTTTTATTTTCATTCCACAGCCTGGCCGAACTCAGATATAATACCAGCGGTAAAATCAGGCCTTCATCTGTTCCATCACCGGCTTTCATTGCTTTCTCCCACCGAACGACTTCCTTTTGCATCGGATTACTCGCAGCAAACTTCGTACGGCTATCCTTTTTTTCCAAGATACGCCTATATACAAACTTATGCCCATCCATTAAAAGTTCCGTTTCAATAAAACATGGATATTGTTCTATTCCAGAACTTAGCAGTACATCCTTTTGATCCGTTCTCTGGTTTTTACGCCGGACATCACTATCTGAAATATTCTGCACGAAACGGCTGGGAACAAACTCTTTATATGCGGCAAGATAAGCCCCCAGTGCTACGTTAACCGCTTCCAGCACGGTTGTCTTCCCCGAAGCGTTCTTCCCAATCAACAAATTCATATTTTGATTAAAATATATGGTTTTCTCTTCAAAACGTCTGTAATTGCGTAATGAAATCTTCCTGATATAAAAATCTTTCAACCTCATCAACCTCCACACTGTTTCGGCATATTCTACGCATTGCACTTTTTTATAATATACCATACTAAGCTTCTTTATAACAGTATCTTTTGCTGTCACTTTTACTATATCCGGTACGGCATATA
>CAYXKS010000378.1:0-3389 GCA_964465725.1 uncultured Bacteroides sp. | reverse complement strand
GTTTTTGAGATTGCCCTGAAAGGGAAAGCGGACGGGAACCCCTTTACCGACTATGAAATCAAGGGAGAATTTAATGGGGCCTGCGAGAGCAAGTGTGTGGATGGTTTCTACGATGGAGACGGCGTGTACAGAGTGAGATTCATGCCATCTTTTGAGGGAGAATACACTTACAAAATCTATGGCTCTTTCAGCGAAGAAGGCTGCATGGAAGGGAAATTTACGGTGACACCGGCGACGGAGAATAATCATGGCCCTGTCAGGGTAAGTCATGTGTTCCACTTCGCCTATGAGGATGGGACACCCTATTATTCGATCGGAACCACCTGTTATGTGTGGGCGCTGCAGAGTGAGCAGCTCCAGGAGCAGACGCTTGCCACCTTAAAAGACAGCGCTTTTAATAAGATTCGGTTCTGTATCTTCCCGAAACATTATGATTATAACCTGCGGGAGCCGTACAGCTATCCGTATGAGGGTACACCCTGTGACAGTTCTGTCTTAACGTCCGATAATTTCCATGAATATCAGGGCTGCGCACCGGGAAATAACTGGGATTATAAACGGTTTAACCCGAAGCATTTCGCACATCTTGAGAAACGGATCTGCGATCTGATGGATCTGGGAATCGAGGCGGACCTTATTGTGATGCATCCTTATGACAGATGGGGATTCTCCTTAATGTCCAGGGAGGAAGATGATCTGTACTGGAATTATGTGATTGCGAGATTTTCCGCTTACAGGAATGTATGGTGGTCTTTGGCAAATGAGTACGACCTGATGCCGCAGAAATCCCTGGAGGACTGGGAGAGATATGCGTCCATTATCTGCAGCAAGGATGCGTACGGCCATCTGCGTTCCATTCATAACTGCAAGCAGATGTACGACCACACAAGGCCGTGGATTACGCACTGTTCGGTACAGAGGATCGATCCGTATCTGTCGGGCGAGAGAGTGCAGGAATGGCGGGAACGCTATCAGAAGCCGGTGGTTCTGGATGAGATCGTGTATGAGGGCGATATCCAGCATAACTGGGGAAATATCAGCGGCGAGGAACTGACCAGAAGATTCTGGGAGGGCGCTGTCCGCGGCGGCTATCCGGGACATGGGGAAACCTATCTGTCGGAGGATAATATTCTCTGGTGGTCACATGGCGGTATTCTGAAAGGAACCAGCCCGGAACGGTTCAAGTTCCTTCTGCAGATCCTGAAGGAGACACCGGGACCCGGTTTGAAGCCGTGTGTGCCCAATCCGCACGGGCCGGCCGGTGAAGATCTTTGTGGAACGGTGGACAGTGTGATTCCTGTGCCTTATTATCTGTATTATTATGGGTATCGCCGTCCGAGATTCAAGGAGTATTATTTTGACGATGAGAAAGAGTATGAGGTGGAAGTTCTGGATACCTGGGACATGACAATCACCAAATGCGGCGCTTTCAAGGGAAGATTCAGGGTGGAACTGCCGGGCAGAGAATATATTGCAGTCAGAATCTACGAAAAAGGGCTGCTGTCAAAATAAGGAGAAGATATTGTAATGATGGTAATGGACTGCTGCTGTCTACGGGCATAAAGCTGTGGACGGCAGCAGTCCTGCTTTATGCCCGCGGGCAACGGGCCAGGTGACCATGCTTACATGGGCATTTGGTGACTGCCGCGGGGCGAAATACTCCGTAGCTTGCTGCAGGGGTATTTCATTGGGAGAAGGAGATGAGCCTATGCGGAAGTTTATATTTGATATTAATTCACCATTGTGGCGCTTTATGGGATTTTTGGGGGATTTGGTCTGCATTAATCTTTTATTTATCGCCACATCTGTTCCGGTTGTCACGATAGGGGCGTCTGTGACGGCGATGAATTCCGTCTGCTATAAGCTGAAGGAAAAGAGGGATAACGGTCTGGTCAGGGATTATCTCCGGGCGTTTGTCGAGAATTTTAAGAAGAGTACGGTTCTGTGGATTCTGTTTCTTGTATTCCTGGCAGGATGTGTTCTGAATTTCAATGTAGTGTTTAATACGGATATTCCGCAGAAGAAGGTAATCATGATTCTTCTGGGTGCGGTGATCTTCCTGCTTTCCACAACGGTGATGTACAGCCTGGCGATGCTGGCCAGGTTCGATAACAGCCTGAAGGACACGGTCGTCAAGGCGTTTTTGATCGGGATGATGAGTTTTCCTTACACGGTGGTTATCGTGTTGATGGCCATCATCGGCTTTCTGATCAGTATCGAGAGTCTGGTGCATCTTCTGTATGCGTTCGCGTTCTGGTTTCTGATTGGCTTCGGGTTGTTTGGTTATATCTGCTCCAGGCTGTTCTTGCGGGCGTTCAGGAGATTTACGCGCAAGGAGGAGCTGCCTGAGGTATCTGAGATACAGGAGGAAGACAATCGGTAAAGGTAACCGTCATATCTTCTTTCTCCTTCACCTGAAATACAACTCTCCACCGAACCTCATCCACAGGCGCGAAATGCAAAGCAGAACACGTAGACCGTCCGTTTGGACCTGGGTTCTTTCCGGCCATGAAGACAGCCGTAGGGCCGCAGACTTCCCCGGAGTTTTCATCCCGTGCGCCCTTCATACGTGGCTGATCGCCGTCCTGACAGTCGAGGATGTCAAAAAGGTCACGCCCTGTTTCCGGCGATACGCTGTAAGACAGGATCTGACAATACTCAGGATAGATGACGTCTTCTGCTCCTGTATCGGTAAAGCTGTTCCTGACCTGATCGAGGCCATGCAGTGTCAATACAAATCTCTGTCCGGTGTATGGGTGCGTAATTTCCATATCGGCAGGAAAGTGGGAGTATATGCCGGAAGGTTCTGCGCCGGGTGATATATTGCTGAAAGAAGCGGTGGCAGCAGTGGTGAAATATCCCGCAGTGACTGGAAAAGTATGCGCCTGCAAGGACAGGGAAATTTCCGTCGGCGTCAATATCGGCAAAGACGGCCAGTCATAGATATGTCTTGCAAAATGCCAGCAGCATTTTCTGTCACAGCCATAAGCACGCATCAGCTCTTCGGCTTTTTTGTTATTTTCCAGTTTTTCACCGGAATCCTGTACGGAATCTGATTCGAGGATTTCCTGTGGATACCATCTGATACTGCCGAACATGCGGTTTGTCAGCGCTGTGCCATCAAGCTGCAGATTGGCTGTGAATTCTCTTGCTGAAGGATTGTCGGCATCCAATTGATCAAATTCTTCTTTTGTTTTTACGGAAAGACGCCTGTCTTTGTCCCATTTTTCCAGAAAATGAATCATATCCCGGACGGAAATCTTCGTGCATATGTCCAGCATAACGCCCGGCTCGCCGAGATAAACCGCCGGGATGAAAACCTCCTGCCCTCCCCACAGGAAAGTTTTGCCGACAGGAAGAACAGACAATTTTGTTCCGGATTTGTTTTC
>CAYXKS010000377.1:0-3396 GCA_964465725.1 uncultured Bacteroides sp. | reverse complement strand
GAAAGAATATCAATCTCCTTCTCCGTGAGGGCTCTGGAAATATCCGCCAAAAGACCGTTCCTGTTATTCGCATAGATGCTGATCTCCACCAGATACCTTCCGTCCGTCGCCTCCGTCTGCTGCCACTCCGCATCAATCAGCCTGTTTCGGTCCATTTCTGGAAGATTCATGATATTGATGCAGTCTGTCCGGTGAATGGAAATTCCTCTTCCTCTGGTGACAAAACCCACAATCTCATCTCCCGGTACAGGGCTGCAGCACTTGGAAAAGCGCACCGCTACATCATGTATCCCTCTGACAACGATACCGCTGCTGTGTTTTCCCATTCTTTCCCTGTTGATCTGGGCGTTCTCCTCCACCTCCGCCATGATCTCAGCGTCGGTCATTTCTTTCTTGTGGTCACGCTCATACATCTCCAGCATTCGGTTAAGGATCTGTCCTTCCTTGAGTCCGCCATGCCCAACTGCCGCCAGCACCGAATCCCAGTCCTGGAAACCGTATCGCTTCATAATGGCCTCTTCATAGGCCGGAGTCAACACATCAATCGGATTGATTGCCTTCGCCTTACAATAGTTCGCAATCAGTTCCTTGCCTTTTATAATATTGTCTTCTTTTAATTCATGCTTAAACCACTGGTTGATCTTGTTCTTCGCCTGTGTGCTCTTGACTACATTCAGCCAGTCTCGGCTTGGCCCCTTGGAGTTCTGTGACGTCATGATCTCCACACGGTCGCCATTCTTGATCTCATAATCTATAGTCACCAACTTACCGTTAACTCTGGCGCCGATCATCCTGTTACCCACCGCACTGTGGATACTGTAGGCAAAATCAATGGTCGTAGATCCCGCCGGAAGATTCTTCACATCCCCGGTAGGGGTAAAGCAATATACACTGTCGGAGAAAAGATTCAGGTCGCTCTTCAACAGATTCAGGAATTCCTTATTGTCCGACATATCCCGCTGCCATTCCAGAATCTGGCGCAGCCATGCCAGCTTCTCTTCCTCCTGTGCTTCTACCTTCTTACCGTCGGAAGCCTCCTTGTATTTCCAGTGCGCCGCAATACCATACTCCGCCGCTTTGTGCATCTCATAGGTTCTTATCTGAATCTCGAACGGCTGCCCCGTACTGCCGATTAGGGTTGTGTGCAGTGACTGATACATGTTCTCCTTCGGCATGGAAATATAATCTTTAAAGCGTCCTGGAATCGGCTTATACATCTCGTGGATCACTCCCAGAGCCGCATAACAATCCTTGACCGTATCCACAATAATGCGTACTGCAAACAAATCATAGATCTGATCTATGGTCTTGTTCTGGTTTTTCATCTTCTTATAAATGCTGAAAAAATGCTTGATACGTCCATCAATCTGTGCTTTGATACCCGCGCGCGCTATATGTTCGCTGACTTCATCGACTATCGTCTGTATATACTGTTCACGGACACTTTTGCGAATCGCGATCTTATCCACCAGATCATAGTAGGCTTCCGGCTCCAGGTATTTTAAGGCCAGGTCATCCAATTCTACCTTGATCTTGGAAATCCCCAGCCGCTGGGCGATTGGGGAATAAATATCCATAGTCTCTCTGGCCTTCTCCTGCTGCTTCTCCGGGCTCATATGCTGTAAAGTACGCATATTATGCAGTCTGTCCGCCAGTTTAATCAAAATAACACGGATATCCTTCGCCATAGCAAGAAACATCTTACGAAGATTCTCCGCCTGGCGCTCCAGCTTCTCCGCATCCTTGTCTCTGTTATCACTGTTATCTCCGTGAAAATTTATCTTCTCCAGTTTCGTGACGCCGTCCACCAGAAGCGCCACGTCCGCACCGAACTCCTTCTCGATCTCTTCGTCTGTCATGATCGTATCTTCCACCACATCATGCAGAAGCCCCGCCACTATCGTCTCCTTATCCAGCTCCAGATCAGCCAGAATGATTGCGACATAAAGCGGATGTATCACATAAGGTTCTCCCGACTTACGCACCTGGCCTTTGTGTGCATTGTAGGCGATCCGATACGCTTTCTCGATCATGGAAATATCATCGGAAGGATGATATCTTCGCACACGATTAATAAGCTCCTCGTACAATGTCTCGGGAGACTGATATTCTTCGATAGATTCTATTCTTCCATCATCAATAATGACTTCTTTCTTTTCTTCTGTTGCCATAATCTCTCCGATATTCTGTTTCATTGGCCAATCCATCCCGCGCTGATATTCCGCCGGCTAAATAATTCCAAATAGCAAAAATAGCTGACTCGTCCTGTCCTGGCCACTGGTACAAAAAATGATTACTATATGCCATTATAATATTATTTTAGGATCAAGTCAAAATATTCTTTCTAAGTCTAAAACTCCATATTCTTTCTAAGTCTAAAAACTCCAGGACTAAAACGCATACATAACGGTTCGGATTTCGGCTTCACTGTTTCGAAAACTGAATCGCTGCGCAAAGACAAAAACATACACAATTTGCAAAACGCCCCTGACACAAAATACCTTTGTATCAAGGGCGTCTCTTTATTCACAATCAGGACACATTATAATCTTACATCATGCCCATTCCGCCGCCACCTGCCGGCATAGCAGGCTCTGCTTCCTTAATGTTCGCTACAACAGACTCTGTTGTGAGCAGCGTAGATGCTACGCTGGTAGCATTCTGCAGTGCGCTTCTTGTAACCTTGGCAGGGTCAAGAATACCTGCATCTACCATGTTGACATATTCCTCTTTCAAAGCATCGAATCCAATGCCAATCTCAGACTCTCTCACCTTGTTGATAATCACAGAACCTTCCAGTCCTGCATTGGCTACGATGTGATAGAGAGGAGATTCCAATGCCTTCAATACGAGCTGAGCGCCTGTCTTCTCATCGCCATCCAGAGTCTCTGCGAGTTTCTCAACTTCTTTGGATGCGTGGATGTATGCGGAACCGCCTCCTGCGATGATACCTTCCTCCACTGCTGCTCTGGTCGCTGCCAACGCATCTTCCAGACGAAGCTTAGCTTCCTTCATCTCTGTCTCTGTTGCAGCGCCAACACGAATCACTGCAACGCCACCTGCCAGCTTCGCAAGACGCTCCTGCAGTTTCTCCTTATCGAAATCAGATGTCGTCTCCTCGATCTGCTTCTTGATCTGGCCGATTCTCGCCTGGATTGCAGCCTTATCGCCTTCACCGTCCACGATAACCGTGTTCTCTTTCTGAACCTTAACAGATTTCGCACGTCCCAGCTGATCCATGGTAGCTTCCTTCAGCTCAAGGCCGAGTTCGGAGCTGATCACCTGTCCACCTGTCAAGATCGCGATATCTTCCAGCATTGCTTTCCTTCTGTCACCATAGCCGGGAGCCTTCACTGCCACTACATTGAATGTTCCGCGCAGCTTGTTGACGATCAG
>CAYXKS010000376.1:0-3421 GCA_964465725.1 uncultured Bacteroides sp. | reverse complement strand
CCGGATCTGCCTTCCCTTTCATCGCCTTCATAGTCTGCCCAACCAGAAATCCAATCGCCTTCTCTTTCCCGTTCTTATAGTCCTCCACAGACTGCGGATTGGCAGCGATCACCTCCGCGATCACTCCGCGCAGGGCTCCCTCATCGTTGACCGTCTTTAACCCTTTCTCTTCCACATACTGTTCCGGGTCCACGTTCTCCTCAAACATCACTTCAAACACTTCTTTCGCCACGGAACCGTTGATCACCTTTGCATCCGTGAGCTTAATCAGCTTCGCCAGATTCTCCGGAGAAAACCGTAGATCCTCCGCATCTATTTCCTTCTCCTTCATCAGCCGGAGCGTTTCTCCCATCAGCCAGTTCGACACTTTCTTGGGCTGACCGCAAATTGCCGTAGCAGCCTCGAAAAGATCAGCCATGTGCTTGGAACCCGTAATAATCTCGATATCATAATCAGGAATCTCAAATTCCTCCTTATAACGTTTCATCTTTTCACTCCGGAATTCCGGCTGTTTCGCCTTGATTTCGGCCAGCATTTCCTCACTCACCGCTATCGGCACAAGATCCGGGTCCGGGAAATAACGGTAATCCTGCGCGTCTTCCTTACTTCTCATCGCGTAAGACTCACCTTTCATATCATCCCATCGCCTCGTCTCCTGCACCACCTTCTCACCGGACTCAATCAGGTCAATCTGGCGCTCCCGCTCCCCGGCGATCGCCCTGGAGATTGCCTTAAAAGAGTTCAGATTCTTCATCTCCGTCCTGATTCCAAATTCCTCTGCCCCCACTTCCCTCACGGACAGATTGACATCCGCACGCATAGAGCCTTCCTGCAGCTTGCAATCCGACGCACCCAGGTACTGGATAATCAGACGCAGCTTCTCCAGATAGGCAATCACTTCCTCCGCACTGCGCATATCCGGCTCCGACACAATCTCGATAAGCGGCACCCCGGAACGGTTGTAATCCACCAGAGAACAATCTTCCCACTCGTCATGAATCAGTTTGCCGGCATCCTCCTCCATATGAATCTCGTGGATTCCCACTGTCTTACAACCGCCGTCCTCCGTCTCGATCTCCACACCGCCGTTTCTGCAGATAGGAAGATAAAGCTGGGAAATCTGATAATTCTGAGGGTTATCCGGGTAGAAATAATTTTTCCGGTCAAATTTCGCATAGCGTGTAATATCGCAGCCTGTGGCCAGTCCCACCGCAATGGCATATTCCAGGACCTGTTTATTCAGCACCGGAAGAGAACCCGGCATTCCGGTGCACACCGGACAGGTCTGCGTATTCGGCTCCGCACCGAAAGCCGTGGAACAGCCGCAGAAAATCTTCGTCCTGGTGGCAAGCTCCACATGTACTTCCAAACCGATCACTGTCTCGTACTGTTTACTCATCGCACCGTACCTCCTTCCATACACCGCACCGGTTCTGCCTCTCCCTGTGCCTTCTGGCTGTCTCCACAAGTAGCTTCAGACTTCGCAGGTCCTGTCGGTCCTACCTCACTGGTCCTACCCATATTTATATCCACCTTCAAGCCAAATGGCCCCCGACATTTCTCATACGTGTACGCCGTCTGTATCAGCTTCTTTTCCTGGAAGCAGTCGCCGATCAGCTGCAGGCCGATCGGTAGACCGTTTCTGTCCTTGCCGCAGGGAAGACTGATTCCCGGCAGACCCGCCAGATTCACGGCAATCGTATAGATATCCCCCAGATACATCTTAATCGGATCAGCCAGACTCGCCCCCAGCTTCGGCGCCGTAGTGGGAGCCACTGGTCCCAATATCACATCATACTTCGAAAAAGCCTCGTCGAAAGCTTTTTTGATCAGCGCTTTCACACGCAATGCTTTCAGATAATAGGCGTCATAATAACCAGAACTGAGCACGAAAGACCCCAGCATGATTCGCCGCTTCACTTCCTCACCGAAACCTTCAGAGCGGGATTTCTTATACATGTTATGAAGTCCGGCATACTCTTTTGTCCGGTATCCGTACTTAATGCCGTCGAACCGCTCCAGATTGGAGCTCGCCTCCGCCGCCGCAATGGTATAATATGTGGGAATGGCATACTCCACCAGACTTAAGTCAAACCGCTCTACCACGGCTCCTTTTAGTTCCAGTTCTTCCGCAGCCTTCAAAACAGCGCTTTTCACATCCTCATCCAGACCTTCCCCCAGATAATCGTTGGGAATACCGATGCGCATCCCCCGCACATCCTCCGTCAGGGCAGAAGTAAAATCCGTGTCCTTTCTCTTCACAGAAGTGGAGTCTTTCCCATCATAAGATGATATCACCTCCAGCACCGCCGCGCAGTCCGACACATCCCTGGTCATCGGACCGATCTGATCCAGTGAGGAGCCGTAGGCAATAAGTCCATAACGCGACACCGTACCATAAGTCGGTTTCATTCCCACCACACCGCAATACGACGCCGGCTGCCTGATAGACCCACCGGTATCTGAACCAAGAGCATAGCAGCATTCTCCAACCGCCACCGCCGCCGCTGAACCACCCGATGAGCCGCCCGGCACATGTTCCGTATTCCACGGATTTCTCGTCACTCCATAGGCCGACGTCTCCGTCGTGGAACCCATGGCGAATTCATCCATATTGGTTTTCCCCAGAATCACTGCTCCGGTTTTCTGCAGATTCAAAACCGCCTCAGCCGTATAAGTGGGCACAAAGTTTCCTAATATTCTTGAAGAGCAGGTTGTAAGCAGCCCTTCCGTACACATATTATCCTTAACCGCCACAGGCACACCCGCCAACGGACCCGTCAGCTCCCCAGCCTCGATCTTCGCCTGAACCGACTTTGCCTGTGCCAGCGCTCCCTTCTCATCCACCGTCACATAGCAGTTGTAAACCTTATCCAGTTCCCCGATGCGGGTAAGCGCAGCCTCTGTCGCCTCCACAACAGTAGTCTTCCCCGACTTAATGGCTGCCGCCAGCTCCAGCGCCGTCATATCCATAATACCCATATAGAGCCATCCTCCTTTTCTCTCCTGCTTATGCCCCTCGCTACACCTCTTTTTCACACCTGCTGCCATTCATCATCTCACAAATATTCAAATCATTTTACTCAAACGTCCTCGGCACCATAAACATCCCGTCCTTCTGCTCCGGTGCATTGCCAAGCAGCTGCTCCCTCATATCCCCGTTTGTCACCACATCCTCACGGAATACGTTCTGCACCGGAAACACATGGGACATGGGTTCCACTCCCGTCGTATCCAGTTCACCCAACTTATCAATATAGTCAAGCATCCTGCCCATATCCTTCTTCGCCTGCTCCTTCTCCTCATCCGAAAGCTCCAGCTTCGCCAGAATACCCACATACTCGATCGTCTCATCACTAATAATATTCGCCATATTTTTACCCTTTCTATACTTGCACATCCATGCTTTCCCAGGAAAAGT
>CAYXKS010000375.1:0-3430 GCA_964465725.1 uncultured Bacteroides sp. | reverse complement strand
CCATATACGGAAGCTCCTGCAAGGCCGAAAACGAAATTTCTAATGTTGTTAACTATAGAAAAAGACGAAAAGACAGGAGAACGCAGTTATGAAAATAACCGTTATAGACGGACAGGGCGGCCGAATCGGCCGTACCATCATCGAACAGCTTAAGAAAAAACATGAGAACCTGGAATTATATGCCATTGGCACTAACAGCACCGCCACCTCCTCCATGCTGAAAGCCGGCGCAGACTATGGAGCCACCGGAGACAATGCAGTCATCGTCAATGCCGCTGACTCTGATATCATCGTAGGACCCATAGGTATCGTATTCGCCAACGCCCTGCTGGGCGAGATCACTCCGGCTATCGCTACCGCAGTCGGCGCAAGTAAGGCATTTAAGATCCTGATCCCGGTCAGCCGGTGCAATCATTTCATCGCAGGCTGCATCGAAGCTTCCATGAATGATTATATTCGTATCGCAGTAGAAAAAATCGAATCCATGTTATAAGATCCTATAGATTCCAAATTGCGCTGCGCTTCCCCAAATAGTTACGGGCGCTGCCCCTTGCCTGGACAGCGCCCGTAAACGTGTATACTCAATTAAGAACCCTATAGATACTCGATAATATAATATTCATAGCCATTCACGACTGTCGTTTTCCCGAAAGTATCTATCCGTTTGAACCTCCTGCTGTAATTGGCATGTACATGTCCATGAAAGAAATATTTCGGCTCATATTTTTCCATCAGAGTCCGGAAAACCTTGAACCCACGATGCGGAAGATCTTCCAGATCGTTAACCTGATAAGCTGGCGCATGGGCCACAAGTATATCGAAGCCCTTGTTCCTCCACAACTTATACCTCAGTTTCCGTACCCGCTTTCTCATACTCTTCTCAGAATATTGGTTGCTCGCTTTCGGTATATACTCCATAGAACCACCCAGCCCCAGAATACGAATGCCTTCATATACATAAATATCATCTTCAATGCAAATACACCCTTCCGGTGGCGTCGTCTCATATCTTTCGTCATGATTTCCCCTGACATAAAGCAAGGGCACATTGCATAACGTAACAAAGAATGATAAATACACCGGTGACAGATCGCCGCAGGAAATGATCAGGTCTATACCTTTAAGCTTGTCCGGTTCATAGAAGTCATACAAATATTTGGATTTTTGGTCAGCAAGCACCAAAATTTTCATGCAAGTCCTCCGTTCTCGCCAGACCCATTGTTTTGCACACCTGCGCTTTTCTCTGTGCCGGACTCATCCACCTTTATTCCCTGAAACTCCACGAGTTTCCTGGCTTCATCCGTCAGCTCATCCAGTTCCGGAATCTTACCGACTACATTTTCTGCCAGCCAGTCCATAGTGATGATCTCGTCCGCTCCCAGAGTTCTTCCCTTTTCACACTGTACGATTCCGCCTTGACCATAGATTGGACCGTCAAAAGGATGGAAAGCACCGGTCCTAATCGAACTTTTCAGAAACTCGATAAGTCTGCTCGTCCCGTGAGGCATAGATTTAGAGCAGATAACATCTATCACATCTGCCGACATGCCCCACCAGTAATTGACTGCCTTTTTTCCTTTCTGTGCATCTGCTTCCGAATTACCGCCACAATAAATATTCCTGACGATCTGTTCATAGAATTTTCCCCAATCCCAAATCGGCGTCGCCAGATTCTCGAGTGTGCCGTCCTCTCTTTTCGCATACAGGCCATATTCTCTCGAAGCGCTCTCCGGCGTAATCATATCATTGTCGGAGACGAAAACGATCCCTTCTTCCTGCAGCTTCTCTCTCGCATCCTTGCCTTTCACCTTCGTCCATTCCAGATGCACCTGCACATAGGGGTTGATCATTTTCGCTCCAAGAGCGAAAGCGTTGATATTTGCCAGTGCACCATAAATAGGATAATCCGCCAGATATCCGAGTCTGTCAGTCCTAGACAATGCCGCCGCAATAGCTCCCATCAGAAACTTTGACTCATACATTCTCGCATAGTAAGTACAGATGGAGGAATAGGACATCATAATGGAACAGTTATATATTTTAACCTTCGGATGCAAGATCGCCGAGCGGACGCTCTGGTTCACCATCTGTGTGGCCGTTGTAAAAATCAGTTCACAGCCGGCTGCAATCGCCTGCTCAATCGCTTCCTCCACCTCAGTCTCCGTATCGGCCTTATCAAAAGCCATAGTCTGTATCCGGCCGTCAAAAGCCTGCTCGAGATAATGCCTGCCTAATTCATGCGCATAAGCCCAGCTTGAGGTTTCGGTGGTCTTCGTATAAATAAATGCTATTTTCAGGGAATCTGGTATTCCGGTGGTCAGCAGCTTATTCAAAAGAGACGCCTTGATCTGCTCCGGATTCTGTACAAGTTCTACCTGACCACCCTGATCGGCAAGCGTGATCTCTGTCCACATCTTCTGAAGCAGCCGCAGCATTTCCTGTTCCGTCTGGTTCTTTACCTTATCATACCCACAAATCTCCACATAAATCAGAAAAGCATCTGAAACATTAATATCCAGCTTCTCCCCATGCGCCTTGTTAAAGGCCAGTTCGAAATTATAGCAGGCCGTGTGCAGGTTCATCCTGTCGTCATCACTCCAGATTTCCCCCTCCTTCTTGCCCATCAGTTTCAAAAGTTTCTTATAGCTTCCCTCTTTGGAGAAACAAACATCATAGCTCTGCGATACTTCGTAGAAGTCCAGGAATTCATAATACACTCTGTTTTCCCTGTCGTCCGACTTCTTGGGCACCCAGCGCGTAACACTGGCCGGAAGGCTGTGTGTCTTCAGATACTTCATAACACTGACACGCTTATTGCCCTCCTGGACATAGAACTGGTTCATAAATTCATAAGCTATGATAGGATCGCTGATCCCGTCATTAATCTGATGTTTATATAATGATGCCCACTTCGAACCGAACTCAGAATCCTCCGGAAGAAGAGGCATAAAATTATTGGCGAACGCATTGGCGCGCCCTTCAGTCTTCGTTCCCACAATCTTTGACAAGGGAATATCCATAATTCCCAGATTCTCAATAGAAGCTACTTCTGTGTAAGATATAATATCATCCAAAACCGGAAGATAAGGGTATTCGCCCTTAGTAAGTGCAGCCCGATAACGACGCCGTCCCTGTTTTAATGCTGATGAATAATCACTGGTTGCCATGGCAGTACCCTCCTTTATGTATGTTTTATTTTCTGCATTTCCTATCTTATCATCTTATATTCAAAAGAGAATCGTCAATTTCACTAAAATTCTATTGTGTTCTGTTTATTCCGTATTTTCGTTCTTCTTCATGCAGATATCAACAGGCTTCCATTCTTCCCTCTTCAAAAGAACATAGGAGACGTTAAACTGTCTCGACATCTTCCGCACTCATAACCTCACCTTAGAGATAAAATCTTAGTATAACTTTGTATATTATTGTA
>CAYXKS010000374.1:0-3474 GCA_964465725.1 uncultured Bacteroides sp. | reverse complement strand
TGCTTGTAGGTTGTGACTCGCACTTATCGGAAGACGTGTATGAGGTCTATAAGAGCGGCAGCGATGGAAATTTCGAGCAGGCAATGCTTCTCAGGAATTATCATGAAGAAAATGGAGAACGTTTTGTTTCCGTGGATGTTGATGGAAAGGAAAGGGATATCACGGAGGAGGAATATAAGTATTTGACGGAGTATCTGGAATCTTTGAGAGCGGAGATAGAATGGGTGACGATTCCGTAACAGTAAAGCTGAAGCCTGGATTGTTGCTGTAACATTGTTCAATTAATTTGGAACAGTTCCTTAGTGTAGTTTGCAGAGAATAAGAAAATATTGTATAGTATACTCATATAGATTTCAGCAAGCTTCTCAGCATATAAAAGGATGCAGAGAATGTTGACAAGGCAGGGCTGGAACGAGAGGAGAATCTATGAGTACTGACAATAATCAGCAGGAAATCTGGAAGAAATTCAACAAACAGGGCAGCGGTGCAGGAGCTATGAATACTGCTCCCAGGCTGACGCCGGAGGAGGAAAAGAAACGAAATCTTAAGCAGATAGGAATTTATCTCCTAATCACTTTTCTGTTGACTTATGGGGTGGAGATCTTTGGTATTATGCCTATGTCGGGAGGTGTGGATGAAGAGCAGGCTTATGCGCTCCAGAGAATGATAGCCAATGTGATGTTTTTTCCGGCTGTGGGTGCCTTGTTGACTTACCTGATTACCAGAGAGAGATTTACGGTAAGAAGTCTGAAGCTTACGATCAACCTGAGAAGGGATCTGAAATATTATTGTTTAGTGTGGTTTGGATTTGACTTGCTGATACTTTTTGGCGCGGCACTATATTTTTTGATCTTTCGCGATCAGTTTGATGCCGGTCTGGGTTATATGAAAGCGCTTGTTGAGGCCCAGGGGCTGGAAACAACTGAAGAGCAGCTTAGACAGACAGTGTTGATGCAGCTTGTGATGGGAGCGGTTCTTGCGCCTCTTGCGAATCTGTTTACCTGTTTCGGAGAGGAATGGGGATGGCGGGGCTTTTTGCTTCCGAGGATGGTCAAGCAGTTTAAGGTGGTTCCAGCCGTTCTGTTAAACGGTTTGATTTGGGGATTGTGGCATGTGCCGCTGACTATTATGGGACATAATTATGGACTTGATTATCCGGGTTATCCTTTTACAGGAATTTTGGCTATGTGTCTGTTTTGTATTACGATTGGCATTATCCTGTCTTACGTTACCATTAAGACAAAGAGCTGTATTCCTGCAATTATGGGGCATGGAACTCTGAACGGGTTTGCTTCCGCAGGGCTTCTGTTCACTTCCCTGGAGCGTCCTAACAATGTCTTCCTGGGGCCGGCTCCTACGGGGCTTATCGGTGGTGCTGGGTTTATTGTGGTGGCGGGAGTTTGCCTGTATCTTTTGTATAAGGAAGAAAAGGGGGCGTAACTTACCGCCCCTGTCAATCCCAATTTATAGCTTCATGTGATATTGTCCCATTCTCAGTAATATCCTTTTCGGCATCTTCTAACGCTTTTTTTTCTGCCGGTGTAACTTTGGTATAATCCGGATCCCATGCAAGGACAAGTTTCTTTATAAATTCAAGTGCAAAGTTTTGATCACTTTCTGGTAGGATTTCCATAAGGTTTATAGCTTCCTTTGTTGCTGCACTCATGCGGTCCACTTCCTTTCTATTTATAAATATCGCCCCTTGTGTCAACATCCATAATATATAATACCTTAATTTCTCCGCTCTGGCCATAATTATATATTATTTTGTACTTTCCTATTCTCAGCCGTTTTCTGCCATCTGAATAGCCTTGCATCGTCTTTATATCACCTTCGGGCGGATTTTCTGTTAATCCTTCGATACCTGCTTTAATTCGGTGTTTTGTCGGTTTATCCAACGACTCAATATATTTTACAGCCTTTTTAGCATATTCAATTTTCACGTTGTCAACCTCCTATATCCACATTATACAAAAAATCTATAATTTATCAAGCATCATACCGTTTTATATTTAAGCAGATCATGGCAGTTAGTGTATTGTTAGTTCCAAAGTTTTGTGGTAGCCTTAAAGGTGACATTTAGTATTTCAGTTGCATTCATCAGTAAGATCCAAAATGGAGAAAAGCCAACGCGGCGGAATGGGAGTTATATGAAAGTTGTATTACAGAACCTGACGAAAAAATTTCCCGGCAGGGGAAGGAAGACCTCCGGTGAGGTAACTGCGGTTAACAATTTTACTTTCGAGATTCCGGATGGAGAATTGGTCGGACTTTTGGGGCCTTCCGGCTGCGGGAAGAGCACGGCGCTTAACCTCATCAGCGGACTCCTGAAGCCTACCGAAGGGCGTATTTTTTTCGGGGAGGATGATATCACTGATCTGCCGCCTGAGAACAGGGGCGTCGGGTTGGTTTTTCAGAATTATGCGCTTTATCCGCATCTTACAGTGAGACAGAATATTTTATTCCCGCTTCAGAATCTGAAAGGAAAAGACAAACTATCGAAGGCAGTTATGTCAGAGAAGGCATATGAGGCGGCGAAACTTGTGCAGATAGATGAATTGATGGATCGCAAGCCTGGAGAACTTTCGGGCGGACAGCAGCAGAGGGTGGCGATTGCGCGTGCACTGGTGAAAATGCCCAGAGTGCTTTTACTGGACGAGCCTTTATCAAATCTGGATGCCAGACTGCGGCTGCAGACAAGGGAGGAAATCCGGAGGATTCAGAGAGAGACAGGGATCACAACCATTTTCGTGACTCATGACCAGGAAGAGGCGATGAGCATTTCCGACAGGATCGTGGTGATGAAGGAAGGGGTTGTACAGCAGATCGGGAAACCGCAGGAGGTCTATGATGATCCGGCAAATCTGTTCGTGGCCAGATTTCTTGGTACGCCTCAGATCAATGTATTTGCCGGGCAGTGCAGAGACGGCAGGCTGTATCTGGGGAAGGATGCGGTGCTCCGTGTCCGGGGAATTGCCGATCAGGACGTCTATGCAGGTGTAAGGCCGGAGGGATTTATACTGCATGAAAAGGGAGCATTGCGCTGCGAATTCGGCAGCGTGGAGGTGATGGGACGCGATATCAGCGTGGTTTCCAGACATGACACATCTTTGTCTCCGACTGTACGTTCTATTATTTCTGCGGAAAATCGGGTGGATACGGAGAGTGCAGATGTCAGATTTTTCCTGAAACCGCAGAAAGTGTTTCTTTTCGACAAGGAGACAGAGAAACGGATTTACTGTGAGATTATTGAGTTGTAAGAGCAAAGATGAAAAAAGAATATAAAAAATTTACATTGAAAGTCAGGAAAGTATATTGAAGTTATTAGAATTTAGCGATTTTCCGGAGGTCAGGAAAATCGTAGGCACTGGATGAATAATTGCAGATCGGCATTGGTGGAATGCCAGTGCCGGTAATAACAGGAGCAGAACATAGACATCTGGAATCGAGAAAGCTGTGATGCTGTTGGGGAAG
>CAYXKS010000373.1:0-3483 GCA_964465725.1 uncultured Bacteroides sp. | reverse complement strand
AAAAGATATTATAACAACGCTCCCAGAAGCCCGTAGGAGAAGATCGACATAATGATCGTCGCGATCGCAATGCCCAACAGTTCCGCCAGGATCGCTTTCTTAAAGTCCACATCCAGAAGCGCCGCAATCAGGGAACCCGTCCATGCACCCGTCCCCGGCAGAGGAATTCCCACAAAAAGCACCAATCCCCAGAACTCGTATCTCCTGATATTGTCGCTTTTACCCATAGCTTTACTTTCCAGTTTCTCGACAAGCCCCCGGAAGATTTTAATCTTTTTCATCCACTTAAAGATCTGCTTGATAAAGAGCAGAATAAACGGAATCGGAATAATATTACCGATAATACACAGCGGAATTGCCGTGGTGATCGGAACTTCCAGAAGTTTTGACACAATCAGTCCTCCTCTGAGTTCCAGAATCGGTATCATTGATATAATGAAAACCACTACCTCTTTCGATACATATCTTCCTAAAGTAACCGCAAAAGCTGCCGCCAGTTTCTCCATAACTTTCCTCCGTTAAATTTCCTTTTATATAAGATAAATATATGTCCATCCGCGCTTGAATTTGATTCCGGATGATGAATTTTAATTAAGCCGGACGCGCCTGACATTATGCGCTGACTTAACCTGATGACACTGATTCAAATATCAATCCAATATCTTACGCAGCGCAGCATACAGCGCCTCCATCTGCTCATCCGTCCCAATCGTAATACGCAGATAATTGCCGATTCTTTCCTTATCCCAATGTCTGACATAAATGTCATTTTCTTTAAGCCTGTTGAAGATATCCTTTGCAGGAACCCTCTTATGACTGGCAAATATGAAGTTACCATAAGACTCCGGGAACGTGAAACCCAGCTTCGTCAGTTCCTGCTTTGCGCGTTCACGGGTTCTGATGATCTTCTCACAGTTCGCCTTAAAATATGCCACATCCTTTACCGCCTCGGTCCCAAGCTGAATCGTCGTATAATTCAGCGTATAGGAATTCACCGAATACTTCACATCATTTAAATATTTGATCAGTTTGGGATTCCCCATAGCATAACCAATCCGCATTCCGGCCATGGATCTGGACTTCGAAAAAGTCTGCACCACCAGCAGATTATCGTATTTCCGAATCAGAGGCAGACAACTCGTACCCCCGAAATCAATATAAGCCTCATCCACAATCACCACGACGTCACGGTTAGCCTCTATGATCTCCTCCACCAGCGCCAAATCCATCAGAACACCTGTAGGAGCATTGGGATTGGGAAAAATCACACCGCCGTTTGGCTGCCGATAATCCTCTAGCCGGATGCAAAACCGCTCATCCAACGCTTTCCTCTCATAAGGCACCTTATATAAATCCGCCCACACATCATAGAAAGAGTAGGTAATATCAGGAAAAAGCACCGGCTTTTCCGACTGAAAAAAAGTCATAAACGCGAGGGATAACACATCGTCCGACCCCACACCGATGAAAAGCTCTTCCCTGCAGATCCCGTAATAATCCGCAAGAGCTTCCGCAAGCTGCGTCTGCTCCGGAAACGCCGGATACAGCCGCATCTGATCTGTCTTCAACGTGGCAAGCTTATCTGCCACCCCTGGAGCCGGCGGATACGGATTCTCGTTGGTATTTAGTTTAATGACACTCTTGTCATCCGGCTGCTCCCCCGGCGTATACGGCACAACCTTCCTCACATTTTCTTCCCATTTCATTTCGTATCTATACCTTTCTGCATCCTGAAATTTAATTTCCCGGCATTCACTCTTCCGGTCTGTCTTAAGCGGCGTTCATTTCTCCATCTCTTTTTCATATTTGCACCTCCATGCCTTCTCAGACACAAATGCCTATGAAAAGTCCGGTGAATTAGATATTCTTTTCATATTTTTCCGCCTGCTCCTCATTGCCGGCGGCACGGTAGCTTTCTGCTAGGCCCCGCAGTGCAATCTCGCCGCTGCATTTGATATTCAGTATGCTCTCCGTCTCATAGGCCGCATTATAATACCACACAATGGCCTCGTCAATATCCTGTATCCCCAAATAATAGGCGCCCAATTCGCAGCAAATCTCTGCGCAGCCCTCACAGGCCACCACCTTCATGGCATATTTGAAAAACTTCGGAACGTCGCCCGCAATTCTGGCCGCCCGCGCAACAACACAGGCCGCCTCCTTGACCTCATCCATATCTCTTTCCGTATCCATGCAGGAATTTTCAAAAAAGGCTTCCGCTCTTAAGAAGTCCTGTTCCTCACCGGAGATAAAAAGTTCTTTCGCATAAATATTATGCAGCCTTTTGTCCAACCTGACGCCGTCCTCTGTCATACGCGCAAAAGCCGCCAGGTCCCTGTCCTTATGGTTATTTTCCGGCATATGCCTGATCTCGATCTCACTGTCATAGATCACCGGCTCCAGGCCAACCTGTTCATGGATGGCTCCCTGCCATTGAAACGTGCGGAGTCTCTTAAAAAGTTTCGGACGCAATTCTCTGTCAAAATTGTAGATCGTACCATAGGAAAGCTGATTCGAATAATACATCTGCACGATATCGATCTCAGGTAAAAGCGTCTCCTTCAGCCGCCGGAACGCCTTTCTGTTCGCCGCATCCAGAACTTCGTCCGCATCAGCCGAATAAATATATTCCATCCCGGCTTTGGAAAAGGCAAAATTACGCGCCGCCGCAAAATCCCCGATCCATTCGAAATCATAGATCCTGTCCGTATACTCTGCAGCAATCTCCTTCGTATCATCCGAAGAACCGGTATCCACAATGATGATCTCATCCACCAGATCCGCGATACTGTCCAGACATCTTGCCAGAATCTTTGCCTCATTTTTCACGATCATACACAAGCTGATTGTGATCATTTCATCCCTTGCCTTTCCTGTATTTCATCATCCTCCATCATGTCGCTTCCGATGCCTTAAATTCACATCTACATCAGTCCGGCTTAAATTCAAGTGTTTCATATCTGTTACGGCATTGCTTTCCTGTAATACACAGACTGACGCATACATCCGTCTATATGCATCATACATTTCTCGTCGCCGGCGCAGAGAATTAAATTCCCATACCGGTTCCTGCGGACAAATCCTTTCGACGGGCATATCTGATACAACGTGGTATACGACAGGTCCGCCATCCGTTCCCCGATACGCACATGATAGCCGTCACTTTTCCGGCACAGCCCTACGCGTCCCAAATAGCAGTATCTCTTACCGTTCCAGTTATAAATGCGCGCTGTATGATTCTGGATACCATAGCATCCCACCGTCAGCAGTATCGCCAGAAGAATCAGGCCTGCCGCTACAAATATCAGAACCGAATTCTCACCGACAGTTTCTGTCAAATAAGTTTCTCTCAGATACTCCAAATACAATTTTTACTTCCTTTCTGTTCGTTTTCCCAGCTGTCATTATATAACATTATACAAATTCAATAGTCATAGAGTAGCATATTCCCCGCTATATTGCAATGAAAAGCCCATATAATAG
>CAYXKS010000372.1:0-3524 GCA_964465725.1 uncultured Bacteroides sp. | reverse complement strand
TTATTCCATCTTTAAGTGATTGACTATATTGTTCAACATTCATTTTCAACTATGAACTTTGCCTTTACTAAGGATTTAATCTCGCGCTGACATAATTCTTCATCACATAGGGCCTTCCTATTGTAAATTTGCGATTTCCAAAATCACCCGTCTCCACCAAACAGCCGATCACCGACAGCCCTTTGTAGAATGTTTTGCCTCCCTCAGCCGCTCTTAACCCGATTCCTGTCAGAAATGTAATCTGGCCATCTTCCTCTAACCGAAAGGATGTCACTCCGTCATCCCATATCGCTTCCTCTATCTTCTCATCTGCATAGTCGGAGATATCCACCGAACCCACTACCACATCTCCATCATAGACCAGATCCACTTTCTTCGCCTCCTGATTGACACTCAGTGTAACTTTCTGGTCTTTCAGCTGTTCCTGACAATCATAGCTATTGAGACAACTCAGTTCTATCGTGCCGGTATCATATCTGTCCGCTACATAGAGTCTCCATATCTCACTCTCGCTGGTATTGACGACGCATATCTTAAATGCAAAACTCCTGGGCTCACCATCTGTCTCAGTCTCTTCCAGAATCACCACATCTATCCCAAAGGAAACCGGCAGCCACGGTTCATCGAATGTATTTACATCATCGCCAATCTTGATCTTCAGACCTCTGAAACCATAATCCTGCGTATAAAAACCATAGAAATCAATACCCGTCTCCTCTGTCTGCTGTAGCTTGTACCACTGCCCATCTATCAACGGAGATTCTGCGCCTTTATACAGATAGTTATAGTATTCTGCCAGGTCTACCATCTCGGCAGACGCCAATTCACTGTCACTGGCCTGGTCGAGAATCTCTCTGAACATTGCCGCTTCCTCTCCGAACGATTCCGCGTCTTTAGCATCACGTTCCATTTCTTTCTGTCGCCTGTCATCTCCTTGTTGTTCTGTGCTCTGCGCCCGTTCGTCCACTCCTAACTCTGTGCTTTCCTGCTCTTCCTCATCTTTTTCTGTCTGCATCTGCTCTTCCTCTGTCGTCTCCGCCTCTTCCACACTCTCAGGCGACAGACTTCCTTCATTTGTCAGAAGGAATTGTTTTCCTTTGCCAGCCGAACTGTCATCCGACGCGACTGCCCCTGTAAAAGCACATCCACAGACACAGACTGCTGTCAGCGCCACGATGACCGCCACCGTCTTGCTGTTTTTTCTTTTTCCCGCGATCACAGTAATTCTCTCCTTCACGCTACTCTCTCTGCCGTCCATAATCAACACTGCTCCTGTATAGCCGACTCCCCTGTCTCTCCCCGATAAGAGAGCGATCAGTGTTCTTCCATATGCAAACCTTTCCGTCTCACCCAACATTCTGATCACATACTCATCACAGGCCAGTTCGCTATCTTTCCTGGATTCGTAAGCCGCCAGCCATACCAAAGGATAGAACCAATATATCGCACACAGCAGACTTCTCACGAACGCCCAGAATGTATCTCCTTGTACCGAATGGGCATATTCGTGCGCCAGAACATGCTGTAATCTGTCCTTCTCCTCCAAAAGCCGCGGTTCAATATAGATATCATGCCCCACCAGACATGGGCTCGGAAGCCCTTTTAATAAGTACAGGTGCATTCTGCGCGCTTCCAGCCGTCTGCCCCAGGAACCCGGCAGTTCTTCCCCAGGCGCCTCCGTTCTGCTGCGGTGCAGATATCTGACAAACCTCCTTTGACTTACCAGCATATATCCGCCCACACATACAATGCCCACAACCCATATAATCAATGCCAAAAGCTGTATCCGGCTATCTCTCATTAAGCTCAGAAGAAAAAAACTATCCGTATCTGATATCGCCTCTCCTCCCTCTGTTGTACCTCTTCCATCCAAAGCCAGAAAATCTGCATCTTGCTCCTCTATACTCTCCCGCAAAATATCGCCCGCCACTCTGCCGTCTACGCCGCCTGTATTGGCCTCTTCTGTCGCTATATCACCTATATCTGCTATGTCACCATTTATACTATTATCAGTATTATCTGACATTTCATCGGACAGACTATTCTCCGAATCCATCAAAAGCGGCAGTTTTACAGTATTTAACGTACCCTCTGACCATCCCGACGTCAGATTCAAAATACTAAAAGAACTGCTTCCGAAAGATACCGGTACCACTAGCCGTACAGCCACAATCATCCACAGAGCATATCGGTAACGCATACCGATTCTACCCTTCGACAGATGACGCAGGAGCATGACCATAAGTATCAAAAGTGTCGCACTCACTAAAATCTCAACCATACTTGCACCTCCATGTCTTCTCTGACACAAACGCCTTGTGAAAGGTATTATCCTCGACTCAAATGTTCTCTGAAAAAGGCTTACGCCTGTTCTCTTCCTCAGCTTTCCGCAGAATCTCATACATCTGTGTTATCTCT
The DNA here is from genome assembly GCA_964465725.1 of uncultured Bacteroides sp. Taxonomy (GTDB): domain Bacteria; phylum Bacillota; class Clostridia; order Lachnospirales; family Lachnospiraceae; genus UBA3282. Next base: position 1,106 of record CAYXKS010000372.1, on the reverse strand, counting down.
TCCTCAGATACCGCTTTCTTCTCCACCATCGTATTCAGCATCAATCCCATTCTGCCATCGAACACCTTCTCCAGAAATTCCTCCGTCTCCTGCAAAACAGCCTCCTCTTTCACAATATCCGGATAGTACAATTTGGCGCGCTCCCCCTCCTCGTGGTGGATCGCCTTCTTTTCCTCCATACGTCGTAAAAAAGTCATCACCGTATGTTTACTCCATCCTGTGGTCTCCTTAAAGTGATTGGTGATCTGCATCATTGTACAAGGCGCCTCCTGCCACAACAAAGCCATCACCTTCCACTCTGCCTCCGATAATTTAACCATGCTTACCTCCATTCATAAAGTGGTTGACAAATGACTACCTAGAATATAGCATTCTGGTAGTCATTTGTCAACCACTTATTATATACAGACCAATGTCGTTACTGCTATAAAATAATCTCATTTTATATTTTATTCTTAATAATTATCTGTTAAAATAATGTTAAGAAAGCCAAATGTGTGACGATATATCTTATAAGAACATGAGGTTCCAGCAATATTTGCCTGGCCGTCATCCTGACAGCTTCCCTGTCGGATGAGCCTTTTTCCAAGGAGGGATTACCGCAGCATATGGAGACAACTACAAAATCGAAGCGGTTATGGCGATCACCCCGTTGAAGAGAGTTTCCTCTGAAGACAAAAATCGTCAGTCCAAGCAGAACTCATCCCGAACATTTGTGAATACCTTTTTTTCCAAAGTTTTAGATGAGGCATGTGAACAGGAAAGAGAGAAAAACATTCATATCTGCACCAGCGGTTACACGAAAGATGCTCTTCCCTATCACAACTTCGTTAACATGCGTGAATACAGTTAACAGAACCAGACAGATTTACCAGGAGAATTACAATACAGAAAGCCGATGCAGCAATAACTGCACCGGCTTTCTGTATTGTAAATATTATACTTGCATTATCTGCTTCGGGCTCTTGCACCCATATACGGAAGCGATTCTACTGTAACTGTTTGGCAAGATCAAAAATCTGTTCCAGAATATCTCTGCAATCCTGCATATCCTTCACAGTAATCTCCGAATTCTTCAAGCCTTCCATACTGGAAGCCGCTACCTC
>CAYXKS010000371.1:1266-3551 GCA_964465725.1 uncultured Bacteroides sp. | reverse complement strand
GGCAATAGACAATCAGGTGTTCGCCTACTTGCTAAAGCCCCTGCATCCGAAAGATATCTTAAAGACAGTGGCGGAGGTGAAGATCCGTCTGGAGCGTCAGCGCTATACAGCCAGTGTGGTGCGTAAATACGAGGATGCTGTCAGTTCACAGGAATACGGAAAGCAAATATCCCTTTTGTTCCGTGAGAGCAGTCAGCAGACAATGGTGATTCTGCAGGATATGGCAAATAATTTCAGTGAAAGCCTTACTTTGAATTATCTGGCGGAGAAATATCATTTTTCTGTCGGATATCTTTCACGAATGTTAAAGAAGGAAACGGGTTATTATTTCAGTGATCTTTTAAATGCAATCCGTCTGGCTGCCGCGGCCCGCTGTCTTCAGGAGGAAGGAGATAAGATTAACCAGATTTGTGAGAAGACAGGATTCAGTGATCAGAAATATTTCAGTCAGGTATTCAAGAAGGTATTTGGCTGCAGTCCAGGGGAATTTCGAAAGCTGGACGTAGAAGAAAAGGATTACTGTATTGAGGTTATTTTAAAACTTCTGAAGGAAAAAGATAAATATGCCGGTGAGGGAAACTCATAGTTGGAAAGTTAAAAAAAGCGCTGGTTTTTACAAGTATTCGAACAAAAATGATTCTTATTTTTGCTGTGCTTCTGCTGCTCATCGGGTTGTCCACGGCATTATTGTCTATAGTCATTTTTCGTCATGAGTACGGAAGAATTTCCTGGGGGTATTTGGGAGATGTGACCAGGCAGACCACAAATAATCTGGAAAACAGTATCGAGGTCATTGAAAAGCAGAGTCTGCAGATTATCACAAATACAATCATTCAACGGCAACTGGAGCAGATCAATACGCTGGAATTGTCTTCCTATGAATTACAGGTAGAACGTACAGCGATAGAGAACGAACTGGAAACGATTGGGTTTATTGATCCGGATGTAATCTCCGTCAGCGTAGTATCGCTCGATGGATATGAGTCCGCTGTGAAACAGAGGGAAACTTCTGGCACATTGTTTGCTTTTGACGAGGAAGATATCTATCGGGCAAACGGCACGTCCCTGTGGAATATGGCTATAGTGAGTGATAAAAAGAGAATCTGTATGGCCAGGGCAATTTTAAATTTAAGTACGATGCGTCCTCTGGGGTACCTGAATATTGTATATGAATATCGCTTTTTGGGTAATATTGTCCGGGATAATTCCACGCAGTTTTCCAGCGGCGCCTATGTCGTGGACGATAACGGGACCATTGTGGTGACAAATTATGAAGAGCATCTTGGAAAGCAATTTCCTTTTTCACTGAATGACTTTGACAATATTCAGAAGATACGTTATGATGCGCTGAATGACACGAAAACCTTCTATTATATAGGTGAGCGGATGCAGAACGGCTGGACGCTGATAGAGACAGTCTCGGTGAAAGATTTCTATAAAAATTCCCGAATGACGACGTTGTTTACGATGGCAGTCGCCGGAATCCTGCTTTTGATTGGTATTGCCTTGGTAATGATGTCAACGGCTCACATAACAAAGCCTACGCAGGAACTTTTAAAGAGTATGAATGCTTTAGGACAGGGAGACGATTATCCACGGGTGGAGGTAGTCAGTCAGGATGAAATCGGACAGATCGGTACAGAATACAATCATATGGTAGATCAGTTGGAGATCCTGATCGAGAAGGTCTACAAAATGGAGATCAGCCAGAAGCAGGCGGAGATTGAATTTCTGCAGATGCAGATAAATCCTCATTTCCTTTATAATTCATTAGATACAATAAGCTGGATGGCGATCAGCAAAGATGATATGGATATTGCGGAGATGACAATCGCACTGGCAGAGCTTCTTAGGGCGACCATCAAACAGGAGCAGTATATCACGTTATACGATGAAATGAAGACGGTGAAGGATTACTTATTTATTCAGAAGCAGCGATTCGGAGACAAGATTTCTGTGCAGTATGATATTGATGAATGCGCATATCCTTATCTGGTCCCTAATTTTATTCTGCAGCCGCTTGTGGAGAATTCCATTATCCACGGACTGGAACTGAAAGTGGGAAAAGGAACGCTGTCCATCCGGATCTGGGTGAGTGGCCGACAGATGTATTTCAATATTGCGGATGACGGTATCGGTATGACACAGGATGAGATCCGGCGCTTAAAGGCACAGTGTGTGGACGTCGGAGAGAAAAAGTCCAAGGAGAGACCAATCGGCCTGAAAAATGTTTACCGTCGCCTGCTATTGTGTTATGGTGAGGAAAGTATCCTTGAAATAGAGAG
>CAYXKS010000371.1:0-1166 GCA_964465725.1 uncultured Bacteroides sp. | reverse complement strand
AAGTGGAGTAACCGCCTGATCGAAGTGCGCTCTGTCTGTCCACATTTCGGGATCATGGAGCAGCAATCCGGCGCCAATGGATGGAACACACGCATGGAAGCTCCCGCACCTAAGCCCGGCCAGATGATGTTGTGGGCGATGCAGAGCGTGGCGCATGGCGCTGATTATGTCAGCTTTTTCCGGTGGCGTACCTGTACCGTAGGGACAGAGATTTACTGGCATGGTATTTTGGACTATGACAACAGAGATAATCGGAAGTTAATGGAGGTACGACAGATCAGAGACCGCATCAGGAAGGTTGACGAGATAGCAGGGGCTGAATATAAGGCGGCTTTTGGCATGGTGAGGGACTACAGTAATGTTTGGGATTCCGACGTTGATGTGTGGCATCAGAGACTGTCGTGGAAGAGTGAACAGGAGATCTTCATCGCCTCAGAGCTGACTCATACGCCGATGGACCATGTCTATCTGTTAGAGAGTACAGAGGTAGAAGAACTGTTGAAATATCCTCTGCTCATCTACCCTCACGGCTTGCTTCTTTCTGAGAAAAAGGCAAATCTGTTAAAAGATTATGTTAAGCAGGGCGGCTGCTTAATAATCGGTGCGCGCACGGGACAAAAGGATGAGAACGGACGGTGTGTCATGACACCCATGCCTGGATTGATGGCGGAAATATCCGGAAGCGATGTGACGGAGTTTACTTTTGTCGGACCAGCGGATGATAAGGTTTCCATGGAGTGGAATGGAAAAGAGACTGAGACGGGAATATTTAACGAAATTCTGGCGCCTGTCGGGGATAACGCAAAAGTATTGGCACGTTATTCTTCCAATTACTATAAAGGAAGCCCTGCAATGATTGAGACGCGGTATGGCAAGGGACGGATCATTCATTTTGGAGGTACATTTACCAGAGAAAATATGAGAGATTTTCTGGAATATGTGGGTATGCTCTCTCCCTGGAAAGACTTTGTGGAACTTCCCGAAGAGTGCGAGATCTGTGTAAGAGAGAAAGATGGCAGGCAGTATCTTTTCATACTGAACTTTTCTTCGAAAGAGCAGAAGATCAATTTGAAAAAAACGATGACGGATCTTGACGATGACAGGAAGGTTGAGGGAAGCGTGACATTTGCGCCTTATGAGACTAAGGTGTATCAGGTTTAAGTAAA
>CAYXKS010000370.1:1358-3564 GCA_964465725.1 uncultured Bacteroides sp. | reverse complement strand
GGTTGAACGGCCTGCCTGATAATTGTAACAGTTCGGCCTGCGGCTTCACTGTCACTAATAATCTTCCTCCTGTCCGAGCTGCTGGATCTCTTCATTCAATGCCAGCATCCTTGCATCAAGGTCTGATACCATCTGTGCACACTCTACCAGCTCATCCTTGATATGATCCGGTGCATTTCCCTCGAATTTATAGTGGATCTTATGCTCCAGACTGGCCCAGAAATCCATGGCAACCGTCCTGATCTGAATTTCCACCTTGGTATCTGCGATCCGGTCTGAAAGATATACCGGCACGGTCACCAGCATGTGATAGCTTTTGTAGCCGCTGGCTTTCGGGTTGACGATATAATCTTTTACGGAGATTACCTTGATGTCACTCTGGTTGCTGATCATCTCTGCGATCTGATATATATCCGATGAAAAAGAACATATAACGCGGATACCGGCTATGTCATTGACATAGCGGATCATATTGTTGATAGTGGATTCATAACCGTGTTTCTTAAGTTTCTTTACAATGCTCTCCGGCGTTTTGATACGTGATTTAATATGTTCAATTGGATTGTACCTGTGTACATGCTGAAATTCATCATTCAGGATTTCCAGCTTCGTGGAAATCTGCTTTAGTGCCGAATTATAGATCAGGGTCACTTCTTTCCAGCTGTCTATATCGCCGTCTCGGTCTATTCTTATTTCCATTACATTTCCCTGGGTTTCGGCATATACCGTAACCGTTCACCTTTAACATAATAATATAAACATTATAAAATATAAGTACCGTTATAAAACATACTACGGTAAAAGAACGTAACAGTTCAGACAGGTCTGCGCATTTACTGCGCTGACCGTGCCAAAGAGTAGTGGTTGAAAGCATCCGGCCCATCGCGAAGCGATTTAGGATGGTCGGATGCAGTAACAGTGAAGCAAGGCTGAACTGTTACAAAAGAACATGTAACATAGAACATGTAGTGCGTAATAAAGTGCATGGTAAAATTGTATAGCACATATGCGGACAACACAGCATAATGATAGTAAACGACATAACAAATTTCTGCTTCCGACTCTTGCAAGAGCCATATATGGAAGCTTCCGCAAGGACGAAAACAATAATGTCGTTAAATATTGCAATGCAAATACATAATCAGTATAGCATACTTTACATATAAATTCATATTTCTTACAAAAAGTTCATAAATATTTAATTTTTATTGTGTATTTTGCAGTACTGGAATGTGTCTGCAGCATCCTGCCTGCAAAATAGAAGACAGCAGAGTACAGGTACTGTCACCACGAAAGGGTACATATAGCGGATCAGTACCGTGGGTGACAAAAGCAGCGTCAGGTAATAGCTGGCCAGAAACACTGCCGGGAGCAAAAGATGGTATTTTCTCTTGTATATTACGATTGCAATATACAGACACAGAAGCCACCAGTAGAACGCGGGGGCAAAGAGGATGCGGACTACAGGGATCTTCTGATATTCGTTATCGGATACGATACGTTCCATAAAGTGACGCAGTCCTGGCAGATAACTGTGCTCTATGATTTCGCAGCCTGCCGGCATCGTGCGGTTGTCGGTGGAAAGATATCCGAAGCCGCTTTCCGTGCCCAGGCCATAGATCTGTGCGTGAGTCCTGTCTTCCAGAAACCAGTAACCGATGGAATTGTCCAGAAAGGCATCGATGTAGATCTGTGGGTGCATCAGGCCCAGGCGAACCCATGTTTTGATCAGTCCGGCGGGGTTGTCATGAATGACTGCCCGGTTTTTGACAGGATCAGCCAGATAAGGATTGTAAGCTGCAAAAACCCATTCACCAGGGATATATTGTTCCAGCTCCTGCCGCATGTCGTCGGACAGTGTTTCTTCTGCCTTGACTCTGGTACGCGCCATCTGCTGGAGGGGGATGCTGAGCATTTCCCGGGGACTGCCATTATGGGCATTCAGGGATGCCTTAAGCCCCATTCCGCCGGCAGCGAAAAGGATCAGAGCCATGACAGTCAGCGCAAAGTATCTGCGCCACAGTACGTTTCCTCTTCCGAAGCTTATGCGGAAGATAATGTATATGACGGGAAGGCTGGCAGCCAGTGCGTACAGTGCGTTGTTCCGAAACAGCAGCATAAGCGCCGTCCAGAGTATATAGAGTGTACAGGGTATCCTGGGACGTAACGATCTGGCAGCAGGTTGAGCTGTCATCTCAGAACCTGT
>CAYXKS010000370.1:0-1258 GCA_964465725.1 uncultured Bacteroides sp. | reverse complement strand
GGCTGAACCGTTATTTTGGAACCTGTAGACTGAACTGTTATTTTGGAACCTGTAAACTGATCTGTTACCTTGGAACCTGCTGTCGGATAAGCCGGATGTTTACTTCCTCCATGAAAATCTTTATAACAGGCGGTCAGCCGGTATACAAACAGTGTGTGCAGCAGTACAAGTGCGGAATACAGCACATCTTTTGTAGTGCTCAGCGCCAGAATCGAGTTGGCCGGAAACAGAGCATAGAACAGCAGAAGTATGATCTGCAGACATATCGGAGCTTTGACTTTGTGCAGAAAGGACAGTGTATAGCCGAAAACACATGCCATCAATGCCATCTGCACAACGGAATGGACCGCCATGCCCGCAGAGTACGAACCAAGTACCCCGCCGCCGAGCTGAAAAAAGGCTCCCAGAAATATCGTATGCAGAAGCGGGTGATGGGTGCTGTAATCATGTGCCAGTACCTGGTAGAGCTGGCCTTCTGCATCGTAAGCGAACACGGAAGGATAGTAAGCCAGAAAGACCGGCGTCCAGCACAACAGAATGATCAGGGTGGAGAAAAGCCACACCTGCCATGGATGCCATTTTCTGGTCATATTTTGTTGAATATGTTTTATCGTCTGTCGAAATTTTTCTATGGTGTTTCTGTTCTGTATCCTTGCACGCAACTTAGGGAAGCCCTGAAGAAATGGTGCAATGCAGGCAGCGGCGAACACGGACAGACATATTATCTGTGTCAGCAGAAGGGGCAGCCCTGACGGTCCGGAAAGCGCTGTGCCATCGCGCCGCATGCGGCATCCCAGCACGTAGGCTGTGGTCATGAGGCCACCCCATAGCAGCGAGTGAATCTTTAAGCGTTTGTCTTCTTGTTCCAGATAATGCTTCGTTAGAAGAAAGCAGAGAACAAGGCCGAGTATATAAAATAGCAGAAGCGACATGAGACTACAGGATTTCGTCCAGGGCTCCAGTGATGCCGCTAAATTTATATTTATGCAGGACAACAGCAGGGATATGACTGTTTTTATTGTTATTCTGTATGAGGGCTTGTCTGTATGTGTACCTTTGTTTACAGCATCCGGTATTCTTCTGATCATATATTGTTCCTTTTTCCCATTGCAGGCAGTTCCTAAGAGGTGCCTTTAATGATTGTTTATGTTTGTCTATGTGCGGGCTTGTCTGAACTGTTATTAGTTTATCATTTTATCTGTGAAAGAAAAAGTGAAAAGTGTTTACTTTTTCCTACGGGATTTGTATATTATAGTAA
>CAYXKS010000369.1:0-3564 GCA_964465725.1 uncultured Bacteroides sp. | reverse complement strand
TGGATATCCAGAAGGAGATTCTGGACAGAACCGGCAAGCATGTGGAAGTCATGGTATATGGCGACGGCGCTTTCAAAGACCCTGTAGGAAAGATATGGGAGCTTGCAGACCCTTGCGTATCTCCTGCTAGTACACCGGGACTGGAGGGTACTCCCAATGAGCTAAAATTAAAGTATCTGGCGGACAATGACTTTAAGGATCTGTCCGGTGAGGCGTTAAAGGAGGCGATTTCCAATCGCATCAGGGAGAAGAAGGACAATCTGGTGGGCGATATGGTATCACAGGGCACGACGCCGAGAAGGCTGACCGATCTGATCGGATCGCTCTGCGACCTGACCAGCGGATCAGGCGATAAAGGTACGCCGGTAATTTTGATCCAGGGATATTTTGATAATTATGTAAGTTAGAGTTATCATTCACAGTCGAAATGCGCATTAACTGCGCATTTACGACCCAATGAAGTAAATTTTTTGAGCATTTGCGCCTCGCCGAAGGCGACTTGGAATGCGCAAATGCTGTTACTATGAGCAGCTGTAGGCTGTGAATAGTAACAAAGAGATATTTGTAAGAAGAAACCCGCTGTGTTTCATTTGACATGGCGGGTTTGTCGTATATATGGTGAAGGAGGTAGCGAAATGTCAGACAGGGCACAGAACGCTTTGCTACAAAACTTAGAGCGTTTACATACGACCCCGATGGGGATTGAACGACTTCGACGCAATCTGCTGCTTAGTGAATCCGGCGAGCCCGATGTGGTAGCCTGGTGCCGCGATAGAATAGCTGATCCCGGAGCAGTGATCAGCCGGCGTGGGAAAAATTGGTATGTGAATCTGGACGATTGTATTATTACAGTAAATGCTCATAGTTATACGATCATTACCGCGCATAGACTGTGAAACAACTTGCCTGACAAAAGACTATGTGCTATATTTATATAATACATAGTAGGGTTTTACGGAAGGGAATTTCTGATGGAAAACAATGGAAAAAAGCGCGCTGACATGGTATCTTCGAAGTTTCTGATAGGCAGTTTTATTCTGCTTATCTGTTTCAGTGTAGCAGTTTTTGCCTTTCTGGGTACTTATATGAACCGGGAGACTGAGAAGGCGATAGATAATCTGGGCAACATGTATATGAGCAGTATGGGGGAGCGAATCCTCAGGCATTTTGAGACGATTGTGAATCTTCGCCTGAAGCAGGCGGAAGCGGTGGTGACAGTAGTTTCTTCGGACGGTGAGGACATTCAGAAGATTCATGAGGAGCTGGTCTACAGGACGGAAGTCAGAGGCTTTGGGTCTCTTGCGTTGTGCTCTGAAGAGGGGGAATTTGAAACCTTGTACGGAGAAGAGGCAACTTTGATTGATCCGGAACCTTTTATGAGGTCGCTCCGAAATGGAGAGAGAAAAGTTGCAGTGGCAAATAACGCTTCCGAAGAACAGGTGGTTTTGTTTGGTGTGAAGGCCAATTATCCCATGAGCAATGGGGAGACAAGCATTGCCACGGTTATGAGCATTCCGGCGCAGGAAATCAGCGACGAACTGTCTCTGGAGAAGGAAAATATCGAAATGTTTGCCCACATTATCAGGGAAGATGGTACTTTTGTCATTAGTGACAAGTCTATAGAGGAAACAGACTACTTCAGTTATCTCCATAATACATATCCGGATGATACAGACAAAGTTGATCAGTATATTAAAGATCTTGTTGAAGCTTTGAGGGAGGGAAAAGAATTTTTTGCGATTCAGGAATTTGGCGGCGCACGCCAGCAGGTAATTACGGTACGTCTTCCCAATTCTGAGTGGAATCTGGTCATTGTGCTACCCTTTGGTGTCCTGAATGAATCCGTGGAGCGTCTGAGTGGAGAGAGGACGATAGCCACGCTGATAGCCTGCGGGGCGATTCTTTTCCTTCTTCTGCTGATTTTCTTCCAGTATTACAGAATGAGCAAGCAGCAGATCCAGGAACTGAACGAGGCCAGGGAGACGGCTGAGGAAGCGACGAAAGCCAAGAGTGAGTTCCTATCCAATATGAGCCACGATATTCGGACGCCCATGAACGCGATTGTGGGGATGACTGCCATTGCGACCGCCCACATTGACGATAAAGAACAGGTACAGAATAGTTTGAAGAAAATAGCCTTATCCGGCAAGCATCTGCTGGGGTTGATCAATGACGTACTGGATATGTCCAAGATTGAGAGCGGAAAGATGACCCTTACGATGGACAGGGTTTCTCTGAGAGAAGTTATGGAGTCGATCGTTGGCATTGTCCAGCCGCAGATAAAAGGAAAACATCAGAGCTTTGATGTGCACATTGACGGTATTATCGCGGAGGATGTATATTGCGATAGCGTACGGCTGAATCAGGTGCTGTTGAACCTTCTGTCGAATTCCGTCAAGTATACACAGGAAGAGGGTTCTATATGCCTGTCTCTTTATGAAGAGGCTTCGCCGAAGGGGGAGGATTTCGTCCGGACACATATTATTGTGAAAGATAACGGGATGGGTATGACGCAGGAGTTTCAGGCCAAAATATTTGATTCTTATTCGCGGGCTGATAACAAGAGAGTGCATAAGACGGAAGGCGCCGGACTGGGCATGGCCATTACGAAATATATTATTGATGCCATGGGCGGTACGATTGAAGTCGAGAGCGAATTGGGCAAGGGTTCGCAGTTCCATGTGACGGTTGATCTTGAGAAAGCCGAGACAGAGGATATCGATATGGTACTTCCGGCGTGGAAAATGCTGGTGGTGGATGACGACGAGACTTTGTGCCGTACGGCGGTGGATGCGCTGGATTCCATTGGTATTAAAGCGGAATGGACGATGAGCGGAGAGAAAGCGCTGGAACTTGTACAGCAGCATCACAGGCAAAGAGACGATTACGAGATTATTCTGCTTGACTGGAAACTGCCAGGAATGGACGGCCTTCAGGTTGCCCGGGAGATCCGTGGAAATCTGGGAGATGATATTCCTATTATTCTGATTTCTGCTTACGATTGGAGCGAATTTGAAACAGAGGCCAAAATGGCTGGAATTGATGGGTTCATTGCGAAACCTTTGTTTAAGTCGACACTGTTCTATGGACTGCGGAAATATATGAATGCAGAAAGAGATATGGAGGAGCAGGAAGATAAGTATTCAAAACTGCGTGGGCACCGCATTTTGGTGGCGGAAGATAACAGCCTGAATTGGGAGGTTCTGCACGAACTTCTGTCCGATGTGGGACTGGAATTGGATTGGGCGGAGAACGGGCAGATCTGTGTAGAGAAGTTCATGCAGTCGGAAGACGGATACTATGAAGCGATTCTTATGGATGTCCGTATGCCGATAATGACGGGATATGAGGCTACAGAGGCGATTCGTGGATTACAGAGACCGGATGCAGGAGAGGTTCCTATTATAGCCATGACGGCGGACGCTTTCTCAGAAGATATAAAGAAGTGCCTGGATTGTGGTATGAACGCGCATACAGCCAAACCGGTCAATATTGACGAGTTGCTTTCCCTGTTGATGAGATTTATGGGTATTGAATAATGGCAAATACTACGAAGCATGCGTT
>CAYXKS010000368.1:0-3569 GCA_964465725.1 uncultured Bacteroides sp. | reverse complement strand
AGAAAAGCCTAATCAGAAACTACGGAATTTTCCTAGTACTTCGACGGAAGACGGGCAGGGTTGATTTGAGGCTGGAATACCGGCAATATGATTAAAAGTTAATGGTTGAATATAAACTAAATACATAGTATACTATAATAATAGAAAACAGTATTCTCAAAAAGGGTGTTGAAAATATTACTTATAAGTAATATAATGAGGAGTATAGAAATATAAATGAACAAAAGAGAAGCTTTATTGGCGCTTGCAAATAGTATAGAAGAATATTTGCAGAAAGGTTTTCGGTTTCATCCTGTTTTTATGGAAGAGTTTAAAGAATTGTTGCACAATGCGCGTGGACATGAAAAAGAAATTTTTTCATTATTGATTAAACAACTGAATTTTGTGAGTACATTAAGAAAACAAGTATATAAGGCGGACGGCAATGAAATAATAAAATACTTGGACCGGGAATACTATTCTTTACATTTATCAAGCCAGAATTTTAACCTGAGGATGTTGATGACCTTTGATGAAAAAGAAACTCCAATATTTTTGGCAGCTTTTTATGAGAGATCAGGCAAAAAGGCTTCAGACTACACACAATGGAAAAAGGTATTGAAAGGCAGATATGAGCAGATGCAGGGAGAAGGGGAAATGGTATGAATGAGACGGGACTTTTTGAATTGTTGAAATTATTCGAGAATGATATTTCGGTGTCTGACATCACGGCATCAAAACTCTTGGGTAGAATTTCGTCAGCAATAGCAAAAAAAAGAATTGATCTTGGTATGACACAGAAAGAGTTTGCAAAGTATATGAATGTCAGTCAGGGAATGGTATCAAAATGGGAAAGCAAAGATTATAATTTTTCAATAAAAACGCTTGCAGAGATTGCGGAAAAGTTAGATATGGAGCTGTCAGTCAATGTGATTCCGAGAAGAAGTAAGATTCAACTACGTCGGATGGATGATGTGGATGTTTCATATGTGATATCGAATCAGAAAGAATTTACGGGTAAGTCTTGCAGAGTGGTTGAATATAAATCAAAGGTACAAATGATTAAAAATGTAAAGGAATGTAAAGTTTATTGTTTTAACGAGAAGCTTGAAATGTGACGGAGGTGTGATTATGCTACAGTTTACCAATGGATTTTCATGTGCTATGGATCAGGAGAAAGAGGAGCTGATGATTAATTTCATTCAGCAAATACCAAATATTGATGAAGGCAGTAAGGTGAATAGTACAAGAGTTGAGGAAGTAGCGCAGCTGGTTATGGGAAAGGTGCTGGCGCGAAATTTGCTGGATGCTTTGACGCAGGTATTAGAAGAGGACGATGGAAAATAAAAGCACGCTCAATGCCCAATGTGGTGTCAACTGACACTGCACTGGGCATATTTTTTCGGGGAAATACCGACTGCTTTGGTGAAGGACTTGAAGAAATTGCTGTAGTCGGTGAAACCGCTCTTTTCGAAAGCTTCCGTTACACTGAGCCCGTCGCCCAGGAGTGCTTTGGCAATGCTGATCCGCCTGGCGGTAATGTATTTATTGACGGTAGTCCCGGTGGCCGATTTGAAAATGCGGCAGATGTAGGATTCGCTCAGATAGAATTCCGCCGCAAGCTGTCCGATGGTGAGCGGGGAAGATATGTTCTGGTTAATATATTTCAGGATGTCGTCTACCTGATGATTATAGACGCAGGAAGCGGATGCTTTGGCAGGGTGGTTGTTCAGGGTGAGGCTGTTGAGCAGCACGAGAAGTTCCATGAAGGCGGCCTGCTCCAAAATATCATGGCCGTACCCTTCCGCGTCCGCAATCTTGTTGATGTAGTACAGGAAACGGCTCTGCTGCTCCTTACCTGGCGCAATCTTATGGCAGAAATTCCCCGGGCGGCTGGTGAAGCAGGCGTCCAGGTTGGTCTCAGCCGAGGCGAGACGCTTGGTGTATTCGGGATGGATAGACAGAACGATGCGTTCATGCACTGCCTTGTCCACCTGTGTGATCTTGTGGCTCTCATACTGGTTAATGATAAAAAGGTTGCCCGGCTCTATAGAATAGAATTTATTATCTATCAGAAATTGCTTGCCGCCGGAGATGGAATAGTAGATTTCGTAACAATCATGGATGTGCATGTCCATGGTTTTTTCTTCTTTATAAAGATGGGCCAGGGCGAAAGTCTGGGTGGAGGCACAGCTTTCTATGGCCTGCTGGCAGGAAGAGAATTCTTTCATATGGAGGGTTCCTTTCCGGGTCTGCTATGTAGCTGATTTTTGCTTTGTGTAGTTCCTTATTTCAGTCTGGCATAAGCTCCTGCATATGGATTATTATAGGCTGTTTTCATGAAGAACACAAGGTAGAGTGTTCAATATTTGCAAGGTTTTCAGAGGGATTTGAAAAGAAACGGGAAAAGTTACAGTGTATAATGGAGCCATAAAGAGAAAATAAGAAGTGCCATTTAGTTAAGCCGGACGCGCATGGCATTGTGTATTGGCCTAACAAAATGACATTGAGGGCTGAACTGTTACTGCCAGAGCAACGTCTGCCCGTGCGATGCATAAGAGCACTTCAGAATGGAGGGTAAAATGGAACTGAGAACAGCATCTTCACCGAGAGACGTGAAGCATTACACAACCGAGAGACTGAGAGAGGAATTCCTGATTCAGGACTTGTTTGTACCGGGACAGATTAAGCTGGTGTACAGTCATATCGACAGAATCATCACAGGAGCAGCAGTGCCGGTGAAAGCCCTGAAGCTTACTGCGGGGGATGAACTCAGAGCGGAATATTTCCTGGAGAGAAGGGAAATGGGAGTCATTAATATCGGCGGGTCAGGAAAGATTACTATCGACGGTAAGGAATATGAGGTAGGATATAAGGAAGCTATGTACATCGGTATGGGTTCGAAGGATATTGTGTTTGACAGTGTGGACGCGGAGAATCCGGCCAGATTCTATATCAACAGTGCACCCGCGCACAAGACATATCCGACGGTTTTGATTAAACCGAAAGGAACACCGGAAGACGGCGTTGTGATCGTTAAGGATGAGAATAAAGTGGAACTGGGTTCCCTGGAGGAGGCGAACCACAGAGTGATTTGCAAGTATATCCTTCCCGGTCAGGTAGAGAGCTGTCAGTTGGTGATGGGTATGACAAAGCTGATGCCGGGTAGTGTGTGGAATACGATGCCCTGCCATACTCATGACAGACGTATGGAAGTCTATCTGTATTTCGAGATGCCGGAGGACGCTATTGTCATGCACTACATGGGCGAACCGCAGGAGACAAGACATATCGTTATGAGAAATGAGGAGGCGGTTATCTCCCCAAGCTGGTCGATTCATGCAGGATGTGGTTCCCAGGCATACACCTTCATCTGGGGCATGGTTGGCGAGAACCAGGCGTTTAACGATATGGACGATGTGGCGATGAAGGATTTGCTATAAAAGATTTTCCAAAGAGTCAGAAGACGGTTCTTCTGGCAATAGTGCTGCATCAGGTGTGAGTATAAGTAAAACAGTGAGGGAAAGGAATAACGAAGATGAATGATTTTATGAAGAAATTTTCTCTGGAAGGCAAGATTGCTCTGATTA
>CAYXKS010000367.1:1219-3580 GCA_964465725.1 uncultured Bacteroides sp. | reverse complement strand
GCATGCAGTCTATCCTGACAGCTATCAATAAGATTAAATCCGGTATTTCCATATGTATTTTTCCGGAAGGTACACGCAACCGTGTCAACGACACTTTCCTTGAATTCCATAACGGCAGTTTCAAGGTTGCCGAGAAAACCGGCTGTGCCATCATTCCGATGAGCATCAACAACGCCGGACATATTTTTGAAGATCACATTCCCTGGATCCGGAAGACCCATGTCGTACTCGAATACTGCAAACCCATCTATATGAACGATCTTGACAAAAACGATAAGCGTCATATTGGAGAACTGGTGCAGGGCGTCATCAAAGAAGCTTATTTCAAAAACAAAGAACTGGTGTGACAGCCAGTTCTTTTCTTTCTATTTCTTTATAGCATCTATATAATATCTATGCCGTTTTCTGGCAGATCATTCCGCAGTCCCTTCCAGTTCCTCCTCGATCGCACTCATCATCAATACCAGTTCCGCATTCAAATCAATCTGGTTCATGATTCCCTGACTGTTGTCAATATCCTTATAGTTCCTGCTGCCGGAATTGTCAAGATAACTGACAGATTTCCGGTTCCGTCCCAGCATATAATGCAAATGGTTCTGCAGCACCGTGGCATACTCATGGTTCGTTATGACATGGTCTACAACCGCCAATCTCATAATATCATGCATCAGCTCTGCTGCGTTGTCCTGATCTCCTTCCCCATTCACCAGCAGTCCTGACTCCCTGGAAGCCTCGGCAATTCTTTCCCCTTCCTGCATCAATATCTTCATCACGTCCCCGCACAGGTTTACATCCACTTTCTGCCTCGTGGACATATAAGTCAGACATCCCCAGAACACAAAATCATTCTTCATGTCAGCAATCAGATTTTCCGTAAGATAATTTTTGACCACATTATGATATCCGTATCCCCCGGAAGCACGGTAAAGCTCCGCCGCGGCATGAAAATATTCCTCCGGCGTAATGTCCTCCGGATATTTTCCCGCATATCGGTAAGCCCGATCCGCCGCCTGGAGACACTGCGTCGCGTAAGCCCGGTCATAATTCTGATACAGATAGCTGAATTTTGCCAGCGTAGCCGCAAACTGAATC
Source organism: uncultured Bacteroides sp. (assembly GCA_964465725.1). GTDB lineage: Bacteria > Bacillota > Clostridia > Lachnospirales > Lachnospiraceae > UBA3282. The sequence goes on along the minus strand of CAYXKS010000367.1, from coordinate 2,488 downwards.
GTTCCGTTCATGTCGGGTTTCTTCACATAGAGGAGATACCCTCCGGATTGATTATCTACACTGCTGACACCGGAGTATACCGCGCCGCTCGCCGCGTCCTGCATCTTGAGAAGCCAGTCGATCTCATATTTCACTTCATCCAGCACATCCGGAATCTCATTACCACTCTCGGGAATTCCCACCTGATCATCAAACACCTCCGGATACAACTCATACGCAATCATAAGATAATTGGAGGCAGTACATCCCTCCGACACGTCCCTGCTGCCTGCTTCGTCCACATGCCATCCACCTGACACGTCCAATTTCACATCCGCGTCATTCACAAGCTGCGCCTCTCTGGAATGGCAGGCATTCCGGGCCGCATCACCGGCCAGTTCCGAGGACAGTGTCAATCCGCACCGATTGAAATAATATTTCTTCAATGCCGCATAATACAACTCCGTATATGGATTTTCCGCTATTTCGAAAGTGTATGACCGCCCTATCCGGTCCGCCTGTATGTAATAATTCCCAGCCCTTTCCAGCGAAGTGAATTCTCCGTAACTAATATCCGAATCCGTACTGTCATCCGTCTCCCGCTGCTTAATCTTTCCTGTATAAACGGCCTGCCCGCTCTCTGCATCTATCACAGAGAAATAATCCGGCAGCTGCTCTCCCAGGAAAAAGGCCATTTTATCGCTCTGTCTGGCATATCCTACCTGATCCACCAGAATACCCGGAAGGCTTTCCGGCACTTCATAATCAAATTCTGGCGTCAGCCCCAGCGTAGTCATCTCCTCCCCTTCGCTTCCTGTCTGCATTGCATCAAAGGAAAGTTCCGATACCGAACCACAGCCGGCCGCCAGAGCCACGCATATAATAACACAACATAGTATTTTACAAAATCTGCTTCCCATTGTATATCAAGTCTTTCTTCTTACCTTTTGTTCTATAGTTAACGACATTAGAAATTTCGTTCCCGGTTAAAAATGCTGCACCGCTTTCCATTTTAACATAAAATTCCGCTGTCTTCATCATAATATACAATTTTTCCGTCAATAATTGTGCATAAAGTCCTGGTAAATACTTCCATCGGGTTGCCGTCAAAGATCACAACATCCCCGTCTTTCCCTTCCGCCAAACTTCCTACCCTGTCTTCCACACCACAGATTCTGGCAGCGTTGAGCGTAATCGCCCGAAGACCTTCTTCCGGCGGCATCCCTTCTTTCACCGCCAATCCTGCGCAGATCGGCAGAAATTGTATCATGGATACCGGATGATCTGTGG
>CAYXKS010000367.1:0-1119 GCA_964465725.1 uncultured Bacteroides sp. | reverse complement strand
GCCAATCCTGCGCAGATCGGCAGAAATTGTATCATGGATACCGGATGATCTGTGGTCACGGATGTCAGGATTCCCTGCCTGCTCATAAGCCCGGCCGTTTTGAAGGCCATATTCCTGACTTCTATCTTATTGCGGCTGGCCATATCCGGACCCACAATCGCCGGGAAACCTGCCTCTTTTAACTCTTCCAGAATCAAATGTCCCTCACTGCAGTGGTCCAGCGTCATACGCAATCCGAACTCTTTGGCAATCCTTACCGCCGTCAGAATATCATCCGCCCTGTGTGCATGCGCTTTCAGGGGAATTTCTCCACGTAACACCGGCAGCCAGCACTCATAACGGAAATCAGGAAACATCTCCGGATCGTCCTTTTTCTTTTTCTCATATTCCCTCGCTTTGCTCAGTTCTTCCCTGAGTATCGCTGCAATCGCCATCCGGGTTGCCGGGGAAGTATTCTGTCCGGAATAATTTACTTTCGGGTTTTCCCCGAACGCCACTTTCATTGCCGCCGGTGCCTTGACGGTCATATTGTCAATACATCTGCCATGGGTCTTCAGAAAAGCAAACTGGCCGCCTACCACGTTAGCGCTTCCCGGTCCGATCATCGCTGAAGTGATTCCTGCCTTGATTGCATCATTAAAAGCCGCATCCATTGGATTGATGGCGTCAATTGCCCGCAGAAAAGGAGTGACCGGATCTACATTTTCATTACAGTCGTCTCCTTCCATTCCCTTCTTTTCCTCTGTAATTCCCATATGACAATGCGCCTCAATGATTCCCGGCATCACCAGATTACCCTTCGCATCAATCACCTGAACCTTACTCCGGTCCTGTAAGCCCTCCTGGTCACAGTCCTTCATATCGCCGATCGCAGTGATCCTGCCATCTTCAATCTGTATATATCCATCCTCATAGTCCAGATCTTCCATTGTCCTGATATTTCCATGTATAATCGCCAGCATTATCCGAACCCTACCTGTTAATCTATTAAACTATTAATCTGCTAATACTGTAATAATTCAGATGTTTCCAACTGCCGCTTCGTGATGCAGTCATTGCGACCAGTATGCAAACCTCTCTGAATTGTACTCTTATATTCCGTCGGTCTTTCCTGTTAAA
>CAYXKS010000366.1:0-3598 GCA_964465725.1 uncultured Bacteroides sp. | reverse complement strand
AGACGGAGGGTACGATTATGACAAAAAAGTGGTGGCATGACAAAGTAGCATATCAAATTTATCCAAAGAGTTTCTACGATTCCAACGGCGACGGTATCGGCGACATCCCCGGCATCATCGACAAGCTGGATTACCTCAAGGACCTGGGTGTCGATATCATCTGGCTTTCTCCCTGTTATCAGTCTCCGCTGGCAGACCAGGGATATGATATTTCAGATTATTACGCTATCGATCCTCGTTTCGGTACCATGGAGGACATGGACCGGCTGATCGCCGAGGCCAAAGACAGAGACATGTATATCCTGATGGATCTGGTTGTAAACCATTGCTCCGACGAACATGAATGGTTTCGCAAGGCCTGCGAAGACCCGGACGGAAAATATGGCAATTTCTTCTATTTGAGAGACAAGAAGGAAGGCGAACTTCCCACCAACTGGCGTTCTTATTTCGGAGGTTCTGTCTGGGAAGATTTGCCAGGCACCAACAAACAATATCTGCATGTATTCCACAGGAAGCAGCCTGATTTAAACTGGGAAAATCCGGAGCTTCGCGAGGAAGTCTACAAGAATATCAACTGGTGGCTGGATAAGGGGCTTGGAGGCTTCCGCATTGATGCGATCATGAATATCAAGAAAGCCCTGCCTTTCCGGAACTATGAGCCGGACAGAGAAGATGGACTTTCCAGCATTCACAATATGCTTAAAGAAGCCAAAGGCATCGGTGAATTCTTAAGCGAAATGCGCGATCGCACGTTTAAGAAGTACGACGCTTTTTCCGTAGGGGAAGTATTTAATGAGAATCCTGATGAGATTCCCGACTTTATCGGAGATGACGGCTACTTTTCCAGCATGTTCGATTTCAACGAAACCATCTTCGGCGCGAGCTGGAAAGGCTGGTACGACGCTAAACCGATCACTCCGGACGATTATAAAAGGTGCTGCTTCGAGGCTCAGTCCAGAGTCGGCAATGTCGGTTTTCTATCCAATATCATCGAAAACCATGACGAACCCCGGGGCGTCAGTCATTATATCCCTGAGGGTGAATGCTGCGAGGAGAGCAAGAAGATGCTGGCGGCGCTCAACTTTATGCTCCGCGGCCTTCCCTTTATCTATCAGGGACAGGAACTCGGCATGGAAAACGTGGCCTTCTCATCCATCGAGGAAGTGGATGATATCTCCAGTCTCGATGAATACCGTGTCGCATTGGACGCCGGTCTGTCGCCCGAAGAAGCGCTCAGGGCCGTATCCAGGTTCAGCCGCGACAACGCACGTACTCCCATGCAGTGGTCGGACGGAAAGAATGCAGGATTTACCACCGGAACTCCCTGGCTCAGAGTGAATCCCAACTATACGTCTATCAACGTAGCGGCACAGATGGACGATCCGAATTCTGTGAGGAGTTTTTACAAGAAGCTGATCGCGCTGCGCAAAGATCCGGTTTATAAAGAAACTGTCGTATACGGCTCTCTGGAACCAGTCTGGGAAGACAGGCACAATCTGATGGCCTACTACCGCAAAGGAGAGAAAACACTTCTGGTGATCGGGAACTACCAGAAAGAGGAGCAGGAGATCGTGCTGACTGATGCGTGGAAGAAAGTACTGCTCAATAATTACCCGGATGTGGAGGAAAATAACAGAACCGTCCGGCTGCATGGATATCAGGTGCTAATTCTGGAAATGTAGCGGGTTTGGCTTATATTTGCCATCTGGTCTTGCATAGAACACTATAAATTGATTTATAGTACACAAGGATATTCAACCCTTGCGGCATTCGCCAATATACTAAAGCCAACTTCGGTTTGCTTTAAACATGGCGCATACCTCATCGTTCGCAGGAATAAAGCAGCACAGTAATAAAGTAAAAAGTGATAGTAGTAATTCTACAAAAATAATTGATAATGATAAATTCACAGAAAGGAATGGAATGCTCATGAAAAAAACATGGTGGAAAGAAGCGGTTATTTATCAGATCTATCCCCGCAGCTTTATGGACAGCAACGGGGACGGAATCGGCGATTTGAAGGGGATCACAAGCAGGCTGGATTATCTGAAATATCTGGGAATCGATGTGATCTGGCTGTCCCCCGTCTATAAATCCCCAAACGACGACAACGGGTACGATATCAGCGATTATCAGGACATTATGGACGAATTCGGTACCATGGCAGACTTCGACGAAATGCTGGAGGCAGCTCACGCGCGAGGTATCCGCATCGTTATGGATCTGGTGGTTAACCACACATCCGACGAGCACAAGTGGTTTATGGAAAGCCGGAAGTCAAAAGATAATGAATATCGTGATTACTATATCTGGCGTGAGGGCAAAGACGCACAGACGCCGCCCAACAACTGGGGCGCATGCTTCGGCGGCTCCGCATGGCAGTATGACGAAGAGACTGCTATGTATTATCTGCATCTTTTCTCCAAAAAGCAGCCTGACCTGAACTGGGACAACCCGAAGGTGCGTCAGGAAGTATTCGACATGATGACCTGGTGGTGCGACAAGGGAATCGACGGATTCCGCATGGACGTCATCAGCATGATCTCCAAGACCAAAGAAATGCCTGACGGCGAGGTGCACGGCCTGTACGGCGATTTCGGCCCCTACTGCGTACATGGTCCCAATGTCCACAAATACCTGCAGGAAATGAATGAGAAAGTCCTCTCCAAATATGATATTATGACAGTCGGCGAGACAGCCGGTGTGACTACCGAGCTGGCGAAGCAGTATGCAGGAGAAGACAGCCATGAGCTGAACATGGTGTTCCAGTTCGAGCACGTGGAGAGCGACGGAAAGTACGGAAAGTGGACGGACGAGAAGCTGCCTCTCACCACCTTGAAGAAAACACTGTCACGCTGGCAGACCGAACTGTACGGCAAGGCATGGAACAGCCTTTTCTGGGATAATCATGACCAGCCCCGCGCCGTGTCCCGCTTCGGTGATGACCGTCCGCAGTACCGGGAAGTTTCCGCGAAAATGTTAGCTACCTGCTTGCATATGCTGCAGGGCACTCCTTACATTTATCAGGGAGAAGAGCTCGGAATGACCAATTATCCGTTCCAGAGTCCCGACGACTTCAGGGATATTGAGAGCATCAATGCATATAAGGAATGGTGCACCGACGGCGTCGTTTCCCATGAAGTATTCTGGCCCTGCATAATCTTCAAGAGCCGGGACAATGCCAGAACACCTGTGCAGTGGGATGATACCCCGCAGGCCGGTTTTACCACCGGGACACCCTGGATCGCAGTGAATCCCAACTATAAGGAGATCAATGCCAAGGCTGAGACAGCAGATCCAGACTCCGTATTTCACTATTATAAGAAGCTGATTGCACTGAGAAAAGAAAATCCGATTATCGTGTACGGCAAATATGAACTGCTTCTGGAAGACAGCCAGGAATTGTTCGTCTATACCAGAACCCTGGATAACGAAAAGCTGCTGACGGTATGTTCCTTCTGTGACCACGAGACAACCTTTACGATTCCGGAAGAGTTCGTCGGAGCACAGTGTCTGATTTCCAACATTGAAAATGTGTATGATAAACCGGAGATGGCATTGAAACCGTATGAGGCATTTGTTTTGTTGAAAAAATAAT
>CAYXKS010000365.1:0-3600 GCA_964465725.1 uncultured Bacteroides sp. | reverse complement strand
ATTTCCTGCTCGACAGGACTGTATCCATTCTCTATATTTTGATTAGAGAGATTCAGTAACTGCAGATATTTGCTGTAGTAATTGATATTGACTGAATTGCTGCATGGACAAAGGCTATCTGTCGACTGACATTCTGGAGCAGTGCGGGCGGCTGGACAGGGCCGGCATCCGTTACAGCTTTTTCTACCTAACGGGGATATCTGGCGAAGGGCGCGGGGAGGACGGGGTAAGGACCACCGCCGCTGTATGCAACAAGCTTCATCCGGCTCTGGTCGGTGTAAATATGTTGACGGTATATCCCGATTCAGGGCTTTATCAGGAAATCCGGCAGGGGAACTGGAAAGAGGAAAGCGAGACGGAAAAGTACAGGGAAGTCCGGGCATTGGTGGAAGGATTGGAAATCCCTACAGAATTTGCGGCGCTTGGCGCATCCAATGCCTTTCAGCTTCATGGCGTGCTGCCGGAAGATAGGAAGAAACTGCTGGCTTTCCTTGATGATGTCATAAAGAATGTAGACGAGGACGAACTGCGGCGCTATCGTGAGAGCGTCCATCATCTGTAGGGGAGGTGCTTTCAGTTGCATTTACAGGAAGGACATGGAGGCCGCCCTACGAGGCGAATTCTGTCATCATACAGGCAGTCTCCGGATGTACTTATGGGAAATGCCGTTTCTGCAGTCTTTATAAAGACGAGTGCTTCCTTATGGAGGTGCTTGGCCGGGCGGCAGAGGAAACCGGAAAGGAGAGAAGAAAATGGATTTTGGAGTGGCAGGTAAATTAGGAGGGCATTATCTGGCAGAGCAGTACCGGAAGAATGCGGCGGCAGGAAAAAGCGAGGGCGTGAGTTTTGCGGAACGTCAGAATTATTGAGAAAGTATCACTTATCTGTTAGAATATGTGAAAAGATAATTATTTGTTAACAGAATAGGAGTGAAAGCCGTATGCGATATTATCAGTGTGATAAATACCCAATCGAGTTCGTGTTGTCGGAGAATATTGATAAGCACTTTGGCTCCCATAACCATGTAGGGCATTATGTTATATCGGTGGTCATGCAGGGAACGGTAAGAGTTTGCCTGGAGAACAGGGAAGCGACGTGTTGCAGAGGGGATGTGTTTATCATCCCGCCATATGCCATCCATTCCGTGTGTCAGGGAAGGGACGCACGTCTGCTGTCTATGTGTATCGGAACTGCGTTTATAGAAGAGACCGATAGGGAAACGGCAGAGGCGATTGCTCAGGATTTATTAAGGGATGTAGCAATGCAGGGCATTTTCGGATGGGAGCAAAGAGAAAAACTGCTGACTTCCGTGCGGACGGTTTACCGTCTTCGGAATAACGGACGTAAAGAGATGGATGCAGGCATAAAAATTCTGGCTGACAAAATTATTAGTCACCCGGAACAGGAACTGCCCATAGAAACATTGGCGGCAGATATTTTTGTCAGCAAATATTATCTCATAAGGAAATTTAAAAGCAGTATCGGAATGACTCCGCACCAGTTCTGTATTCAGAACCGCATAAGGAAATCACAGGGATTGCTGGATGAGGAAAAGACAATCAGCAGGATTGCTGCGGAAATGGGGTTTTATGACCAGAGCCACTTTGATAAAGCTTTCCAGAGGATTGTCGGGATATCCCCATCAGAATATGTCCAGTCCAAAAAACAGATGGCACAGGGTACATAGGGCAATTTTTTACAAGACGTGAGAGCTTTCGGAGAATATGATTGAAGCGTAAGACAGATCACATATTTTATCGGAGGTGCAGAATGGATACATTTGAACTATTTAATAATGGAAAATTGGTTTTGCCGGAAAAGGAGGCTGGCTTTGTGGAGATCGAATGGTCAAGGCATCCGACATTTGAAGGTGTGGAACTGAAGCACATCATTACGGCAAAGGATACAGATGGGAAGTTCAGCTATCATTTGGTGCGGATTGCTCCCGGTTGCAGTATTGGGAATCACATCCATGAAACGCAGTTGGAAACGCATGAGGTGATAAAGGGCAGCGGAAAGTGTGTAAATGCGGGCAGCACTATACCATATGAACCTGGTACAATATCCATCATGCAAGCGGGTGTGCCACATGAAGTCGATGCGGATTCAAAAGGGTTATATCTGTTTGCCAAGTTTATGCCTGCATTATGTTGAACTGAATAAAAGGACAATAAGCAAGACCGCCGTAGATGGCTCACCACCATATGCGGCGGTTTGCCATTTCCGCAGGCAGGCGGCCTGATAACGGAAATCACTTGGAAAGTGGGGAAGAGGGAGAAGGAAGAAAAAAGAAAATGAGAAAAACTTCCTTTTTTGTGTGGAACGGGTCAGCCGGCGGGGAGATTAGAATGAAACTTTTCTGAAAGCTGGTTCGTATTATTAGTAGATGACAGCGAAGCTGGGGCGGAAGCATATCATCCCCGGCCACAATACTGAATAAATGACAACAATGGAGGATTTGAAAAATGAATGTAAATGGAATAGGGGCAGCAGGATATCCGGCATGGCGGGGAACAAGAAAAATACAGCAGAATACGGCAGAAAAGAATTTTGCAGAACAGGTAAACAATGTGGCAGGCCAAAAAGGACATATTGTTTATATGAAAACGGACGATATGCTGTATTCTGGTGGGAACGGTTCAGGACTGTCTTTCTACATAAAGTATGCGGAAGGTTCAACAGAAGATGATCCAACCGTAATTGCAAAAGGAGTTGATGAGAATGGGGATGAATTCGAGCAGACTATACATATCAACAAAATCAATCCCCGGAATGCTTCATTAGTGGAAATGACGGCATTGGAATCCTGTATGGGGGTAGATAAGAATGGAGGGCTTACATCACTTCCACTGGGAACAGGTATGATGGGATTGCACGATAGGACAAATTTCATGGATATGTTCCAAAAACAGATTAGCGATATGAAACTGTTGAGTCAGAAAAAAGCGGCAGCATACTATCAGTACAGTATGCAGGTTTATTGGGATTTTATTAACAAGAAATAAATTTCAATGGCGTTATGTCTCCAGTATCCCGGCGGATGGGAGGATTAGGGTGAGTAAGCCCAATCACTTCAAATACTGCCCTGTTTTTGTCCGCCGGACACTTCATATGGGAATTTGCTTAAAATGTCGCAGATATGTAAAGATTCTGATATGCTCTTTACTCTGCTTTCAATTTCTTCTTTCAAACGAGCTGTACTCGTTTTACGCTTGCAAAGAGCCATAATATCCCACCATTCCTTTCTTCTGTCCGATTACCAGAACATTTAGTAACTCTCAGGCGGCGTAAGCCGCTCCGTTTTTTCCGGCGTAAGTTCTGCCCCGGTCCTTTCAATCGCCATAAGCTTATAAAGAGGCGATTGGGGCGGAAATATACTAACAGGCAAAAGTCGGTAATTCCGTGATGGTATAAGCATTTTGCGTGATAGTGTACAGGAGAATGACAAAACAGAATGAAACGGGAAAAGGACTGTACAGGCTCTTTTATTTTGCGAGTATGTATGTTATAATATATTTCGTATGTGAAAACAAACGTAAGGAGGAATCATGGAGCAGGTTTCATTGAAGATAGGAGAGCGGCTGAAAGAAATCCGAAACA
>CAYXKS010000364.1:0-3613 GCA_964465725.1 uncultured Bacteroides sp. | reverse complement strand
AGCTAAGGCAAAATCAAAAATTGGCATTAACTACCTAACACTCCTAAGAGTTGTGGTCAAATATATAGAAGCGCTGAATCAGATTTTGACAGAACATACCGATCCGAATGGCCGGGTATACAATGTGGAACAAAACAGCGGTCAGTTTGAGAACAACTGTTTTGCGATTCTGGATATTGACAAAGATGGGAGTCAGGAGCTGATCTTCAATTTTAATACAAGTAATATGGCAGGTATGTACGAAGTGATTTATGCCTATGACGAAGAGAGTGATACACTCAGGGAAGAGTATTCGGGATGGGTAGACACAGCTTATTACGGTAATGGTCTGATCAGGGTATCCGATTCCCACAATCATGGGAAAGATCCGGAGGAGAGAGGAATATGGCCTTATACGCTGTATCGGTATGACGAGGCGTCGGACTGCTATCAAATACAGTACTATGTGGAGTCCTGGGACGGTCAGATGTATGATGATGATTTCCCTAAGGAGCTGGACCTGGACGGTGATGATATTTTGTACTGTATCACGGAAGAAGAGACGACGGAGAGTGTGCAAAGACACCTTTTTGATCGGGAGGAATACGAGACCTGGGCTGCGGAGATGATGCCGGAGTGGGCACGAATGGAAGTGGTATATCATTCGATGACTGAAGAAGAGATCGAGGGGATCAGGAAAGCGTATGAACAGGCAGCTGTGTATGCTGCACATGCGGATGAGGAGAAGCCAGAAGATGCGGATAAGCCGATTGATCGTAAATAATATCGGAAACAGAATAAATGGTGTCGTATTAATTTCCACGAAACTGTATTAAAATAGAAGATAATAAGATTCCGCAACAGGGAAGTCGAAGGTTGAATTGTTACAAAATACAGAGCGTGGAGGTATATTGGATATGGAAAGAATCAGCTTTAATGAGAACTGGAAAGTCTGGAAGGATCTGGACCCTTTCGAGTTGGTATTCCGCGTGCCGGACGACGCCGTGGATGTTGATCTGCCCTACGATGCCATGTTTCATGAGGAGCAGAAGCAGGGGACTGCAAACGGTGGGTATACAGGAAATATTGATGCGGGTGAGTATAAATATTATAAGAAGTTTTTTGTGCCGGAGGAATACCGGGGCGGGCATGTGATGCTGCAGTTTGAGGGGATTTACAGAAATGCGAGTGTGTTTGTGAATCAGTCCAAGGTGGGCGGCAGCGCCTACGGATATACCGACTTTACGGTAGATGTGGAAGACTACCTGAAATATGGGGAAGAAAATGAAGTACTGGTCACGGTGAAATGCGGCACCAGAAGCAGCCGCTGGTACAGCGGAGCCGGTATTTATAAGGATGCGTGGCTGATCCACGGTGGGAGCATCTGTGTAAGACCGCAGGAGCTGCGGTTTACCACGCTGGAAATTGATGAGGATGGAGCACTGGTATGTGTGGAGGCGAAGATACATAACGACAGCATGTCGGCGCAGACGCTTCAGGTATCGGTGACGATCAGGGATGCAGACGGAAAGACGGCGGTGGACAATACCTATCAGGTGAGAGTCAACAGCCGGGCGACGGTGGAACTGCGGAAGAATGTCTATATCGACCAGGCGAAGCTGTGGGATGAGTTTTCACCGGAACTCTATACGATTACCCTGGCTGTCTCGGATGGCGATACGGTCCTGGATACGACGACGATCACATCCGGTATCAGAAAACTTTCCGTGGATACACGCCACGGGCTGCGGGTCAACGGCAGGACAGTGAAGCTGCGGGGCGCCTGCATCCATCACGATCAGGGCATCCTGGGGGCGGCGACTTACGACGACTATGAATACCGTCGGGTGAAGCGTCTGAAGGAGGCCGGCTTCAATGCGGTGCGCTCGGCGCACAATCCGGCGTCTCAGGCGTTACTTCGGGCCTGCGACCGGTTGGGCGTCTATGTGATGGATGAACTGGTGGACGTGTGGAACAAAAGCAAGGTGAGCTATGACTATTCCATCGATTTTACAAGGAATTGGGAGAGCGATATCGAGCATATGGTGGAGGCGGATTACAATCATCCCTGTGTGATCATGTATTCCACGGGCAATGAGATTTTTGAGATCTGTACCGAGAAGGGCTTCGAGACGAGCCGTATGCTGGGCGACAAATTTCATGAGATGGACCCGACCCGCTATACTACAAACGGAATCAACGGCGCTTTTGCGGCGGGAGACGGACTGGCAAAGATAGTGGATGATATTACAGGCGGTAAGGCCGATACGGGAAAAGGGGATGTCAACGTATTCATGGCGGCCATGGAATCGGATATGCCGGGTATTGTCTCGCATCCCATTCTCGGTGACATCCTGGAGAAACTGGAAACTACGATGGATATCATCGGTTACAACTATATGACTTCCCGCTATCTGATGGATGCGGCGAAGTATGCAGACCGGGTGATGGTGGGAACGGAAACCTACCCGAAGGAGATCGCGGAGAATTGGGGTGTGATTACACAGTGCTCCGCTGCGGTAGGGGATTTTACCTGGACCGGGTGGGATTATCTGGGTGAAGTGAGTGCGGAGTATCCGGATCTGATGAATGGCGCCGGAGATATTTCCATCACCGGGAACAGACGTCCGGTTTCCTATTACAGGGAGATTGTATTCGGTCTGACCAAACAGCCCTGTATCGCAGTGCAGAACCCTGAACGATATGGAATTTCACGCAATTTCGGACCGTGGTGCTACACGGACTGCACGTTTGGTTACTCTTATGAAGGACAGGAAGGAAAGCCCATTATGATCCAGGTATATGCCGGTGGTGACAGTGTGGAGCTATTTGTCAACGGAAGATCTCTTGGGGTACAACCGTGCGGGCAAAAGACAAGCTATGAGACGCAGTTCCATACAGTCTATGAACCGGGAGAACTGACAGCGGTTGCCTACGAGAATGGGCAAGAGATTGGCAGGACTACGCTCAGAACGGCAGGAAAACCGTCGACTACAGTATTGTCTGCGGAGAAGTATGAGACACTGGCGTTTGTCAATATAGATGTTGTGGATGAAAGCGGACTGCTTCGGGCGGACGCAAGGACGCCGCTTTCTGTCCGGGTGGAAGGAGACGGCGAACTTCTGGCATTCGGAGGAATGAGGGCGCTGCACCGGAGAGGATTTGAATTGCCGGATACTACCGCGGGAGAAGGGCATGCGCTGGTGGTTCTTAAGAGGACAGGAGAGAAGGGTAAGATTAAGGTGATTGTTACGGGTGAGGATTTGAGGGAGCAGGCTATCGAACTGTAAGATGGGGTATTCAACCTGCCAGCCCAGGATTTTGCACTTACTGCAAAGTCCTGGGCTGAATTTGTTGTTACTATCCATAGCCAATGTCATTAAGTTAAACCGGATGCACCTGATATTGTGTATTGGCATATTTTTCTTAACTAAATGACATTGATTCACAGCTCACGCTGCTCATAGTAACGGCATTTGCGCATTTAGGGTCGCTTTCGGCGAGGCGCAAATGCTCTCATAATCTACTGTATTGGGTCGTAAATGCGCAGTTTATGCGCATTTCGACTGTGAACAGTAACAATCCGTTACTTTTTGTAGTTTCAGATACCGGCGCAGCTTGTATATTGTTTACC
>CAYXKS010000363.1:0-3616 GCA_964465725.1 uncultured Bacteroides sp. | reverse complement strand
ATGAAGAAAAAAGCGATTGTAGCAGGGCATATCTGCCTGGATATTACGCCTAAGTTTCCGGAAGGAAAACAGAGTGACCTTTCGCGGCTGTTTCTTCCGGGGAAACTGATTCGGATGGGGGAGGCGGATGTCCATACCGGTGGCGCTGTGGCTAATACGGGTCTTGCGATGAAGATTCTGGGGATGGACGTATCCTTAATGGGTAAGACAGGAACGGATGCTTTCGGGGATATCGTGTGCAACATACTTGGAAAATATGACGCGGATGGCGGTATGATCCGACTGGAAGGTGAATCTACTTCTTATTCCGTAGTGTTGGCAGTTCCGGGAATTGACCGTATCTTTTTACACAATCCGGGGGCCAATGATACGTTTTGTGCTGACGATATACCGTTGGAAGCATTTGAAAAAGCGGCATTGTTTCATTTTGGCTATCCGCCGCTTATGCATCGGATTTATGAGAATAACGGAGCGGAGCTGATAAAGCTTATGCAGAAGGCAAAGTCTGCCAGCTGTGCGACGTCATTGGACATGGCATTTCCTGATGCAGATTCGGACGCCGGGCAGGCTGACTGGAAGGCAATATTGAGACAGGTGCTTCCACTGACTGATTTTTTTGTTCCCAGTGCGGAGGAATTATGTTATATGCTTGACCGCAGTCGTTTTATGAGGTGGCAGGAGCGGGCAGCAGGGCGGGATATCACGGAGATATTGGATATTGACAGTGATATATGTCCTCTGGCGGACGAGTGTATGGCCTGTGGTGCGAAAGTGCTTGTGATCAAGTGCGGCGCATCAGGTATGTATTACAGGACCGCGGGAAAAGAGAGGATGTCAGAGATTGACAGAAAAGTAGAGTTGAATGTGGAGACATGGAAAGATAAGGAAGGCTTCGAGAGAAGCTATGTGCCCGATCGCATCTTATCCGGGACCGGAGCGGGAGACACAAGTATCGCCGCATTCCTGACGGCAATGCTTAAAGGAGAGACTGTCGAACAGTGTATGCATATGGCAGCAGCGGCGGGAGCATCCTGCGTGTGCGGGTATGATGCGCTGAGCGGATTGAGATCTTATGATGAATTAAAGAGTAGGATAGCATCAGGGTGGGAGAAAAGTTAAGTATAAAAAGAACACCTGTGGCAACAGCTCTGCGCACTAGCTGCGCTGAGCGTACACGCGCCATGCAGCGCGTCTGCATGTGTGCATATGCGCAGGTATGCGCTAATACTTGCACCGTACTTTCCACAGAACGTTTGTGTCTGGAAAGACATGAGGTGTAAGTATGTGGAGCAAGGTAATAATCACAGAAATGTGACGCATATGTTTGATCGGCAACGATGGAAAGAGAGGAATTATGTTAGTCAATATGAATGATGTGCTTCTTCCGGCGAAGGCGGAAGGGTACGGTGTAGGATTTTTCAATGCGGTGAATGTGGAGATGGCCCGGGCGATTATTGAGACAGCGGAGGAATTGGGCGCTCCTGTCATGGTCGGCACAGCGGAGATATTGCTTCCGGCTATGGAATTAGAGCGTGTGGCCGAGTACTTGATTCCGATGGCAGAGAAGGCATCGGTTCCCGTATGCGTGCACTATGATCATGGACTTACGTTTGAACGTTGTATGGAAGCGTTGAAACTGGGATTCACATCAATCATGTACGACTGTTCTACAGCTCCCTATGAGGAAAATGTTGAAAAAGTGGCAAGAATGGTGGAAATCTGTCATGCCATGGGTGCGACGGTGGAGGGAGAGCTGGGACATGTCGGAGATAACGCAGGAGCAGGAAAACTGGAGAAACCAGACGACTATTTTACACAGCCGGATGCGGCAGAGAACTTTGTGAGCAGAACGGGCATCGACTCGCTTGCCGTAGCGGTAGGTAATGCACACGGTGATTATGCTTTCCCTCCGAAGCTGGATTTTGAGCGTATCAGGGTTATCTCTGAGAGGACAGGGATACCGCTTGTTCTCCACGGTGGGTCCGGATTATCGGATGACGATTTCCATAAGGCGGTGAAACTGGGCGTCTCGAAGATCAATATCTTCACGGATATTGACAAGGCGGGCAGGGCTGGTGTGGAAAAAGGTTTGAGGGAGGGAGCGAAGACGATGATGCAGCTCATTCCTTATGAGATTGAAGCTATGAAGGAAGTGGTGTCAGAGAAAATCCGGTTATTTGGATCGGATGGAAAAATTTGCACATCAGTATAGCATTGTCTGAATATCAGTGAAAAACAGTACCTGATATTGGATATGGTCAGCCGTTCGCTGTTCCGCAGACAAAATCGCTGTCTGCATGAAAAAGCGAACGGCTTTGGAGGTAAGTAAGGTATGTTGTTATCTAATCTGCTTCACAGATAATTTCTCGCCCTTAGGATTATCTACAATAATTGTTTTCTGCTCTCCTGGAAGAACATCAAAGTAATTATCGGAGCAAATATAGTTACCTTCGATATAAACACCATGAGCGTATGACGGGCTGCTTATGGTGAGAATCGTAGAAGCACCCTGTTGGTCAGCAGCAACCGAAACCGGGACGGAAGCGTACTCCAGGAATCGGTTTTCCAGTATGAACAGCATTGCAGAGTCCAGCTCTTTATCTTCGGGGATTAATACAATACTTCCCTTTTTGCTGTCAAATTCGGGCATTTTTTCTTTTAATATATATTTCCGTGTTCTGGGCTCCAGGTCGATGGAAACGGTTTTTGTCTTTCTCTCGGAACCGTCGAAAGAAACATATCCAAATTCGGCGTTAAACTTTTTGCCGGCAGGAGTATCGTTGATTCCCTGGATAACCAGTTCGTCGTTTACGTTGCGGATGGTTAATTTCTGGTGTGCAAGCGCACGCTTCACTCCATAGAATCCGGCTTTTCTGCGCAGGAAGTAGTCGATGATCGTCCAGCCTACCTCACCCCACGCGTCGTTGTACATCCAGAAGATGCCACCTGAACAATTCTCTTTGAAACGGATAGCTTCCAGTGAATATCCCAGCACATTATTATGAACCATGCCGCCATATAAAATATAATCCTCAATGCTTAAGTGTTCCGGATGGTCCACATAGAAACGTTCAATTCCTGCATAGACAGTTTCCTTCTCGAATACATTGAGATGCATTTCCCACGGACGCCCCTCGCGGACAATATCCTCATTTTCTCCCAAATCAAGATAGGAGCGGATGGATTCGATACAGCAGGGGCCTACATAGCCATATTCGCTGACAAATTTGGATTCAACCTTATCATATGCGCGCAGGTCAATGCGTTCTTCCATGTTGTCAGACATGAAAGCGTTTCTCCAGATATGGACATCTCCAACGGTATCGTCATTGGGAAGGGCTCCGCCATAGGGTGAACTGTTCCAATAAGGAATAAAAGGACAGTTTTTCTGCATTGCTTCTCTGGCCATGATATTCGGGACAGAAAGTCCGTATTGATGGTTGTACGTAATATCGATATTCCATTTCGGTGTATCTATTTTGTTGAATAACCAGTGGTTTTCGTTCGTGCCACAGAACAAAGCGACACATGCGTGATTTCTTAAACGTTTCGTCTGATAGTCCAGTTCTTTTGCAACCAGATTTCGGAACCATTCTTGGTGATCTGGGTAAGAGGT
>CAYXKS010000362.1:1408-3621 GCA_964465725.1 uncultured Bacteroides sp. | reverse complement strand
GCTTACGCTGCTCATAGTAACAGCATTTGCGCATTCCAAGTCGCCTTCGGCGAGGCGCAAATGCTCAAAAAATTTACTTCATTGGGTCGTAAATGCGCAGTTAATGCGCATTTCGACTGTAAATAGTAACGGAAAACCACTTATATTGCCAGTAAAAAATAAAATAAAAGTTGAAATATTGAATATGTTTGTGATATGATAGAGTCATAAAGAATTACAAAAATGTTTAAGGGAAGAGGCATTTATACCTCTTCCCTATATTAATATTATACCATAAAAAACGCCGAAATTCAAGGCTTGTATCGCCTGGTGGCTGCGGGTATACTACATATTTGCAACTATATTCCGGAGGAGGTATGTGTATGGGGGAACAAAATTGGTTAGAGCTGTTGAACAGTCAAACCTGGCTTAAACAGGTACAGGCTACAAATCAGTACACGGAAAAATTTGGGCTGGTATTATCGGAAGAGGACACTGAAATTTTGCTTGTGGAGAAGAATAATACATTGAAAACCGAACGGAGGGTTGAATTTGGACAAAGTATTTTGCCACAAATTATCTATGCATTTTGTGACTCCTCTTTTATATCACAGAGTAATTATGTCGATACGTTGATACGATTGCAGGAAATATTTTATCTCTACAAGAATGAAATGCAGGATGAAATTACAGATGATGAACTTGTTCATTTTATGAGAGAGCAATTTGAGACGGTATGCTATGGAGACCTGGACTATCTTGAGGGAACCTGTCTGGATGTTTTTGCGCAGGCGATCAGAGCGGGCTATAGAGGATATCAAAAGACGCAAGGGTATGGGGAATTTGAGAAATTTGATATAGTCCAAAGATGGGACAAGGAACTGTATCTGGAAGCGTTAAGAGAACTTTTTTAACTTGGTTGACTTTGATGGAGGTAAATATTGTGGATTATCAAATGGAAGACTTGCTCCCTGTCGTTTCTGAACTGGCACAGAAGTATACCGGTTACGAAAGCACGTCTGTCACTTATGAAAAAGCGCAGTCACTTATGGAAGCTGTCCTTTTTTGCCTGAATGAATATAATAATTCAGGCACAGACAATCTTGTTCAAAGTGATATTCCTGTAAAAGAACAATATAATATAGGTACGAAACTTTTATACAGGAAAGTGGAGGATATCAGAAAAATATTTAATGAGCTTTCCTTTCAATTTGAGGACTTTGGAGTTAAGTGTCTGTATGATACAGTGCAAAAAGGCATCCCACAGTTTTTGAAATGGTATGATATAAAATTTTGCCCGCAAAATACGATTTTGACCTTGGACTACCCGCTGCTTACAGACTATAGCTCCTTGACGGGCGCGGACGCTGTCTATGAATATATCCGGGCCATTCGGCTGGAACAAATATTTTTAGGCATGTTTGACAGGAATTATGTCGTATCAGTTTTGGAAAAATACAATCCCGAATACCGGAATATGATAGATAACATATGCAGTATCGTATTGACAAACATAATTGGTCATATCGCAATTAAAAAAACATTTCATGACATCGAATTTTTACACGAAGAATACTTACAATTATCAAAAGCATTTGCGGGGAAATCGGCTGCTGATATAGAGTCTGTTGTAAAAGAGATTATTGGAAAAATAGTGGGCCGGTTTTATGAAAACGATATGGATATGTTTGAATATCTATGTTGTGAAGCGAATAATATAGCGGTACGGATTTACACGGCAAACCAACACGGACAATTAAACAGAGTTTTTGTGCTATAGTAAAAAGGCTGCTGAGTCATACTGGCGATATATGGCTGCAGGCTGTGTCAGTACAAGCGCATTTTGGTGCTGCTGTGGTTGATGAAGAGAGAAAATTAATCGCTGTTTCCCAGAAATTTAATAAATCTCAGAAGCTCTTTGCGGGCATCTTCGTTGAGATTCTGAATGTCGTACATGACATCATGCAGGGTAGTATTTTCCAGATAGGCGCTGTCCAGACTTGTATTGCCCAGATAGACGCTGCCGGAATTGAGAAGGTAGTCGGTGCTTACCTGATAGAATTTTGCTAAAGCGACCACGGTATTGGTAGGGATCTCACGGACGCCGTTTTCATAATTGGAATAGGTCTGCTGGGAGACGCCGAGGTAGGCAGCTACTTCGCGCTGTGTCAAATCGTGGTCTTCGCGCAGATCGCGTATCAGTTGTCGCAGTTCTTTCATAGAATACCTTCCTC
>CAYXKS010000362.1:0-1308 GCA_964465725.1 uncultured Bacteroides sp. | reverse complement strand
CTGGAGAAAATGCTGTTCGATATTCTTCCGGACTGTGTGCGGAAGAGTCTTTATTATGTAAAGATTGACAGGGAGAGATTACGGCAGGCGATCTGCCTGTGTGAGGATCAGCAGTATATCAGGCAGAGCCTTGTGGAGAGAAAGCTTTGCGCCTTTATTGCGGACGGTTCCGTGCTGCCCAGGGAGAGCGGCGTGTCGGAAAAGCCGATGAGGGATGCGGTGGCGTTTCGCTCGCCGGAGTCGCTGCGGATCACGTTGTCACTGCCAAACAGAGGTGAAGTGACGGGAATGGGAATCCCTCAGGGTATCACTTTATTCGTGGGCGGCGGTTATCACGGTAAATCTACTATTCTGCAGGCGTTGCAGAATGGCGTCTATAACCATATTGCCGGGGATGGGCGGGAATTGGTCATCACGGATGCGACTGCTTTCAAATTGCGGGCCGAGGATGGGCGAAGCGTCACGGGAGTCGACATCTCTCCTTTTATCAAGAATTTGCCGAACAAGAAGGATACCACACATTTTTCGACGGAGGACGCCAGCGGCAGCACTTCCCAGGCAGCCAATCTGATGGAGGCGTTAGAGAGCGGCAGCAGCCTGATTTTGATCGACGAGGATACTTCCGCCACCAACTTTATGGTGCGCGACAGCCTGATGGCGCAGGTGATCACGCCGGGCGAGGAGCCTATCACACCTTTTATCAGCAGAGTCCGGGGAATGTATGAGGATCTTGGAGTATCCTCCATTATCGTGGCGGGAAGCTCCGGCGCTTTTTTCCATATGGCGGACACGATTATTCAGATGAAGGAATATGTGCCGATTGACATTACGTTAAGGGCGAAGGAGGCGGCGAGGGCGTATGAGGGGATTCATACGGGAAGCAGCCAGGAAGGGATGTCGCTTACATCGTTTCCGGACTTTAACCAGAAGCGCTGCCCGTCGCCGGATATGGCTCTTCGGAAGGAGGACCGTCTCAAGATGAAGGCCATGGGGACCAGTGAAATTTCGATTGCCAAAGAGAACGTGGAACTGCGGTATCTGGAGCAGCTTAAGGATCAGGAACAGAGTATGGCATTGGCATATCTTTTGAAATACGCACAGCTTAAGATGATGGACGGCAGGAAGGATCTGCGCCGTATCGGGGATGCGCTGGAAGAACAGCTTGATAAGAGCGGATTGGAGAGCCTATTCGAGAGAGGAGACGTTTCCTCACAGCTTGCACGGCCGAGGAAGCAGGAGATTATGGCGTGTATCAACCGGTATAGAAGGCTGAGGATGTCTTAAAATGCGCCTGCTAAAATACTGTTA
>CAYXKS010000361.1:0-3626 GCA_964465725.1 uncultured Bacteroides sp. | reverse complement strand
ATTATAACATCTGTTTTTAAAACTTGCCCAGATTTTATGTTATCTTGTAAAAAACAACTGCCGGGCAATTTGCCCGGCAGACATCTCTAAACTAAAACTATTTATGATTGGCAAAGAACCCACAGTTACCCGAAGCATTCCTCCACTTCCTCCAACGCGGGAATAGAAGACTGTGCTCCCTTTCTCGTCACTACAATGGAAGAAACACGGTTTGCAAAGGCAGCAGCCTCCCTGATATTCTCCCCTCGGGCCATTTTCACGGCCACGGCCGCAGTAAAAGTATCTCCCGCCGCGGTCGTGTCCACAGCATGGACTTCGACTGCCGGAATCTTCACTACGCCGAACTTTTCAGAATCCAGATATACCCCTTTCTCGCCCAATGTCACCATAACATCTTTGACCCCTCTCGCACGGAGCCATCCGGCCGCATCTTCAATACTGTTTTTCTCCGGGTCCATTCCGGTGAGCATATACAGCTCTGTCTCGTTCGGTTTCATCACGTCAACATACTGATATAACTCCATCGGAAAATAATTGGGTACGGGCGCAGGGTCCAATATAACTGTTTTACCCATCGATTTCGCCAGGCGCGCTGCATGGCACACCGTCTCAACCGGAATCTCCATCTGCAGAAGCAGAATATCCGCGCTTTCAATCAATTCTTTTCTGGCCGTTATGTCCTCTTTCGACATAGTAGCATTGGCTCCTGAAACCACGACGATACTGTTATCGCCATCTTTATTCACCGTAATGAACGCCATGCCTGTAGCGGCATCTTTTCTTTTCAATACGCTTGCAGTGTTTACACCAGCCGTAGCCAGATTTTCCAGGAGAAGTTTCCCATAACTGTCCTCTCCCACCGCCCCGAACATGGTTACATCCGCCCCAAGCTTTCCCGCTGCATAAGCCTGATTGGCACCTTTTCCGCCGGAAATAAGCGAAACCTTATTGGTCAATATCGTCTCACCAGTCATTGGCGTGTGATCCACATCAGCCACCATATCCATATTCAAGCTTCCGATAATTAATATTTTGTCCATCGCTTCTTATCCTTTCTTTTACAGTCCAGCCACATATACGATTACCATTTCCATAGTAAACTCCCATCATGCTCAGCCTGCCACTTTGGCGGGCCGCACGGCCATCCATGCTATGAAAGTCCCTGACTTTCATAGTAAACGACATTGGAAATTTCGATTACTATACTATTCGAATGTCCCAAACTGGCACACTCAATTATCTAAGAAATTCGAATTTCCCTGTACTGATCATGGCTGCCATTCTGCATTGATACACCGACTGCACCTGTAAGATAAGGTCTTTCTTCATCCGTCACCGTCAGAATATGGCCGTCGATCTGTGCTGTTATCCTGTTCCCCTCAGCCGTCACCGTGACTGTATATTCTTTACCGTTCTCCCAAGTATAATCTATCTCTTGCATAATACGATATCCGTTATCATTTTTCAAGATAGCTGCCTTATTCCCCGGAAGCAGTCCGAACGCATAGGAACGAATCGCACCCTGCACACGTACATTGACCCTGTGTGTCTCGCCGGTCAGCGGAGTGAAACAGAAAGTCGCCTTATAATCCTTCCAGTCATGACGTCCGGTATAGGCTTCCGCAAAGTCAGCGCAGGACAGATGCAACTGACCTCCATCCAGATAGAATAGTCCTTTTAATTTGGAAAACTGACTAACCTCCCGATGCAGACCCGTCCACACTTCCTCGTTTTCCCGCTCAAACAAAATGCTGTACTCTGGCCTTCCGTCCGCATACAGATCATCAATCATACCTGTAAAATCAAATACCTGCATATGCGTTCCCTGCACATGGAAACAGAAACCCATCTCCCCAAGAAGAGCTCCTTCCAGGGCTGGTACAGAGAATTCCAGTTCCTTCCACTCTCCCTTCTGCAGTTGTTCCTTTGGCCCCTCATATATTCTTCCGGAGCGAATATCTTTTACATACAGACAGACCAACGCGTCATCACCATATTCCGGAATCATTGCGCTGCCGTGTAGTTTCTGCCCGGGGTAAATCAGCGGTGAGAAGCTGGGATCATATCTGCTGTCATGGAAATCCTCCGGCCTGTAATAAGTTTTCTTATAAATATAGACGGATTCTCCTGCTTCCACCGGCCCTACCACAAACTTAAGGCTGCGTGTTCCTGTATGTGCCGCCTCCGTTGTATTATATATGACAGACTCCCTCTCTTCTTTCTGTTCTCCCTGATTCCCCACACAAACGCGAATCGCATGTGTAGACCCTGGAAACTCAAAATGACAGCTCTCTATTCTCTCTTCCGCAATCTGTTTCCATGGTTTTGGCATTGGTTCCCCTGCCAGCTCATAAGCCAGTCTGGCGATATAGAGCGCCCCATATGGAATATCCATAATGTTCATGGAACCCATTACGCTCGAACAAGCCAGAAAATCATTGATCGGTTTCCTCCACTTATCATAATCGATTCCTTCCAGACCGTTCCGGACTCCCATGATCGTAGCGACATTGCCAACGTTACAGTCCGTATCCCATCCGCACATGTTGCAAATGCACAATGTATTGTCAAAGTCACCTTGCCCATAGAGTAACGCCAGGATCATAACCGCAATGTTCGGAATGATATGACAGTTTCCCGCATATTTATCATATCCATAGTTGTCATGGATATAATGAAAACAATCCCTCCAGTTCCCGGAATGCTCCTCATGATATGCCATCACGGCGCGCACAACTTCAGCGTATTCACAGTCCCTGGGAATATAGGACAATCCCTTTTCAATAATCTTGCGGATATCCTTCTCCACGAAAGCCCAACTGATGCAGACTGCCACAAAAATGCCCCCATAAATGGCATTTCCATCATGAGTGACGCTCGCGGCTTCCCTGGCAAACTTCGCCGCCAGATCCGGATTGCCAGGCGTGACAAGTCCCCAGGTATCGATAAAGATCTGCCCGCCGATCTGTTCCGCGATCGTACTGCCATTCTGGGCGATACTACCGCTCTCAGGCGCAGTCATACCATTTCGCAGATTCAGATAAGCCGTATGTTCCGTTGATACTCCATAACCACCCCACCAGAAAAACCCATGCTCAAAGGGAGCGTAGTTTAACAGTGCCTCAGCTACATCCTGCGCCTGCAGGTCAAATCCATGCCTGCCGTCCTCCAGCGCCCTTAAGAAAAACAGCGGGCCATTGCTGTCATCGTCCGCGGCAAATTCCCTGTAATCCACAGGATAGTGATAAACTTCCCCGTAAACATTTTTGATCTTATCGTACGTCCAGCCTTCCACCGGCGCACCCAGGCGGATACCTATGATCTTCGCAAGCCAGCCGGCATATATTTTTTCAATGTATTCTTCTCTCATATACTCCTCCGTTTTTATCCTTTCACACTGCCGCTGGTCATACCTTCGATAAACTTCCGGCTGAACAGCAGATAAAGGATCACAATAGGTGCCATCGTAATCACACTCGCCGTATAGATCCTTGCCATATTGGACCCGTACTGCCCTGTAAATCTCACGAATCTTGTCGCGACCGTCTTTAATGCATCATCCGATACAAAAGTATTGGACCACAGATACTCATTCCACACATTGACAAATACCAGGAGCGCCACTG
>CAYXKS010000360.1:0-3627 GCA_964465725.1 uncultured Bacteroides sp. | reverse complement strand
TAATAATTATCATGCAAGTTCTGACAGAAGGTTTTTACAGCTGTTGCGTACTACAATTTTCAGAGGAGGATGAATTGTTAGAGGATAGTCTCTATGCTGCTCAAATTGGGAAACCAGGGCATATGCCGCTGCTCGACCGAGTAATTGCGGATTCAAGGCAACAGATGTAAGCGGAGGATTAAGAAAAGCGGAAAAAGGCATGTTATCAATCCCGATAACAGAAATGTTTTCGCCAACTTTTATATCATGCTCCTGAAAGGCCTTATAAGCTCCAATGACTAAGCCGTCAGATCCATACAATAAAGCCGGAGGCAGCTTTTTCTCTTTTATAAGCTGTTTTGTGATAGCATACCCGTCGTCAGCTGAAAAAGAGTCCGAAAGCCAGATACGGCTTTCTGGTTTGATATCATTTTGCAGACAATAATTTTGGAATGCCAGATGTCTAAAATCCTTTTTTTCTTCCCTGGTATCGAACGCAAACTGTACAATACGGTCAAGACTGCCGACATATCCTATATCTTGATGGCCAATGGAATGGAAATAATCGATTGCCATTTGGACTGCCTGATTAAAATCCGGAAGGATAGAATCGAACTGATAATCTGGCGCAATATAATCCAGAATTATTTTGTATTTGATTCCACGAACCAAAGGATGGTATGGATTCAAACTCATTTTGCCGAGAATAATTAATGCATCAAGCCCGTTTAATTCATCATAGGATTTTTTTAAAATATAACGGAATTCCATACCGGAAATTAAATTCATGTCTTTCAGACAGGACATAAGACCCGAAAAAATAGCGTTGTAATAATCATTGACCGCCGTTTCAAATAATTTAAATTCACAGTTCAAAATACCAATCTTTAAAACAGGAACTGCCAGTTGACTTGGGAGGGATTTTGTCTCCCCGCATCCTGGTGTGCGTCTTTTTTGGCTCATATCATAGTTCATAGCTTTGGCTGTTGTAATGACTAAGTTACGCGTCTGTTCTGAAACAGAAAATCCGGGATCCTGGCTGAGCACTCTTGATACTGTTGTTCTGGAAACACCACAAGCCGCTGCAATGTCGTTTAGTGTTGTCATATATTCTATGCCTTTCGCTTCATTAATGTTTTCAGTGTAGCATACAATAAAGAAAGACTTCAAGAACAAATATAAAAAGAATACTTGTGCATCAATTAATGCCTACGGCATTATCCATCACCAGGAACAGGACTCCTGAGATTATTTTAAATCATCTCTTGTCTGTTAAAGCCACCGTGCATTGAACGGTATGCACGGTGACTCAGGAGAATAGGATCTAATCACTCTTTCCTGCTTAATTATGCCCGTTGTTTCGTGAAGCATAGAGTGCCGCCGGGAAGACAGGGCAAAGAAAGAATCTGTTTATTACAAGTTCTCAAGTGTGTTTCTGAAATATTTTTTCCGGTACAGTCTCTTAGAACAGCCGAATAAAGTGCTTTATCGGGAAGAATTACGTATTGTATATTTCCGTGAGTCCCATTTAATATCCATAATTCCCGTATATTATAACGATCTGAAAAATCAATACAATAGTTTTCTTCATAAACAGCACATATTTCTATATCTTCTGTTGCAGATAATAACATGGGATAAAGTCCCAGAGGTGATTTTGCTGTAAAATCTCCTTTTAGCAGTGTCTCCCTGTATCTTATGGAAAACCCAAGATAATAATTCAAAACCTGCCTTTGCTCCGTATTTAAAGAACCCAGCCTCACAGATATCTGTATTGTAGAGAAAATACAGTTAATAATCTGAATTGCGACGTCTTCGGGTGCTTCCTGCCCATGCCATAAGAGCATATCTGAATGGACGGCACATGATCCACCAAGCAGTTTCAAGTCTGCAATTCCCACGCGGTTTGTAATGCCTGATAACGGACAGTCTGCTACCCGGAAGATGTTTCCGTAGCGTCTTATCTGTGGGCCAATATATTTTTGACGGAATTCAATCATAAGATTGCATTTTACTTCTGTCAAAGCATACCGAATATCGATCATAAGACGTTGGACAGCCTGTGATATTTCGGAATAATCCATACCTTTTCCAAAAGCAGGCGTATCTTCATAATTCTGAAAAGAATCAATAAAGTCAAGCTTGAACCCATCTAAATCCCATGCTATAAGCGCTTCTTTATATACAGAGATCAGATACTGCCTTACCTGCGGATATCTGGGATCCAGTACACCAGCCTGGAGTGAAGACTCATAGTGAAGGCAAAAGTCTTTAAATACTGCCCATTTATGCGAAAATTTGCCTACAAAAGGAACACTGTACCACAGAATGCATTTCATCCCCAGATTATGTACCATATCCACAAATTTCCGGAAATTACGGAACTTGGAGGAATCATTCCTCCAGTCGCCGCAATATCCGTAACCTCGGTGGTTGTCTTGAGTCTGCCAGCCATCATCTATAATGATAGAACGCATGCCCATATCTGTAGCTATTTTACATTCCTGCAGCAATTTCTGTTCATCCAGTTCCTGATGGTAAGAATACCAGGTAGAATACATGGGGAAGATTGCATCTTCGGGAACAGGCATAGGCGCTTCATGTAAAATGGAATCCCACCATGCCGCGGTTTCCTGGATGACTTTGTCAAACCGTAGAGGACGTTTGTCTATTCTACAGGAAACATGGTATGGTAAAGAGGAATCCGTTAAGAAAATAATTATTTCTGTGTATATTTCTGCCGTTTCTTCGTGTACACCCGTTGTAAAGTGGACATCCTTGCTTAATTCACTGACGGAAATTGTAAAACAATTTTTATCCTGATGGTCAAAAAAGCAAAGTATTGGAGCAGAATGGCTGATATTAGTCTGAAACTTACAGCCCCAGTCTCCGTACAGAGCTTTTTGAAATCCGGAATCTGGTCTCCACATTCCTGCAATGCCCAGGATATTGCCTATAAGACGAAGCTTTATAAAAGGCTGTTCTTCTGCATGAGACAAATTGTTTTGATTCAATCCGGTATGTACTTCTGATGAAGAAGTTATTTTGTAGCAATATTCTTCAATTTCAGAAGAAGTTTGATCCTTTTGTTCAGAAATTATTTCCAGGCAATTACTTTGAACTGAAATCTTTACGTCGTATTCTTTTCTCATTGTTCCCATTGTTTAGTACCTTTCTTTATATTTTAGTAAAATTGCAATTCAAAGTTTACTATACTTTACCAAAAAAATCAACACTATGGACAAAATATATACAAATTATTTTGATTTATTTTGCATAATTTATAAATAGTTATTGACACAGCAGGAGGGCCGTGATACTATTGTGTTACTAAACATCGGCCGATTACAGTAAACTAATGGTAGTTTTACTAAACAAAGAAGGAGAGACTATGAAAAAGAAAAATATTATTACAGCAGCCATATTAACTACAGCTATGCTGATGACGGCATGCGGCTCAACCGAAGGCTCAACATCTGTTGAGACAGGTTCTGATACCGGCACGGAAAATACCGATGCTTCTACTGCAAAAGCAGATGATGCCCCAACTCAAGAAGCTGCTTCAGCATCCGGGGAAACAGTCGAGATTGTATATGATATCCTTCAGAATCAGCGCTGCTTTCGGATCAAGCCCTACAAAGGGTTCGT
>CAYXKS010000359.1:1990-3652 GCA_964465725.1 uncultured Bacteroides sp. | reverse complement strand
CCGGCCTTCTCATCCCACACCGGTACGTCTGTCCCGGCAATACCTGACGTAAACGGTGTACCATCCTGTTTCTCAAAATGGTCGGTTGCACGCTTCACATAAGAAAACCCAAGATACAGCAGAGGTATATTGCAATACGCAATCAAAATATTGGCAAAATCCGAAAGATCCCATAAAGACCCCAGATCCATGCCCGCTATGCTGGTCAATACGCCAAAAGAAACCACCGCCATACAAAGTATCCTGATCACCAGCAGGAAAGACTTCTTCGTAGAAATCCGGCTGGCGCAGATTTCCGTAAAGGAAATAAATCCCAGCAGACAGGTAAAGGCAAATAAGCCGAAGCATACGGAGATCAGCAGAGACACCGCGGTGTTGAAAGTTGTCCCCGGCGCCAGCTCCGTCGCAGAAGTCAGATATTTGGGCAGCTTGCCAAGATCAAACCACGCTGCGGCATTATCAGTCAACCACACTCGCCCCATAATCACCACAAAACCGGTCAACGTACAGATCACGATCGTGTCCAAAAATACACCGATCGCCTGTACACACCCCTGATCGCAGGGATGCGCAGCGTCAGAAGCCGCCGCCGGCATGGTAATCGTACCCTGACCGGCCTCATTAGACATCAGTCCGCGTTTCACTCCCTGAATCAGGGCAACTCCGAAAGCTCCCCCGAATACCGCTTCCGGTTTAAATGCCTCTGTAAATACGGCATAGAAAAACCAGGGTATCCGCGTAATGTTTACAACGATCAACACCAAAACCGTCAGCACATAGATCACAGCCATAATGGGAACCAGCACATCCGTAACCTTGGTTACCTTGCGGATGCCGCCCCAGGAAATGGCAATCATCGCCACAATCAATACTGCAAAAGCGATCCAGTAAAGTGCAGAATTCGTAGGAATCGTCTGTCCTGAAATGGTCTCCGCGATCTGTCCGACTGCCGAGACTGTATTGAACCCCTGTGCCGGAAAGCATAACAGCGCATATATAATGTACATCAGTGACAAAACCACGCCGGCAACTGCCGATCCCTTCAGGAGACGTTTGCCATAAAAGGCCAGACCTCCCACATACTCATCGCCCTTTTTCTCTTTAAAGATCTGTGCCAGTGTCGATTCGGTAAATGCTGTCGCCATACCGAAAAAAGCAGACACCCACATCCAGAACAAAGCCCCCGGACCGCCGATAGAGATAGCTCCCGTGACGCCCAGAATATTACCGGGTCCTACCCGCATCGCTGTGGACAGGAAAAAGGCCGCCAGCGGTGTAATGCCTGTCTGTGCCGCTTTGCTGGTCTTCAAAACATGTAGACCATACCGGAATCTCCGCACCTGAATAAAGCGCAGTTTACAGGTAAAATAAATCCCGGACCCCAACAGGAGAATAATCGCCAGAGAGAAATTCCCCAGAATCGGGATGGAACTGTACCAGGAAAAGTTAGCCGGAAAATCCCAGAACAAATCCGAGACGACCTGAATCCTGGCGCAGATCGTGTTAATCGCGTCAAATAATGCCTGCATATGTATATCGCCCCCTCTCAATTATGTATTACCAGTATACTATGATTTGGATCAAGATACAACAAACATGGTAAAAGAAGCACTGGAAAACACAGAATCCATTGATGATGCAGGCAAGGGCTGCTACTGTACT
>CAYXKS010000359.1:0-1890 GCA_964465725.1 uncultured Bacteroides sp. | reverse complement strand
AGCACTGGAAAACACAGAATCCATTGATGATGCAGGCAAGGGCTGCTACTGTACTATTCCAAAAGCGGATACACTTTCTTCTTCAATTCATGCCGCAGGCTGAAGATACAGTACAGCGCCGCGATCACTTCGGAGGCCCACATGGAATACCAGATCGCATTGATCCCTCCGATTCTGACAAACAGCCACGCAACAGGAAGCAGAATGATCAGCTGGCGCAATGCGGCTCCAATCATATTGACAACGCCGTTTCCAAGTCCCGCGGCAGCATAGCCGATCAGCACCGTAACCGCTGCGAAAGCGAATGTCAGGGAAATAATCCGAAGCGCCGGCACCCCGAGTTCCAGCATAACATCGCTTGCCGAAAACAGTCCCAACAATTGTCCCGGTAAGAGAAGAAAAATTACGGTTCCGGCCAGGCCGATACAGACCGCCGCAGGTATAGCGATTTTAAGCGCCTGTAAAATGCGCTGCCCGTTCCCTGCGCCGTAATTATACCCGACAATCGGAATTGCCGCCTGTCCCAGGCCGTTCATCGGCAGCAGCAGGAAATTCTGAAGCTTGTAGTACGCGCCAAAGAACGCAACCCCTGTGGACGAGATCGGCATAATCAATCCGTTCATTGCCGAAAGCATAATACTTCCGATCGCCTGCATAACAATGGTTGGCAGACCTACTTTATAGATAGCAAGAATAACATCTCCTTTAAGCCGGAAACCATGGAATGCAAACCGGATTTCAGGATTTTTGAAGAAGTGAAGTCCCAGCGCCACCGCTGCCCCGCACCATTGCCCTATCACGGTTGCGACAGCCGCACCCCGGATTCCCATTGCCGGAGCCCCCAGCATCCCGAAAATCAAAACCGGGTCCAGAATAATATTAGTGGCAGCGCCAACGATCAACGAAATCATGCTCAGCAGCGTATTGCCGGTTGCCTGTAAAAGGCGCTGTGCAAGCGTTTCGATAAAGATTCCTACGCTGAATATCATGCAGATGCCAAGATAATCGGCACAAAGCTCCGCAGTCACCAGATCACTGGTAAAAGCATGTGCAAAGAAACCGGAACAAGTGACTCCCAACAGTAAAAATATCACTGCGCAGATCACCGACAACACCAAACCGGTCGTTGCGACCTGATTTGCCTCATCATGCTGTTTCGCTCCCAGTTTTCTGGCGATCAGCGCGTTCACACCCACTCCGGTACCAACCGATACTGCGATCATCAAAAGCTGGATCGGATATGCAAGGGAAGTGGCTGTCAGGGCATCCTCACTGATACGTGCCACAAAAATACCGTCCACAATGTTATAAAGCGACTGCACAAGCAGCGAAATCATCAATGGCAGCGACATGGAAAACACCAGTTTTCCCATGGGCATGACCGCCATTTTATTTTGCTTTTCATTTTCCATAGATAAAACCTTCTTTCAAACTGTTATAACTCATTATATTACCGCCTTTCTTCTTCTCGTTGTTTTCTGTTGATACTATGTTACACTCTGTTTCTTCCCGGCGTCCAACATGAAAAAGGCGGGGATCCACAAGATTTATCCTGTGAATATCTTGCAGATCATGATATAATGAGCGTTAGTGAGGAGAGTGTGCTTGCATATTCGACGAACGGCGAATGGTGATCATGAATCCCTGATTCATGATTTAATGGGCATTAGTAACAGAGTATACCTGCATATCCGGTGAACAGGACAGCACATGGCGGCCATGAATCTCTGATTCATGATGTACTTAGCATAAGCAGGCAGGATTTCTGCCGGAAAATCCTGCCGGAACTGTTACTACCGTTAACTATGGACATCAAAGAATAAAAAGGAGATTATACATGAATTTTCAGAATATCGAATACTTCCTGACCGTTGCCGAATTCGGAAATAT
>CAYXKS010000358.1:0-3654 GCA_964465725.1 uncultured Bacteroides sp. | reverse complement strand
GGCATTTTTTTATACAGATGCAAAGATAAAAGAACTGGTGGAAGGACAGCGATAAAATTGAAAAGGATTGTGGATTAAAATAGAAGTGCACGAGTTATTATGGCTTGCTACGTCTGCGGATATGATATTTACAGGCGTAGCGGTTTTATCAGGCTTATCAAATTCAACAGACAGTGTCTGTTAAATTGAGTTGATCACACTATTGTGAATTGTTATCTATTTCTGAC
Organism: uncultured Bacteroides sp.; assembly: GCA_964465725.1. Taxonomy (GTDB): domain Bacteria; phylum Bacillota; class Clostridia; order Lachnospirales; family Lachnospiraceae; genus UBA3282. The sequence continues at coordinate 3,427 of CAYXKS010000358.1, read as the reverse complement.
CTCGATAAACGTAGCTTTTATGAAAAAGAAGCTGTTAATTCCGGTTGGTCTATCCGGGAATTGAAACGGCAGATTTCGACTTCCCTTTATGAGAGACTGCTGTTGACAGAGGGAAGAACAAATCAGGAAGTCTTTGAAGAGTATCTTGATATCTCTGAATTCATCCCTTCTGTCTACTACACATCAAATCCCGGTTTGTTGTAGCTTTATAATAGATCTGTTTATCCAAAAGTAAAAGCGATTTCTTAACATAAAGATATTGTTTCACAGGTCACGAAAGTGCATCTACTGCGCATTACGTGAGAATATATTATCTTAATGTCTTGCAAAACATATGTTGACATCGATATATATAGGTATTAATATATATTTAGTAATACAAAGCATATAGATGAATATTTAAGCAGAGTGATATAGATTAAGACAAGGGGAATAAGCATAAATGCAGGAGAAATACGAGCGGCAGATGAAAAAAGGTGTTTTGGACATGCTTGTCCTGCGGCTTCTTACGGAGGAGAAGAAATATGGATATCAACTGATCATGGAACTACGAGAGAAGAGTGGCGATATTTTTTCTCTGAAGGAAGGGACGCTGTATCCGATTCTCTATCGGCTTGAAGATGAAGGTCTGGTGGAAAGCAGATGGTTTGAAGCAGAGAATAAGCAACTGCCGAGGAAATATTATCTCATGACAGATAAAGGCAGGCATGCCCTGGGAGAAATGTATCAGAGCTGGCAGCAGATTTCGGATGGAATCAGAAAATTGATGGATGGATGACAGGTTTATATATTGAAAGGATAGGATCATTGGAAAATGAATGCAGAAAAATATGTCAATGATATTGTCAGGAGAATAAAATGCACAGGGGCGAAGAGGAAAGAGATCAGGAATCAGCTTCTGTCGGATATTGCCGCACGGGAAGAGCAGGGCGAGTCGATGGAGCAGATTATAGAAGGTATGGGTTCGCCACAGGAGATTGCAGAGGCTTTTTGCCAGGATCTGTCAGATGCTGACAGAAAGGCATATCGCAGGAAACGGATCGGAATGGTTCTTGGGGCGGTTGGAGTGATTTTACTGTTTCTGTTGTTCTTAGGGGCATGCATATGGTGGATGCTTCCGAAGCCGGCAGAATTCAAAGCGGATTTCTCGCAGGAGGAGATTACTGCCGAAGCACAGAGAGTGATTGAACTGTTGGATCAGAACGATTTTGAGACTCTGCGCGAAACATCAGTCGATGAGATGAGCGCTGTGCTGACACAGGAGGCAATTGATAAGGTAAGAAAGGGGATTTCTGATGACTGGGGTGAAAGACAATCCTTCGGTCATGTATATGCACAGGCAGCAGAACAAAGGGGACAATATATTCTTGTCACGCAGACTGATGTTATCTATGAAAATATCAGCGTGGTATACACAATTTCATTCGATCAGGAGTTGAGACTGGCAGGAATCTATATGAGATAGGTTTACTGCAGGAATGTATCTTATAGTTGCATCTTGCTTTTTATGGAGCGTTTGCGACCGGCAAGATGAGACGGTTGTCTTGTTTTTTATATTTTCGAAATGTCACGAAAATGACAGGGAGGATTGGTATGGCAACAGAAATTAAGAGGGATACGATTCATGCAAATGGAATTGATATTGGCGTATATACGACAGATTATGTGAATGAATTTATTTCGTTGACCGATATTGCGAAGAAACGGGAAGGCGAATATCCCGGATACGTTATTCAGAATTGGATGCGATCAAGGAGCACGATTTCATTTATTGGTCTATGGGAGGTTTTACATAATACAAATTTTAATTGCATCGAATTCGAGGCAATTAAAAATGAGGCGGGCGACAATAGTTTTGTCATGACTCCGAAACGCTGGATTGAATCAACGGGAGCAATCGGCATCGTGAGCAAACAAGGACGATATGCTGCAACTTATGCGCATAGGGACATAGCTTTTGAATTTGCATCATGGATATCTCCTGAATTTAAGCTGTATATTATAGAGGATTACCAGAGACTTAAGCAGGATGAGAACAGCCGACTTTCCCTTAACTGGAATCTTAATCGTGAGATAGCCAAGCTGAATTATCGCATCCATACCGATGCAATCAAAGACAATCTGATACCGCCGGAACTTACGTCGGAGCAGATTTCATACAAATATGCCAACGAGGCTGATCTTTTAAATGTTGCATTGTTTGGCAGAACGGCAAAGCAGTGGCGGGACAGTAATCCGGGAAAGAAAGGCAATATGCGTGATGAGGCCAACCTGAATCAGCTTCTTGTTCTTGCAAATATGGAAAGCTACAATGCAATTCTGATTGAACAGGGCATAGTGATGCCGGAACGTTTGATTTTGCTCAGAGAACTTGCGATTAAACAGATGAAAACGCTTGCCAGGGTCAGTATGGATGGGCTTAAGCAGCTTTCGGGAGATGATTCCAAGTGAAAAAGCAGAAAAATATTATAACTATACTCGCGTATCCACAGCAGTGTAAGTGGATGGGTGTAGTTTGGGCACATAAAAGGATGCAGATAATCTGTATTGGATCTTGAATGAGGTGGATTAGGAATATCGAATAATGAGGAGGAGAGAAAATCTATGCTATTTGCATTTATTATCTGGATAATTTTTAGTGGAGTTATGATTACTTTCGGAATTTACGCTATGCATTCGAAGCGGGCGATGCCGTTTGGCTTCTGGGCTAATGCAGAGGTGTTTGAGGTGAATGATGTAAGAGCATATAATCGGGCTGTCGGAAAATTGTGGTGTGTGTTTGGTACTGTGTTCGCGCTGTTGGGATTACCTTTGTTGACAGGACAGAATTCGCCGTATATCATCTTTTCGATTCTGGGATGTATGGCAGAAGCTATTGGAGCGATGGTTGTCTATGTCACTGTAATTGAGAGGAAATATCGAGTCAGGTAAAGGGAGATGCTGAGATGGGCTTCTGGATATTTATGGCGGTCAGTTGTATGCTGACGCCGATTCTTATGGTCGGGATAGGGTATGTGTTTGTCAAGCATCCGCCGGGAACCATAAATGGTATTTATGGTTACAGAACTTCTATGTCAAGTAAGAATCAGCAGACATGGAATTTTGCGCACTATTATTGTGGAAAATTGTGGTGGAAAGTCGGATGGGTCATGTGCTTTCTCACATTGCTGATTATTTTGGCGGTTATGGGAAAAGGAGACACCGTGGTCGGTTGTGTGACCGGAATCTGGATCTGCCTGCAGTGTGTTGTTATGATTGCGACTATCCCTGTTGTAGAGAAGGCATTGAAGAGAAGATTTGACAGAAACGGCAATCTCAGATAAGGTATGATTGCAAAAAGGGTCAAAAAGAGGAAACATTTTTTGTACGGTCCGTGACGTAGAGAATCCTAACATGCCGGGAAGAAGTGCATAATAGTAGTGAGGAA
>CAYXKS010000357.1:1316-3661 GCA_964465725.1 uncultured Bacteroides sp. | reverse complement strand
GAGAGTCTGATTGACAAATTTCTGTGTAAGCTTAAACTGGAAAATAAGAAAAGTGCTTTTCCGCTGCAGCTGTCCGGCGGTGAGCAGCAGAGGGCGGCGATTTTAAGGGCGCTTCTTTCCGAGCCGGATATCATTCTAGCAGATGAGCCGACAGGAAATCTGGACAGTAAAAATACGCAGATGGTGGTGGGACTTTTACAATATTTTTCCGAACATATGGGAAAGACGATTTTTTTTGTTACTCATAACGTGGCATTAGCCAAAGGATGCAACCGTGTGATAACGGTGCAGGACGGAAAGATTGTCGGTGCATAATGGGTATAGATCGATTTTGTTAACTATTTTTGACATGAAAGTGGACTCCATTTATGACCATTTTATCACATCATTTAAAGGTGTCTATTTAAAATGGATTATAATAGTATTATATACCTTGAATTCATGTATAAGTAAATAATAATTGACAGACACTTTGTAAGTGCGTATCATAAATATAGGTGGGATATCCCACATTCTAGTATGGAGGTGAAAATATTGGAAGCAATTAAAGATTACACGGTTCATCTTGACGATAAAAAAAGAATAACCTTACGGGGAGCAACATATCAGTATTATAATGTGAAAGAGTATCAGAATGGGTGTATTATGCTGGAGCCAAGAGAATTGACTACACCGGAGAGTATTTCAGCCAAAACTTTGGCAGATATGGATAAAGCTATTAAAAACTTTAAGTCAGGGCAGATATCTCAACCGATAGATTTATCGACATTCTAGGAGAAAGCTATTATGAATTTTATAATACGAATGGGTATTCCTGAGATGTATGCTCTTTGGAATGGCTTGCAGATAAAATCCCGAAATGGTACTATCGGAAAAAAGGAAGATGAATTATATAAAAAATGGGGAAAAGCAATGAAATTGTTATCTGCTGATCCTCAATATCCAAGTTTGCAGACACATGAGATTGTACCATTGTCCAAGAGATATGGAATGAAAGTATGGCAATCGTATCTCGAAAACAAGAAAAGCGGAGCCAGAAGAATGTATTGGGTATATGGTCCTAATAAAAATGAAATTACGGTTATTGGATTGGAACCACATCCCGAAGATGCCAAAAATGGCGCTTACGACAGAATAACATTATCAGAGTTTGATTTTTGAATGGATGATTAATTCAATAGAAACCAGTATATTAATTTGGATCAACATTAATCTGGAATTTCACTTCAACTATGAAATAACTTAGCGAAATCTTTTTCCATCTGAGAATAGATTCTTTCAAACTGATACAACTGCATAGTTTTCTTCCCTTCTGTATTTCTGTAGCTTTTTCAAAAAAGCTTGACAAAGTGGTCAATATATGTTGCGCGGGCCTTGATTATAAACTTATTTTACAGAATTTCTGGCACTCATTTTTAGCAGGGCTTTCCATTTGTGAATCCTTGAATTGTCTAACTTAACGTTATTTTCAATATTTTCTACCTATAACACACTGTGTTTATCAAAAGTTCTCTTAACTAAATGACATTGTTCTAATAGTATGCAGAAAAAACATATACAAATTGATTTTTCTTCCCGAAAGTGTTACTATTTTAACGATGAAGCCATTGTGGTGCAAACCTTTGCTTTTTATTTCATGGAAAAGTGCTTATAGGTATAGTAAACGACATAACAAATTTCTGTTTCTGGCTCTTTCAGGAGCTATATCCGAAAGCTTCTGCAAGGCCGAAAACGAAATTTCCAATGTCGTTAATTATAGTTTACATGCAATAAAGAGAGATGGCAGTACGATGAAAAACAAAGGAGTGGAAGGGAAAATGAGCAAGAGTTTTGAGGATTTGTTATCTAAGGTATCCGAGTGCAGCATGAAGAAAGTTGCGGTTGCGGTTGCACAGGACAGCGCTGTTTTGGAAGCGGTAGCGGCAGCGAAAGAACGTAAAATTGCAGAGGCGGTTCTCGTCGGGGACGCAGACAAGATTAAGGAAGTTGCTGCAGCGGACAACGTTGATATCAGCGGTTTCGAGATCATTGATGAGAAAGATAATTATACGGCTGCACTGAAAGCGGTAGAGTTAGTGCATCAGGGCAAGGCGGATATGTACATGAAGGGTCTGATCGATACCAAGTCTTTCCTGAAGAGTGTGTTGGATAAGGAAGTGGGACTCAGAACAGGCAAGGCATTATCCCATGTGTGTGTATTCGAGGTTGAGGGGATCGATCACCTCCTTTTCCTGACGGATGTTGCCTTCATGACTTACCCTGCTCTGGAAGATAAGGTACATATTATTGAGAATACAGTGGATGTCTGCCATGCGTGCGGTATTCCGAATCCCAAGGTAGCGCCT
>CAYXKS010000357.1:0-1216 GCA_964465725.1 uncultured Bacteroides sp. | reverse complement strand
TGGTGTATAAGTGTCTGGTACATACGGCTAAAGTTAAGAACGGCAATATCCTGACAGGAACGAAGGCGCCGGTTATCCTGACTTCCCGTTCGGATGACTTCGAGACGAAGGTGAATTCTCTGGCGCTCGGTGCAGTTATGGCTGAGGCTCTGTCTAAGATGAATTAGTGACGTTTGTATCTGGAAAGATATGGGACACAAGTGAGGATAGTTTGGAAATAATAGTTTGGTTGATACAGGAGGTAAGTCATGTCAGTAAAAAGTTTAATTATTAATCCGGGTTCCACATCCACGAAGATCGGTGTGTTTGAAGACGAGACCCTTTTGTTCGAGGAGACTCTGAGACATTCCACAGAGGAGATTGCGCAGTATGCGACTATCGTGGACCAGAAGGATTTCCGTAAGGATATTATTGTGAATCTGTTGAAAGAGAAAGATTTTGATATTCATTCATTGAATATGATTGTAGGCCGCGGTGGTATGTTGAAGCCGATTCCGGGCGGTACTTATGCAGTTACGGATGAACTTCTGGAAGATTTGAAGATTGGTGTGCAGGGGCAGCACGCCGGTAATCTGGGAGGTATTCTGGCGAGAGAGATCGGAGATTCTATCGGAGTTCCCTCCTACATTGTAGATCCTATCGTAGTGGACGAGTTAGAACCCATATCCCGTTATTCAGGGGTGCCGGAGCTTCCGAGAACAAGTGTATTCCATGCATTGAACCAGAAGGCAGTAGCGAAGAGGTATGCGAAAGAACAGGGTAAGGATTACGCGTCACTCAATCTGATCGTAGTACATATGGGTGGCGGAGTATCCGTAGGAGCACACAAAAAGGGCCGGGTCGTGGATGTATTCAATGCTTTGGACGGTGACGGCGCATTTTCACCCGAGAGAGCAGGTGCGGTACCCTGCGGTGCACTCGTTAAGATGTGCTTCTCCGGAAAGTATACCGAGAAGGAAGTATATAAGAAGCTGGTAGGCGGCGGTGGTTTCAACGCATACTGTGGCACCAATGATATGCGTGACGTAGATAAGATGGTAGACGAGGGTGACGCGAAGGCAGAAGAAGTTCGTGCAGCTTTCATCAGACAGATAGCGAAGGATATCGGATCTATGGCGTGTGTTCTGGAAGGAAAGGTAGACCAGATCGTTGTAACCGGCGGTATCGCATATGATAAGGCTGTCGTTCAGGGCTTGAAGGATCAGGCAGGCTGGAT
>CAYXKS010000356.1:0-3672 GCA_964465725.1 uncultured Bacteroides sp. | reverse complement strand
TACCAGCATACTTTATATCTTTTTTAACTTTGCAAATCCTGCATACATGATCTTTTGCCCTGCTTCATCAAATACCACCGTTACCTGAGAATCCCTCGGGCCCGGTTCAATCCCTATCACTGTCCCTTCGCCGTAACGCATGTGCCGCACTCTGTCGCCCACACCATATTCCAATGTCCTGCTGCCGGCCGGCTCGATTGACACAGCGCCAACCCCCTGGGTCGCTCTGGTGATATACGGCTGGTTCTCTACTGCCGTTCGTTTCGGCCTGACGATAGCCTTAGGTTTCCCCACAACTCCCGTCTCAGACTTCCGCCCGGAGAAAGCCGGCTGCTCTGACAGAATATTTTTCCCAAAAGCCAGGCCCTTCGGTTTGTCAAACACATCATCCGGCACACGGCGGTATGGCAATACTTTCCCTGATACATCCCCGTCAGAAGAACTTCCTGCGAAAGATTTTGTCTCGAAGGACTTTGTCTCAAAGGGTTTCGATTTAAAAAAGCTCCTCTCCCTGGAGTCCTCCTCATATTCCTCATAATCCGACCATTTCTGTCTCGGAGGCTTATTATCCATCAGAGAAGACGGAATCTCCCTGACAAAACGGCTGACAGGGTTGTACTGGGTCTCTCCTCTGATCATACGCTGTCTCGCATATGTGATCGTCAGATCATCCTTGGCTCTGGTAATCCCCACATAGGCAAGCCGTCTCTCCTCCTCAATATCCATCGGATCATCGGACATGATCGTCATGTAACTGGGAAAAACACCATCTTCCATCCCTGCCAGATACACATGCGGAAACTCCAGTCCCTTGGCAGAATGCAGCGTCATAAGAAGTACTCTGTTATCCGACTCACCTACGCTGTCAATGTCGGCAACCAGCGCCACCTCTTCCAGGAACTCACTCAAATTCGGCTCGTCATGCGTCTCCTCATAAGCCACCACCTTACTGATCAACTCATCAATATTCTCAATCCGGTCTGCGGCGTCCTCTTCGTCTGATTCTTCCAGCTCTTTCACATAACCCGTAGTCTCCAAAATATCCCGCACCAGCTCCTCAAGCGTAAAAAATTCCATCTTGCTGCGGAATGTCTGTATCATAGTGACAAACGGCTTTAATTTGGAAGCGCTTCTGCCGATAGTCATGATCTGATCCGCTTCCTTCAGCGCGTCATAGAAGCTGATCTGCCTGCTGTCTGCATACTCCTGCACCCGCACGATAGTCGTCATGCCAATCCCGCGTTTCGGAATATTGATGATACGCTTTACCGCCACATCATCGCGTCCATTGTCTATGGTCTTCAAGTAAGCCAGAATATCCTTGATTTCCCGTCTGGCATAAAAGTTCACGCCACCGATCACGTCGTAAGGGATTCCCTCCATAATAAATTTCTCTTCCAGCAGACGTGCCTGCGCATTCGTTCGGTACAACACCGCACAGTCACCGTACTCAGCCACTCCCTCTCTCGTCTTGGCCGCCACGTCGCCCGCTATGTACTCCGCCTCTTCATATGCAGTGTCAAACTGTCTGAAATGAATCCGGTTTCCCTCTTTCTTATCTGTCCAGAGCGCCTTGTCCTTACGGCCGATATTATTCTTGATCACGGCATTCGCCGCGTCAAGCACCACCTGTGTGGAACGATAATTCTGTTCCAGCTTGATCACACACGCGTCCGGATATACTTTCTCGAAATCAAGTATATTTCGAATATTCGCTCCCCGGAACTTGTAGATGGACTGGTCATCATCTCCCACTACACAGAGATTGCGGTATTTGCCCGCAAGAAGCCTGATCAGCTCGAACTGCGCAGTGTTCGTATCCTGATACTCATCCACCATAATATAACGGAATCGCTCCTGATAGTTATTCAACACCTTTGCATCCGCCTTAAAAAGTTCCACAGTCTTCATAATCAGGTCGTCAAAGTCCAGTGCATTGTTCTTGTGCAGAACCGCCTGGTATTCTCTGTAAGCCCCCGCAATCTTACTCGCGTTATAGTCAAAAGCCGCCTGCGCCTGCATCTCATATTTTAACGGATCAATCAATTCATCCTTCGCAGAAGAAATGGCGCTCATAATCGTCCGTTCCTTCAACATTTTCGTGTCGATCTGCAGCTTCTTGCAGATTTCTTTCATCACGCCCTTCTGATCGTCTGTGTCATAAATTGTGAAGTTATTATCATACCCGATCCGGTCAATATACCTGCGCAGGATTCTGACACAGGTCGAGTGAAAAGTGGAGACCCATATCTGATCCGATCCGAACCCGATGATCTTATCCACACGCTCACGCATCTCGCCAGCCGCCTTATTGGTAAAAGTGATCGCCATAATCTGGTATGGATTCACACCCTCCTGGTCAATCAGATAGGCCGCCCTGTGTGTGAGCACTCTGGTCTTGCCCGATCCCGCGCCTGCCAGGATCAGCACCGGCCCCTGAGTCTGCATGACGGCCTGTTTCTGCTTATCGTTTAAAGTGTCGTATATGCTCATTGATTGTATTTGTTCCTTTACTAAAATGTCATTTCAACCTCGAAACCGTTACGGAAAGACCGGAAATAATCCGCACTATGCCGGAACCGGCACAAACATAAATACTCTATGCCAGGACACTGGCATAGACATAAGTACTGACCGTAAATGCTCAGAACAGTTTATTTCCGCAGTTCCCACAGAACTTTGAACCCGTTGTCGGTGTTCCGCAGTTCGGACAGAATTTCGGACCTGCACCCCCATTGTTCTGTGCACCTGCCCCGGTCTGCATCCCCTGCTGAGGCTGCATCCCCGGATTACCTCCCAGATTCATCTGGTTTACCATCTGCTGCCCGATCGCCATGCCCATCTGCATACCGACCATGTCCGACGCCATACCGGTTCCTTTACCGCCTTTCGCCATACTGTCGGCTGCCGCAATCTGCGTATATCTGCCTATATCGCCGACCATAGACTGGGCCGCCGCCTTCTCCTGCATCCGCTTGATTTCTTCCGGATAGGAGAAACTTTCGATCGTAAAATCAGTGATACCGATGCCCAGCTTCCGCATATCCGTATCCAGATCAGACCCGATCCCGTCGGCTATGCTTCTGGCGTCAGCCTGCAGGTTGAACATATCCCTGCCGGCTTTGCTGATCCAACTCATCAGCAGCTGATCCAGGCTGGCGATGATACGCTCTTTCACGTCATCCACAGTATATCGTTGTCTGATACCAGCCAGTTTCTCAATCATCACATTATGCTCCACCACCCGGCAGTTGAAAGTGCCAAAGGCACGAATCGGCATTCCGCCCGGCAATCCCGGCGCCTGCAGGTTTATTGCATTCTTGGTGCCCCATTTCACCAGCAATTCTTTCGTATTAATAAAAAGGACCTCCGCCCGAAGCGGTGTACTAAATCCGAATCTGAAACTTTTTAACGTGGTCAAAAAAGGAATGATATCCGATTCAATATCGTAATCACCGTCTTCCTCGAAGATTCCCTCCACTCTTCCATTATACAGAAAGACCGCGTCCTGCCCCGGCCGGATAATCAGTCTGGAGCCTTTCTTAATCTCCTGCCCCGGCCACTTACAGAATATAACACCACCTTCGCTTTCATTCCATTCCACCAGACTGGAAAACTGATTTTTTAAAAATCCCATCATATACCTCCGTTCACATTCAATATATCTTGATT
>CAYXKS010000355.1:0-3681 GCA_964465725.1 uncultured Bacteroides sp. | reverse complement strand
ATTTCTTAGCCATCAGGACTTCATATTGTTTCATGCATTTCACCACCTTTCGTCAAATTTTTATTCATTATACAACATTATATAGGTTCTTACAACATTTTATTCAGGTTTCCTTCTACAGTTCGTTACTATTTACAGTCGAAATGCGCATTAACTGCGCATTTACGACCTAATGAAGTAAATTTTTTGAGCATTTGCGCCTCGCCGAAGGGGCGGATTCATTCCACAATTCATGTATTCTCACGGGCTTTGCAGTAAGTACAAAGTCCTGAGCTGAACTGTTACTACAGTTCACCATAAAAGGCTTCTACCGCCTCTGCAAAAAACTCCGCAGCGCCATCACCATACTTTTCATCCAGTTTCTTCTTGTAGAGTTCATTGCGGTAAGAATGCGCAACCGCCAGCATCATGCCTTTTTCCTCCACAACCTGTGTAAACTGCTTCATCAGAAAACCATACTCCCCTATGATTTCCCGTACTTCAAAGGAATCTACTGGCTCTCCGCGTTTCGTGATCAGCTTTTGCAGAACATGCTCGATTCTCTTATTGTAACTCTCCGCTATTTCTTTACTGACAGTATGCTCTGTAGCTGACAGATAGGCATCCTTTCCACCATACCATTCTACTACCTTTGCATACCCTTTCTGCATTTTCTCCGAAGACGCCACTTCAATATAGTGCTTCTTCCACTGCTCTACTCCACCGAACTCATCAATAGCCATCTGCCTCAATTCTTCCGGCATGTGCTCAAACGTCACCTGAAACATTTCCTCAAGTTCTGATCTGTTAAAAATTGTAAAATCCATCTTATTGTCTCCCTTCAGAATCTCATCAATACCGGCGATCAGACGCTCCACGCGTTCTTTCTTTTTCACCAGCATTTTACGCTGCATTTGCAGAATCTGGTTTCTGTCAAGAGCAGGATTCTCCATAACTGCTTTGATTTCCTTCAAGGGAATATCAAACTCACGGAAGAACAATATCTGCTGTAAAGTCTCCAGGGCTTTATCGTCATAAAGCCGGTATCCAGCTTCACTCTTAGTGGTCGGGCAAAACAGCCCAATCTCATCATAATAATGAAGCGTACGCGCGCTGATACCTGTGGATTCTGATATTTCCTTTACTGTCATCATATCATTACGGCCTCCCTATTCCTGATCAGACGTAACAGTTCATTCTGCTTCTCTGTTACGATAAAACCACTTTAAACTATGACGTTCCGTGAAGGTCAACTGGATTTTTAAATTTTTTATTTTTTGTCTTTCCTTTTCTGCTGTTTCAGTTCAAACTGCCGCTCCTTCTCTTCTTCCCATTGTCCCCGGCTCACAATCTTGCGCCCAGTTTTCATCTGCAATCTGATCACGGGCACTCCCCTGTTTACAAAGTAATCGTAAATGATTGCCATTAACAAAGCTCATAGGTAATTCCGATCTAAAGATACCTCAATATGCATCATTACAATCTCTTCGTAAAACAGATCGCTCTGTTCGCCTCCTCAAATCCCGTACTTATGTGAAATTGAAACCTGCCGGAATATCCTGCACATATTTCAAAAACACTTCTGTCTCTTCGCTGTTGATAATATCCGCAAATTCAGCCTTCATATCTTCCACAGAATGGCTGTTCCGCGGTAAATTATAACAGCGTAATATGTATGTTATCCTACATGCCAATCCACTGGATAAATGCCGTTTTATCTGCACTGTTATATCCTGCATTCCTGTAGAAATCCAATGTTTTTTCATCCTTCGATCCTGTCAGCAGCATCATCTTGTAACAGCCTTCCTTCTCAGCAACTGCCTTTGCATAATTCAGGCATTCTGTCGCATAGCCCTTACCTCTGTAATCTGCATGTGTGACAACATTCTCCACGAATGCATAAGGGCGGACATTTCTTGTCAGGTTCGAAATGACTACGCAGACACAGGAAGACACGATTTTCTCATCTACGACTTTTACGATCAGGTGGTGATTCTTATCCCGGATGATCTGCCTCCATGTATCTGCCAAATGCGCTGACATTTCCGGGACGGAGTCCTCATGCAGATATAAGTATAACTCCAATATTTCCTGCAAATCCCTTTGATTGGCTTCTCTTACCACACTGTCACCTCTTTTGTACAGTCTAAGCTGTTGCTTCTCTTCTGTGCGCTAAATGAATTCCGATATGTCCTATACCCAAAACAACCGTCGCCAGTATCAACAAAAAGTTACCTCCGTAAATCCCCAGAAAGAAAAAGGCCGCAACCGGTAAACTTGCACCGGCAACCGGTATCCCGAAAAATGAGGAGTAGAAGTCCGTCATCTCCTGTCTGCTGTGAAAGTATCTAATCCAATAGCCCTCATAGAGCAACATTGCCGAGGTGGCAAGCACCAGCCAGACTAACCACGGACTCAGCCCTCCGGGATTAAAGTCAGAGAAAATTAAAGATATACAACTGACAAGCACCTCCCCAACTCTCTCAAACAGCAGCAATATTTTGTTTTCGTTCCCGACATACTTCTCATAATCCTTCGGTTTATGTTTTGTCCAGATTATATTGGGAATAAACAGCATTATAAGAAAAATCAGTCCCATATATGAAAATCCAAAATGAAACATCGCGCCCTCCTATATTATTACCTTGTTATTATTCATATTCTATGTCAGCTAATTGCCAGTACACAGCGTATGTCATTGGTTCAAATCTCCACTCATAACAGCATTGCCATCATATATTTCCTTGCTTTCTCCACAAACGTTCTCGCAAAAACCGGATTTGACGGATAATATAAATGCGGAAATCCCATCCACTGTGTTTCCTTTTCTATAATACACGAATATTCTTTTCCTGTCATCGGCTTAACTGCGATTACATCCGATCCATTACAGGGTTGTTACTATTTACTGCAGCTGCTCATAGAAAGGACAATCCATGTAAGTCTCATGCATACAGCGTTTCAGGGTGCGCAGGCTGATGTCACAAATGGAGGCAAAAGTATCGTCTGATCCTTCCGCATGGGTGATAACCTCCAGCGGATACCCTGTTTCCAGATAGTCAAAGCCCGTGATAATGCAGTCCTCTGCCGCCGCCTGAATTTCTAGCTGCACAAAGCGGAATGTGCGGAACCAGAAGGGTTCGTACACTTCGTCCACATCTTCTTCTCCGAACCCTCCCACATGATAGAGATCCGCATATCCGTCCAGCACTCCGTTCACCCAGTCACACCGGTCGCCTTTCCGGGGAAGCTGTCTGTCGCCGGATCTTTCCTTTTGAACATACCCTTCCGAAGTCAATATCCGGATCCTTGTTCCCTGGCCGCCTCTCATGCGCAGGGACAAATAGCCGCACATTTCTTCGCCGGCATTGATCTCCATCACATTGTAAGCTGCCGCACTTTCCCAGGATGCATCCTGATATCCAGGAAGCTTCCAGCCTTTTACCTCCGGATCTCCATATTGCTCTTCCAGATACATCAAAAGCGCAAATCCCGGAGCCTCTCTCAGAATGGAAAACTGCGCCGCTTCCCTGCACTTCCACGTATTGTCAGCCGACAGTCCCATTCCGGACTGCGCTGCTCCAGGCGGCACGATTTCCTCCACAAACAGTCCCGGCGTGGCAGTCCTGTGCATCCCGAAATTGCCAGACCGATAAGCCAGCGGATAGCGCAGCACCTCCACCGCGATCACATTCTCTCCCT
>CAYXKS010000354.1:0-3707 GCA_964465725.1 uncultured Bacteroides sp. | reverse complement strand
TCCTGAGGTAGAAAAGCATTGCAAAAAAGATACCCCTATGATACAATAAGTGAAGCAGACAATGATAAAAAAATAACAATCACTGTCAGTCTTGTTAATCAAAGTTATTTCTAAAAAATACCAACATGGAGGAGAAGAAGATGGCAAAAAAAGTTGTTTTGGCGGGTGCCTGCCGTACAGCTATCGGTACAATGGGCGGTGGATTAAGCACAACTCCGGTAGCAGAACTCGGCGCAATCGTAATCAAAGAAGCATTGAACAGAGCGGGTGTAGCGCCTGATCAGGTCGAACACGTGTATATGGGTTGTGTAATCCAGGCGGGACAGGGTCAGAACGTTGCACGTCAGTCTTCCATTAAAGCGGGTATTCCGAACGAAGTTCCGGCAGTTACCATTAACGTTGTATGTGGTTCCGGATTGAATTGTGTGAATATGGCGGCGCAGATGATTCAGGCAGGCGATGCGGATATCGTGGTTGCCGGCGGTATGGAGAACATGTCCATGGCTCCGTATGCTATCCCCCAGGGACGTTACGGTTACAGAATGAATAACGGCACATTGGTAGATACCATGATTAAAGATGCATTGTGGGATGCTTTTAATGATTATCATATGATCAGGACAGCGGACAATATCTGTGAAGAGTGGGGCCTGACACGTGAAGAGCTTGACGAGTTCGCGCTGAAGAGCCAGCTGAAGGCTGAAGCGGCACAGAAGAGCGGTGCTTTTGAGAAAGAGATCGTGCCGGTTATGGTTAAGAAGAAGAAGGAAATGGTTGAGTTTAAGGTAGACGAGGGACCGAGACATGGTTCCACGATTGAGGGACTTGCGAAGCTTCGTCCGATCAACCCGAACGGATTCGTTACCGCAGGAAATGCTTCCGGTATCAATGACGGTGCGGCAGCCATCGTAGTGATGAGCGAGGAGAAGGCAAAAGAACTGGGTGTTAAGCCTATGGCAACTTTCGTAGGCGGCGCTCTTGCAGGATGCAGACCTGAGATTATGGGTATCGGTCCTGTTCCGGCAACGAAGAAGGTTATGGCTAAGACAGGCTATAAGATTGAAGACTTCGATATTATTGAGGCTAATGAGGCATTCGCAGCACAGTCCGTGGCAGTAGGCAAGGAATTGGGTATCGATGTTGACAGACAGTTGAATCCGAACGGCGGTGCGATCGCACTCGGACATCCGGTAGGAGCTTCCGGATGCCGTATCCTTGTAACGCTTCTGCATGAGATGGAAGCCAAGGATGCCAAGAAGGGCCTTGCGACTCTGTGTATCGGCGGCGGTATGGGCTGCGCTACGATCGTTGAGAGAGATTAATATAGCAATATAAGTAACAGTTCGGATGTGCATGACAATGTGGATGTTTGAGCTGTTACGGTCATAATTCTATAGGTAACGATATCGGAAATTTCGTTACCTATAGAATTATTGCGGTTATACAGAGAGTGGTTGTAGAAAAGGAAAATCCTCTTAAGGGTGAATGAGTACTCACGCTGGATTTGTCCTAATACGTACATATCATGATAAGTTGGCACAGGTAATCTGCAGGCCGGGAGGAAGGAAGGAATCAAACATGGAATTTGTATTGTATGAAGTAAAAGGACAGGTTGGTATTATCACAATCAACCGTGAAAAGGCGCTTAATGCCCTAAACTCTACCG
This sequence comes from uncultured Bacteroides sp., assembly GCA_964465725.1. Classification (GTDB taxonomy): domain Bacteria; phylum Bacillota; class Clostridia; order Lachnospirales; family Lachnospiraceae; genus UBA3282. Next base: position 2,041 of record CAYXKS010000354.1, on the reverse strand, counting down.
TGTTGGAAGAGTTGGACAAGACTCTGGACAGTGTGGATCTGGAGGCGGTAAGATGCCTGATTCTGACAGGTGCAGGCCAGAAATCATTCGTGGCAGGCGCGGACATCGGTGAGATGAGCACGCTGACCAAGGTGGAAGGCGAGGCGTTTGGCAAGAAGGGTAACGATGTATTCCGTAAACTGGAGACGTTCCCGATTCCTGTAATTGCGGCTGTCAATGGTTTTGCGCTGGGTGGAGGATGCGAGATCTCCATGAGCTGTGACATCAGAATTTGCTCCGATAATGCTGTATTCGGTCAGCCTGAGGTTGGCCTGGGAATCACACCAGGTTTCGGCGGTACACAGAGACTTGCAAGAATCGTTGGTCCTGGCATGGCGAAACAGATGATTTATACGGCAAGAAATATCAAGGCTGACGAAGCATTGAGAATCGGTCTGGTTAACGCAGTATATCCGCAGGAAGAGCTGATGGCAGCTGCTGAGAAGATGGCAGCAGGTATCGCCAAGAACGCACCGATCGCCGTACGCAACTGCAAGAAAGCGATCAATGACGGCTTAGAGGCTGGTATGGATGAGGCGATCGTGATCGAGGAGAAGCTGTTCGGTGACTGCTTCGAGACAGAAGACCAGAAGTACGGCATGGCATTTTTCCTTGACAAGAATAAGGAGAAAGTGAAAGTGCCGTTTAAGAACTGTTAAGAGAGGAAATCATTTCCCAAGGCGAATATGCTGCAGAGAGTAATCAGCGTGGGTTCAGAGATTGACGGATCAGGCTGTCTCGTGGAAAACGCCGGACATAAGACAACAGAGAAAATATCAAAATAATAAATTAAGGAGGATTTACGATGAAAGTAGGTGTTATTGGTGCAGGAACCATGGGTTCCGGTATTGCACAGGCATTCGCTATGACAGACGGATATGAGGTTTGTCTTTGCGATATTAAGGAAGAGTACGCTGAGGGCGGTAAGGCCAAGATTCAGAAGAACATGAATTTCCTGGTAGGCAAAGAGAAGATCACGCAGGAAAAAGCAGATGAGGTTATGGGCAAGATCACGACAGGTCTTAATAACATCTGTACAGATTGCGATCTGATTATCGAGGTTGCTCTTGAGAAAATGGAGATCAAACAGTCAATCTTCAAAGAGCTGATGGGCATCGTTAAGAAAGATTGTATGTTCGCATCCAACACATCATCTCTTTCCATCACTAAGATCGGAGAAGGTTTGGACAGACCTATGATCGGTATGCACTTCTTCAATCCTGCTGACAGAATGAAGCTGGTAGAGGTAATCAGAGGCGAGAATACTCCTCAGGACATGGTTGATAAGATCACAGCAATCGCTACAGAGATCGGTAAGACTCCTGTACAGGTTAAGGAAGCTCCCGGATTCGTAGTTAACAGAATTCTGATTCCGATGATCAATGAGGCGATCGGCGTTCTGGATGCAGGTACGGCTTCGGCAGAGGACATCGATGTTGCTATGCAGCTTGGCGCTTCTCATCCGATGGGACCGCTGCACTTAGGCGATCTGATCGGTTTGGATATCTGCCTTGCTATCATGGAAGTTCTGTACAATGAAACCAAGGACGAGAAGTATGCTCCGCAGCCGCTTCTTAAGAAAATGGTAGAAGAGAAGAAACTCGGCAGAAAGACAGGCGTAGGTTTCTTCGATTATTCCAAGAAATAATAATATGAATCAACACGTAGCAGTTCGGTTGGCAGCGATGAAGCCTGATGCTGGGTTGTTACGTAAATTCCGATATAACGTTCCTGTAATTTTTAGTGTAAAGCTTCAGAACATCTGGTCATGTCAGCACATGGCTGGGGAAGCGGCACAGATATTTCGGGAGCGTTATACTGGGTTTCTAAATGCGCAAATGCCGTTACTATGAACAGCTGAAAGCTGTTCATAGTAACAGAAATCATGCAGCAGTAACCAGAAATTATTGGTATCATTCGGCACAAGGAATGATATGCAATTAAAATAACATGGAGGAATAAAAGATCATGGATTTTACTTTAAGCAAAGAACATGAAATGG
>CAYXKS010000353.1:0-3708 GCA_964465725.1 uncultured Bacteroides sp. | reverse complement strand
AGCCTGCTGCGGAACCGGCCACTCTTTACAGAAAGTGCCGATTTTACCCCCCCCCTCAGAGAATTTCCTGCTGCCTGAATACGGGCAGTTATCCGTGGAAAGGCGTTCCAGACTGCTCTTTGTACAATTACTCGATATCAACAAACGGGAAAACTATGTGGCGAGCTGGAGATGTCACTATGCCCTCAACCTGCTCCTTATGGAAGTGACGAACGAATCTTTCCAGATCAGCCATTTCCTGGATTCCAGTGTCCCGGCCTATATTCTGGATGTGGTGGAATGGATCCGCACTCACTACGACCAGCGGCTCAGCGTAGCTTACATAGCGGAACAATTCGGTTACCATCCTACATACCTGACCAATATATTCAAGAAATATACCGGCTATCCCATTTTAACCTATATCAACCGTATCCGGATCTCCGTCTCCAAGAATCTGCTCGCCAACCGCACACTTTCCATCTATGAAGTGGCAAATATGTGCGGATTTTCGGACGAGAAATATTTTATGAAACTGTTCAAACGATATGAAGGAATTACGCCTACACAGTATAGGAAAGCGTTTCATCAGAAAAAAGTCAATCTCACTTGAAAGCCATGCGGCTCTCCTGGTGCATAGGGAGGGATTTTATTCGCGGAATTGGTGTTATTGTTTTTACGCGTTTTATTGTATTCCATAATATCTCACTCCGCTATCAGCACCTTCTTCCCGCAGAACGCAAACCCGTACTTCCGGATCCTTTCTTCCGGAATCCCTTTGGCTGTAAGAACTGCCTGATAATCACGCTCCTCAATCTGCTTCAATGCATCCTGTACCGTATCAATCAGTTCCTTTTCGTCTGTGTCCTGCACCTTAAACTCTATGATGATAGCATCCCACTGGACACCATTCTCTATCAAAGCCCCTCTTCCCCGCAGCCCCGACAAATTTCTAGGCTCCAACATCACATCATACCTGCCAAAGCCGCTTTCCCTGTTGGACGTGATCACATACCGGTCTTCCAGTTCTACCATCAACCCCAATACGAATCCATGGTAGAAACGCTCCGGCTCTCCCTGTGGGCTTCTGCCCGTATCGAAATAGCTGAACATTTCTGCCGTCACCCGGTTCATATAGAGGTTCATCGCCTTAACATCGCCGAGCAGTAAAGCCTTAATAAAATCATTGTAGTCATCATTCCACGCAAACCAGTCCTGAACCATATTTGCAAACATAATACGGACTTCCTTGTTGGTCAGCGTCAGGTCATAATACATGCGTCCCGTCCGCTCTTCGAACGCAGTCCCGGTCACTTTCAGATATCCGCTGGCAAGTAACAGACTCCAGATCGCATTCTTCTTCGTGGATAATTGGTCATAGACGATCTGTTCATCGATTTCCATAGAAAGAGTTCCGCCTTCCAATAACTCTTCGAAAGCCTGCTTCACCGTCGGCTTTCCTTCTCTGAGCAGCTTTTCCACCAAACGGTTGGCACTGGTATTCGCCCAATATGCCCCGACATTTCTCTTATCCAGGAAATTAATGATAGACCATGGATTATAAATGTCCCTTCTTTCCCCAAAAGAAAAGCCGTCATACCAGTCCTTTACTTTCTCTTTCTGATCAGACAGACCATATTCTTCTAATGCCGTAAAAACCTCCTCCTCTGTAAAGCCAAAACAGTCAGCATACTTCTCTGAGGTCGTCGTCACCACCTCAAGATTATTCAGGTCAGAGAAGATCGATTCCTTGCTGACTCTCGTAATCCCCGTCATAACAGCACGCTCCAGATAGGGATTCGTCTTGAATGTGGCATTGAACAGACTCCTGGTAAAAGCAACCATCTCTGCCCAGTATCCGTTGACATATGCCTCCTGCATAGGCGTATCATATTCATCCAGCAGAATGATCGTCTTCTTTCCATAATATCTGCCGAGAAAATCAGACAATGCCCTGAGCGATGCCGCTGCCGTGCTGTCCGACATATCCGTAGAGATACTCTGGCAAAACGCCTTTTCTCTCTCATTGAGCAGTTCTCCGTTCAACAACCGGTCATACTTATTAAACTGCTCCTCTATCGTCCTGCACATACTCTCCCTTGCTCCCGCATAGGTGCTCTCTTTAATGCCCGCAAAACTGATGAATATTACTGGATAGGTTCCCTGAATCTTTCTGTATTTTTCATTTTCCCAGATTCCAAGATCCTGAAACAGCTCTCCTCTGTCCCTGTAATCCACTGAGAAGAACTTCGCCAGCATACTCATATTCAGTGTCTTTCCAAACCTTCTTGGCCTGGTGATCAGCGTCACACTATCCCCGCTTTCCCACCACTGACGTATCAGATCAGTCTTATCGATATAGAAGTATCCCTCTCGCCTGACCGTCTCAAAATCCTGATGACCGATACCCACTGTCCTCGCCATGCTTTGTTTCTCCTTTCATCGGAATTACGAATACTCTTTTACGTTTCTTATATTCTCAGTATATCCGTTTCTTTGCTTAAAGTCAAAGATTCTGTGGAAACGAAACTGCAAATCTCCTTGAATTACTGCTATCTGTATCTGTCTGCTATAGTTTATATAAAGGCAGTCCTTAAAACACCACAAAGAAAGCAGGTGATATCATTCCAGAAAATGAATTAATCACAATTATAATTGACACTAATATGAATTTACAACGTATTAAAAGTTCGGGCAGGTCGAGGGGATTTTCAGCCTGTTTTGGAATTTGGGTGGATATATATTCTTATCAATATACTATTAGAGTTTCTTATGGAAAGGGTCCGGAGCCTGAATGAAGCGACGAATAACGTCTGGAATATCAGGCTCCTGAACTAAGATAAAAATAATCTGTCAGACCCCTTTTCTGCAATATGCGTGTCTTTCCTACCTGCGCAGCCACTTGCCGCTGTCTTTCTTCTGTGTCAATCCTTTCTGATAACACTGCGCCGCATAAGAAACATCCTTCTCCGTTCCCCGGCCAAGCTCATAACACCGGCCGAGTCCAAACCAACATTCCAGCTGGCCGCCCTCCGCCGCCTGCCACCTTGTCCAACCACTGGCCGTTCTCCGCAATATCCTTGTCCACCATGGCAAATAATTCACGGACATTCGGCGCAGCGTCCGGATAGGGGGGAGCTGGGAACGTATGGACCGTGCCAGTGTGCTCTTTTGCGGCCAGAAAGCATCCCGCACAGCTGTATATGCCGTGCCGGCCCCTGATGCAAAGAAAAACACCGCGCCTCCCCAGCCGATCACCAGCTTGATATATTCCATATAGTCCCAGCCTGACTTATCCGCTCCAAGCTGCATCCAGCCGTAGACACAGGCTGAAGCTCCCAGAAAAAGAAGCAGCGCCGCCAGCCATAACGACATTAGTTTCTTCTTTGTGATATTACGGCAGTAACTGACCATCTGCGCTCTTTTGTTCTCATTCGTCATGATTCTACGTCCCCTGTTGGATTTCTGTCTTATATTATAGCAGAAAATTTTCATGGGAGAGAGTTCTTGCTAGATATAGTTTTCTTTACTTCTTTTCCGGTCTTCATGTGTACATTGTGTGCGTCCGATACCTGCACCGTACTTTTCACACAACGTTTGTGTCTGGAAAAACATGAGGTGCAGGTATGAAAAAAGCAGGCTATGTCCACTCTTAGACATCCTGCTTTTATTTGGAAGTACTTTCAACATTTGATGATCACTTTGATGCATTCATTACAATTTTTATCA
>CAYXKS010000352.1:0-3715 GCA_964465725.1 uncultured Bacteroides sp. | reverse complement strand
GTTCTTGATACTACAAATCTTCCGAAATCCTAAGTATATCTGATTCTATTTAGATGTGAATATATCAGGAACTTAATTTACACTGTGTTAATCAGCTTATAGAATTGTCAATTAAGGTCTGTTTATACAGGCCGACGACAGGTTGATCGTGGCCTGATGCAGGCGTTCGACTTCCTTTGCTACTTCTGATCTGATTTCTTCGGACGCTGTCTTAAATCCGGCCGTGCCGACTCCGTTACTGACGCCAAGATCATAATAAGACTTGACACTGTCTGTCAACTGTCGAATCTCATCCGCGTATTCCGGATAACCCTGTCTCAGTTGGCGAAGCTTTCTTACATCACGAATTGCCTCTCCCAGCATTTGAAATCTGGGAGTGCTTCTTGCGGTCGTATGCTTTCCCTGATATTTTCCAGGGTAGATCAAAAACATATCTCCGGCTTCAAAGTAGGGATGCGCGTTATCTTCAAGCGGATTTTCGCACCAGGCGTCATAGGCCCACTTTAAAAATCCGTCCGCTCCGCAAAATTCTGTATACCAGATTGTCCATGCTGCCTCGCCCGGGTCACTCATGGAAAAAATCCCCGGATAGTCGCCGATCATGCTGTAGATGCTTGTAAGTTTCCCCTGCTTCTTTCGCTTTCCGGCTACAGATCGGAAGAGAGGAAGAGGAATTTTATCGTCGCGTATGCTGGAAATATGAGGTGTTACGGTAAAGAGACGATCCCATATTTGAGGATTATATTTTTCCACGGCTCCGCCTGTCTTCAATGAGTTTCCGTCCCGATTTCGAATACTCTCGATCAGGTTTAGCGCCGCCTCCATTTCCGCTTCCGGGCGTTCATCCATGGCAAGTATGATCTGGTCGAACCAGCCTTTCTGGTCCAGATGCATTACGAAATCTGTCAGGAAGGGTGTCCATGCGTCTGCCCATATTTTTGTTCCGGGTGCGGTCGCCTGCAGTTTTTCGATTCCGTTATCCGTATACCGCAAAACATTTTCCCATGGGACAATAGAATAGCATTCTATATAAGAAACCTTTACTTCCTGTAACAGAAATTCTACCCACTTGTCAAAATCTGTATAGTCAAAACTCCATATCCCATCGGTCCTGCACCATTTTATCATCGAGGGATAATCGCACCAGGTTTGATGATACCAGGGTTCTTCAACAATTGAGGCTGTTCCTGTTTTTCCGCCAGCCGTCAGGTAAGGTTTCATCTGGTTCTTCACGATTGACAGATGCTCTTCTGAAAAGGGCTGAACATGATAGTATGATGCGCTCGCATATGGATACTGCCACAGGTTTAAGTAATAATCGTCCGTATCCTTAAGCTCCAGGTCCAGAACCTGGATATTCTGGATCAGTTCCAGCGCTTCGCCGTCATAGAGAGTAATCTTAATTCTTCCTGTATAAACTCCCGGGGCTGCTTTTTTTGATACAGATACGGTGATCCAGAGCGGCTGTATAAGACTTCCTTCTGATTGCAGCATCATTTTTTCTTCTATTTCAGCTCCCCAGATAGCATCGGCACTGAAACTCCTGTCGTCTGGGGGCGGCGCAGGCGGCAGAAAAGGACGGGGTTCCGGAGACCAGTTGCTTCCTGTATAAGTGCTGATAAATTTTTGAAATTCGGCCTTTATCCTGATTTCACTTGTTGGGGTTTTAGTTTCGTCGACTACACCAGCACAGAGAGACGCCTTAATCATTCCCGGATTTGTAATTAATAGCGCCGCTGCATTTCCCTCGTCGTTTTTCCACAGCGTCATGTCGTTTTCTGTGTGTATATTGTGTAAATATTTATGGTGCTGAGCGATATCCACCCGCCTTTCTTTGGCTATAAATGTACAATAGGGGTTCATTTTTGCATCTATTCCTTTCGCTTCGTTCAAAAATTTTTTCAATGATGTCGACTTTCCGGAGCCCGGTTTGTGTAGAACAATATTCTATTATGTAACAGAATACCATATATAGGGGTAAATTCCTATCTGAAAATGTCCATGCTTCCCATTAGAACCAGGCAAAAGCGCGTCAATAGGAGAAGGACATCATTCCAGCTGCGTCCGGTTTGGTTTTGTGTCATATTTTTTGCAAAATATATATTGATAATATGACAAAATTATAATATAATACATATTTAAGAAGGGAGAATGCCATGGCTGCTGTATATGAGAAATTAAAATCAATGAGGGAGCAGGCGGGTTTACGGCAGGGACAGATTGCTGAATTTTTGGGTGTTACACAGACCTATATCTCCAAGGTCGAGACCGGTGAGAGGAATCTCACGGTCGATCAGTTGGAGAATCTTGTCAATCTTTATGGATACAGCCTGTCGATGTTTGCCGATGCGCAGAGTGATGTCCATCCGATTCAGTTCGCATTCAGAGCACAGGATGTCAGCCAGAACGATCTTAAGATCATTGCCGACATAGGAAGGATTGCAATTAACAGCCGTTTTATGACACAGCTGCTGGAGGGTTCAAATGATCGATAAGCTTGACCTTAATACCAAAGCCCAGGAATTGAGAGAATTATTAGGTGAAGATGCGAATTCACCGGTGGATATCTTTTCCCTGGCCAATCAGATAGAGGGACTGACCCTTGTATATTATCCCCTGGGAGATAATATAAGCGGCATGTGTGTCAGGGATGGCCAGGTGAAGCTGATTGCGGTCAACTCGTCGATGTCCTATGGCCGGCAGAGATTTTCCCTCGCGCATGAGTTATATCATCTCTATTTTGATGACGAATCAGGCTTCAATGTCTGTGCGAAGAATTTTGATTCCAACAGTGAATCGGAGAAGAGGGCAGATCAGTTTGCCTCCTATTTTCTTGCTCCTTATAAATCATTGAAGATGATGGTGAATAAGGTGTGTGGAATGAAATTCCTTTCCCAGCAGAATATCATTGCATTGGAGCAGTATTTTGGAATGAGCCACCGCGCAATGCTCTGGAGACTGGCTTCGGAAGGGTATATCACGAAAAACGACATAGATGAGTACATTTTGGGAGTGATATCGGCGGCGAGAAACCTCGGATATGATGATAAGCTCTACAAGCCGACACCTGCCGCGCTGCAGAAGAGGACCTATGGCTACTATCTGAAACAGGTGGGGGAACTGCGTCGTAAAGATTTGGTGTCATCCGGTAAGATCGATGAATTGCTTTTAGATGCCTTTCGCGACGACATAGCGTTTGGAGAAGATGAGGAAGGAGGGGAGGCGATTGACTGACAGATTCGTTTTCGATACCGACTGCCTTTCAGCTTTTCTCTGGGTGCGGGGTGAGAGCATACTGTCGCGGCTATATGCCGGACGCATTATTCTCCCGGCGCAGGTGTATGAAGAATTGAAGAGAGTTCCGCACTTGCTGGCAAGGGTGGACAGGATGAGGGGTAGTGGTGATCTTATGGTGGACAGCATGGAAGCTGGTTCGGCGGAATATTGCGATTACCTGAGGATGATAACTGCCCCGGAGAGCGGCATCCGGATCATTGGCAAGGGTGAGGCGGCCGGCATTGCCATGGTGAGAGAACGGGGAGGAACCCTGGCCAGCAATAACCTGAGGGATATCGCATATTATGTCGGAAAATACGGATTGAAACATATTACGACGGGGGATATTCTGATGGAGGCGCTGCATTCCGGGATAATCCCGGAGACTGAGGGTGATGAGATTTGGGCCAATATGCTCCGCAGGAGGCGAATGCTGCCG
>CAYXKS010000351.1:1238-3722 GCA_964465725.1 uncultured Bacteroides sp. | reverse complement strand
ATGCAGGACAATCGCATGGACGATCTCACAAAAGTCCTTTCCGACTCTGCATACAGAGATAAGATGTATCATCAATACAATATCTAATCCTATTGTTCCCGAAATTCTGTTGTCAGGTTTTGGAAGTATTTTATGCTGCAGATCAAGAGGCAGAATCACAGTAAGCGTCTGCTGCTCTTTTGTCTCTTAATCTGCACTAAAATCCTCTCTGTTATATTCATACCGCGTTCTAACCTCTTTGGCCTAGAACCCGTCTTCCTCATAAATCTTTGTCAATTCCACCGTCAGTTCTTTTATTATTTCCGGTGAAAAGCCCAGGAAGAACATTCCCTCCAATGTGTTCAGGCTTTCATGCAGAAATTCCTCGTCACCGGAAATCAGAAACTGCTGCAGCATCGGAGATATGCGCTCAATCACTTCCATAGCTTTTTCATCCTGCAGCATTTCCTTGAAGAGCGTCTTCTTTGTGTAACGGCAGCGCAGATCCTCTGTCGGCTGATATTCAAATTCATACACACCCGCGCCAAGCTCGCCAGTCGCATCACCGGGATAAAAAGGAAATCCCACCAGCGCAGTACACCCAAAGGGAATTTCTACCAGCGCGTGGACCCGCCCGTCTTTCCTGATGCGCCATTCCACACGATAGGTACCGCAAGCTGAGTCATAGGCCGCTTTGACATACCGCAGTTTCTGATTAAGCAACGGCGAAATCTGCACCTTACGGAAGCCTGGCTCCAGGGCACGGATACCGGCCACATTTTTGTAGAGAAATTCCACCACGGAACCATATGCATAATGATTCAGGGAATTCATCATAGTACCGCTCATTGTGCCATCGTCCAGGACGGAATTCCAGCGCTCCCAGATCGTCGTCGCACCCAGGTTAATGCAGTGCATCCATCCCGGAAACCCTTCCTGCAGAAGAAAATAAAACGCCTCTTCCTCCAAATGATTGTCGGCCATAACCTTACACATTATGGGCGCCCCGACAAATCCGCCTCTCATCTGATAGCAGTCCTTGTACAAGCGCTCCTTCAGGCCATTGATTACTCTCTCCTTGTCCTTATAGATACCGGAATACAAAGCCACAAGATATCCGGTCTGTGTGTCGATACTCAACCGGCCGCTTTCGGTATAGTATTCCTTCAGGACCGCCCGGCGGATCTTATGGTGCAGCTCGTCATAATAAGAGGCATCCTCAGACAGATTCAGGGCACAAGCAGCATCCGATACCATTTTCGCCGACATGGCATAGTAACAGGAGCCGATAAAATAATCGTCCGTACCGCCTTTCATGCTTTGCTGCGTGCGGCCATCCATCGCCAGCCAGTCTCCCATCTGATTTCCATAGTCAAAGAGATATCGCTGCCCGCGCGCCTTATCTTCTCTGGTAATCTTATCCACCCAGTCCTTCATCATAGGATAATATATTTTCAGTGCCTCGCTGTCTCCATAATGCTCATATAACACAGTAGGTAAAAATGTTGCAATATCTCCCCAGACAGCCGCAAAAGCCGCCCCTGCCGGATCGAATACCGGAATCACTCCTGGAAGAATCCCGTCAAGCTTCTTCTGCTCCGTCCACAGATCATGCAGGAATTTATGATAAAACGCCGCAGTATCCATGTTATAGCTCGCCGTGCCTGCAAAAACCTGCGCATCCCCGGTCCATCCCAGACGTTCGTCACGCTGAGGACAATCTGTCGGAAAGTCTATACTATTGGACTTCTGTCCCCACATAACGTTGGAAAACAACTGGTTCACGTTCTTATTGCCGGTCTCGATATGTCCCGTGATTTCCATATCAGAATAAAGAGCATTCGCCATAAAATCAGAAGGATCAAGCTCCCCTTCCCAGCCTGTCACGCGTACATACCGGAATCCGAAATAAGTAAACTGTGGTTTTACCACTTCCTCAAGCCCATCCGAAACATAGGTAAACTGAGATTTGGCACGGCGGTAATTCGCATTATAAAAATTACCTTTCTGAAGAATTTCCCCGAAGTCCAACACGATCTTCGTCCCTTCTGGCAACGCCGACCGGAATGTGACATATCCCGCGAAATTCTGGCCAAAATCCAACACAGTCTCTCCCGCCGGTGTGTGAATCACCTCTTTTACAGGCATATCCTCATGCTCAATTACCGGCAGGCTGTAACGTTCCACTAAAGCAGCCGGACCGATCCCTGCGATAACCGGCTTTTTCTTCACATTCTCTGTTTCAGCCCACAGGAGACGGTTGATAATCTCTCCGTTATAGATATCGCTCTCTTCCGTGTCAGAACCACAGTAAGTCCAACTCTCATCCGATGCCACTACCTCTTCTGTCCCATTTTCATAACGCAGATGAAGCTCTGCAATCATCTGGAATTCATCACCAAAATTTTTATCCATTCCCGCCAGGCCAAAATATCCTTTATACCATCCGTTCCCAAGTTCAACTTCTATATGGTTCTGAGATTGTATAACACTTGTAATGTCATA
>CAYXKS010000351.1:0-1138 GCA_964465725.1 uncultured Bacteroides sp. | reverse complement strand
TTCTGGCTGATCAATGATATCATCGAGAAGTAAGGCACCAGCATTGCCGTATAGCATACCGCATTCACGATATTGTACATCAGAAAAACATAGACATACTTCAGCATTGTTGGGAACATCGGCGGTACCCAGAACAGGAGCACGGTCGTCACGGCAAAAGGGATACACATTCGCATCAGCCATACACGTGCCTTCCCATACTTCGAATGCGTCCCATCAACCAGACGTCCGACAATCAGATCGGAAACGCCGTCGAAAATCTTCGAAACCGCAATGATAGAAGCGATCACACCTGCATCAAGCAGTGCGACATTTGTAAAGTAAATGGTAAGAAATGATCCCAGAACCGCATTGATCATATTCATACCAAGATTCCCCGTACCATATCCAATACGTTCAGGCCATCCCAGCCTGGCATCCGGGTCGTTATGTTTTGTTGCAAGACTAATCATCTTATTATCTCCCTTCTCTTTAAAGACTCGTTTTCTTTGATAGATTCAGTATAGCGATCACCGACTTGTCCAACAACAACCTGATCTGACACCGGCACTGTCTGAATCTGACATTTTACTTTCTGAGCTTAGTACCGCTGCGTTTGGAATCGGGCGAAAGCGCGTCCTTAGAGCTACAGTAAACGACATTGCCCGCGAAAGGTAAAGAAGTGCTTGTTATGACACAGATATACCATTATACTATAGTCAAAGTTCCACTATAAACAGCCGTTTAGCAAATTAAAAGAAGGGAAATGATTAGATGAATGATAATGTATTTACAATAGAAAATATTATAAGTTTGGTTAAACCAATTGCTGAAAAATATCAGGTGAAAGAAATATATTTATTTGGTTCTTACGCCAGAGGAGAAGCCAATGCAGATAGTGATGTGGATTTCTTAGTATATGGGGGAGAAAAGTTTAGGCTTACAATGATTTTTGCGCTTGCGGAGGAGTTACGAGAGACATTGAAAAAGGATGTAGATGTGTTTGAAATTCACGAAATAAATGAGAATAGTACTTTTTACAATACAATTATGAAAGAGAGGTTGCTTGTAGCATGAAATATTCGGATCAACAGCATATCCAAAAGATATATGAAAATGCAGTGAAATTAAATGGATATATTTTGGAGCATCAGATAAC
>CAYXKS010000350.1:0-3737 GCA_964465725.1 uncultured Bacteroides sp. | reverse complement strand
CCAAAGCACAGCAGAGAAAATATCCGTATCACTTTCAACATGGCATGGCCTTCCATTGTGGAGTCCTTTTTTGTTGCCTTCGCGGGGCTGGTAGACTCTCTGATGGTAAGCTCCCTCGGCTCCTATGCGGTAGCCGCCGTAGGTCTTACGACGCAGCCTAAGTTCGTGGGTTTGTCGTTGTTCTTTGCCCTCAATGTTGCAATCTCGGCCCTGGTTGCCAGAAGAAGAGGGGAAGAAAAGCCGGAAGAGGCAAACCGGATTCTCAGTACCTCAATTGTTTTTATCCTCATTGCCGCTATCATTCTGAGCATTGTGTTCGTCATGTTTGCAAGCCCTATTATTCGTCTGTGCGGTTCCACGCCCGAAACCCACGACAGCGCGGTCGCCTATTTTCAGATTATTATGGGCGGCATGATTTTCAACTGTATTCAGATGGGCATCAACTCCGCGCAGCGCGGCGCCGGAAACACGAAGATCACCATGCGCACCAACGTAACTTCCAATACGGTGAATATTATCTTCAACTACCTGCTGATCAACGGACACTTCGGCTTCCCTGCCCTCGGTATACATGGAGCGGCCCTGGCTACCGTCCTGGGCACGGTTGTTGCTTCTGTCATGAGTGTTCTTTCTATATTAAAGCCTGACGGATTTATCAGTCTTCCTTATATCCTGAAGAATAAGGTCTGGCCTGCTGCCAGAACTCTACATAGCCTGATCCATGTAGGTTACAGTGTTTTTTTCGAGCAGATTCTGATGAGAATCGGTTTCATGCTGACATCAATCATGGCTGCAAAACAGGGAACTGACGCCATGGCTGCCCACCAGGTAGGCATGAATATTATGGGGCTGTCCTTCTCCTTCGGCGACGGCCTGCAGGCCGCCGCTGTGGCGCTGATCGGGCGGAGCCTGGGCGCCGGCGACGAGAAGACGGCAAAGGAGTTCGGCAGCATCTGCCGGATGTTCGGCGGCATTATTTCCGTATGCCTTGCCATACTCTATTTCTTCGGGGCCAGACCGCTAATGAGCCTCTTTTTCGAAGAAGAACATATCATCGGGCTGGGCGTCGGAATTATGCGGGTCATTATTTTCGTAGTCGCTTTCCAGATCAGCCAGGTCGTATATATGGGCTGCCTGCGCGGTGCGGGAGACACACTCTACACGGCGGTTGCCTCCACCATCAGCGTCACGTTTATCCGTACGATAGCCTCCTATCTGGGCGGCTATGTGTTCGGCTTCGGAATCGTCGGCATCTGGCTGGGTGTGCTAGCTGACCAGGTCTCCCGCTTTATCTTCGCATCCACGCGATTCAAGAAGGGGAAATGGACACATATCAAAATCTGATGCTGTTATGAACTGTCCGAAAATAACTTGTGCATGTAGACTTGTCTAAATCTGCACAGTCGGCATTGTCATCAGTCGGCGTACTCATGAATGGGTAGACTTATAATAGAAACATATTTTCTCAGGAATACTGAACACTTCTTCTCCCTCTGTCCGGTATTCCTGGCAGTCTCCGAATACGATCCTGCCGTCCGGAAGCGCACAGTACATCACGCCATCCCATTCACAGGGCGCCTCGTATGCAGGCAGGATATTGACCGCACTCTCCTCACCCAAGTCATAGGTAAAAATCCCGTCGTACCCCCAGAAAACGAAATCCGTGTCGGAACCTGGCGCGATAAGATCCAGCATGATCGTTCCATCCGGTACAATATCCATATAGATATCTTCCAGGGAGCCTCCCTGCAAATTAACAGAAGCTATTCCCATCCGGTCGTCTGACTGTATTTGTGTATAGACCTTGCCGTCCCTGCCGATTCCAACTCCTCCCAGCACATGGGAATAGTAGTCTTCAGAAGTAATACTTTTGACATAGTTTCCCTGTCCGTCCAGCACCAGAAGCAGCGCGTCCTTCATTCCTGCCGCCCGGATATAGATATGGCCCTGATCATCTGCCACCATTCTCGTTATCATCTTGATGCTGCCATACTCTTCCTCCGCATCCGACGTCAGATCTATTTTCTTCGTCACTTCCCCATCCGCGTTCAGAATCCAAATCTGTGGCCGGTAGATTCCTCCTGCTATGATTACGCCTTCCGCATTATCAACCGTATTGTCATCCTTGTCACCAACACGCTCACTTAAGGCAAGGTAAATATTTCCCTTTTTATCCTCATACAAAGCATTGACATAAGTGTCATTTTCAAAATCGTCAAAGAACAGTTCCGAATCACTGCTGCCAATCTCCATCTTGTGAATACAGCTTTTTCCAAGAAGATAAATACAATTCTGCCCTGCTGCGATTTCCCGGATTTCCAGGCTGCCCATGTAGGAAACCGTCAGTTCCTGCCCGGAACTGCGAGCCATATCGCCATTTGAATTCGCATCATCCGTTTTTCCAGACTCACCCTCGTTTTCCATTCCGGACTTCTTTTCTTCTGTAACCTGTTCTGCCGGAAACTGCATTTCACCTGCCTTGATTTTCTCATTGACCGCCTGCAGACTGTAATCACGTTTGTGTTCGAAGTCGATAATCTGCAGCAGTTCTTCATCGCTCAGCGCCTTTTCCGGGATGAAGAATGTCGATGTCTGCCTGTAAAAAGCCACACCCTTTCCGTTATATTCTTCCGGCTCAGAAATCATGGTAAGTAACTTTTTCGGAAAAACGGCCTCCTGCTCGTAAGCGACACGCAGCTCTTCCATACGTGTCCTCTCTGTATCCGTAAAGGGACGATTATAGTTGTCCGCACCCAGCTTGCTTGTATAAATCTGGACAAAATACTCCTCCATCTCCTGTTCGTTCATGGCTTCCATACGCCGCTGCCAGGCTCCGACCGCCGCCGTGACAGTAACAGAACACATGGCAATAAGAGCCGCCGCCAAAATCACCGATTTCCTCCATGTCAATCTCAGGACCCTCTTTTGGTCAGGCAAACTGACAAGAGTGTCATTAACCCTTTCATACACTGTATCCGGCAGTATCATCTTTTCTTCCTCTGCCATCCGGAATAAATCCCGCTCGAATTGATCTCTTTTTGTTTGCATGTCAACCTCCATCTCTGCAATTTATGCTCTGTCAGGTAGCAATTCAGCCTTAGGCTTTTCTGTCACCATCTCTGTCAGCTCAACTGCTCTCTCAATATCTTCTTTCCTCTTGACAATCTCGATTTCACCGTTCCTTCCGGTATCCGCAGGACCTTCGCAATCTCAGGGATCGTAAGACGCTCGTAGAAATACAACAGAATCGTCTCACGATAGCCGACATCCAGTTCCATTACCACATCCCAGAGTTCATGATACTCATCCTGAAAAAAAGGCATATACGGCTCAATATCTTCTGTCGGCGTACTCCGTTTATTCACGGCATAAATTCTTTTCGCCTCATTCGCAGTGATCCTCATCAGCCATGCATGGAACGCTTCCGGGCGGCGCAGCGTATGTAATTTCTCATACGCCCTGAGAATCGCCTCGCTGACAGCATCCTCTGCATCCTCGCGCCTGCGCAGAATACCATATGCAAGCCTGTACATATTCGGCGTGTATTTCCGAATAGATTTCTCAAATGTCTCTTTATCCATCGTTGTCCTCCTCACCTCCCTGGTGCATTAGTCTATTTGCAATCAGTAACCGTTCACCCGCCACTACCACTATCACAAAGTTAAGCCAATACACAGCGTCTGGCTTAAACTAATCACATTGTTCCACTCGCTTTCACTAATTATGACATCTAAAAC
>CAYXKS010000349.1:0-3749 GCA_964465725.1 uncultured Bacteroides sp. | reverse complement strand
CTCATAAGGGAACTGCCTGCAGAACATGGATTCGCCGATGTTGTATTTTTGCCACTGCCCTCCGTAAAGAAACCGGCGCTTATTGTAGAACTAAAATATGACAGGACAGCTCATACAGCGATACGGCAGATCAAAGACAGGCAGTATATACAGGCGTTGGAAGGATATGCGGGGGAAATACTGGCTGTAGGGATCAATTATGATCGGGACAATGTCAACAAACCGCACAGTTGCGTGATAGAGAGGATAGAATTTCAAAACACTCTCAACCCCTGATAAACACTGGCTTTCCGACCACTTACTTAAATTGCTAATTTCGGCGAAGCTCTGCGTATTGTACAGGACCACTTGAATGAGAAGAACTTCTATGCGTTTAATCCGGGATTTGACTGTTCAAAATAACATCCTTTATCGTCTGCAAAATCAAGAATTTATTATAAAATGAGCCTTATTAATCAAGGGAAATTTAAGCGAAGACATCAGACATTCAACTGATGTCTTCGCTTAAATGCAATGGTATGTCATACATTTTTCACCCGTCTCTTCATCCAAACCCCGGATAAACACTGATTCATATAAAACCTTTTTGCAAATACAAATATTGACTGAAAAATCATCCTGTCATCTCTCTCCCGTCAATACTATGTACAATCTGGGCATGATCTTTTTTAAAACTATGCCTGCAATGATGCACCCCGTTATCACCAAAATCGGAATCATCAGATACTCAGCACACAAAATCAACGGAGTTGCCAGGAACAGTCTCTGGCATATTTTCCGCACAGAAGATAATGTCAGCTCATGAAACACATATATTATAAAAATCCACTTCGATAACCGCAGGAATATGCTTCTGAGCTTTTCATTGGAATAGATTGCCTTCGAAAGCCGAATCCAAAAAAGGACGCCAATTAAGATAAAAATATTTTTCACAACGGCTATATCCAGGAAGAGCGCAGCAGCCGCACCAAGCAGGTACACGCTGAATAATCCTGACAATGGAATATAATCCAAAACTGTAATATGAATCTGTTCTTTTACAAGGACTGCACCCAGGATAAACCATTCAAGAGCTATCTTTCCATAAAAGCTGACAGGAAATACCATCAGGATAATGCTTGACGCAAGCATAACCTCCGGGAATCTCTTTACTTTAATAACCGGATAGATCATAGACATCACCATAAGATCCCGCAAAACCATAACGGATAACATTGCGGATAGTTCTGTCCTATGCCGTAAAGGCCCAGCCATTCTCTTAGTGAGCATTGTAAAACAGGCGTATTACTTCCGGAAAAATATACAGATGTAAATGGCATACTCTGTAATACAGCAAATACAATTATCCAGAACGAATTCCATATCAGATATGGCAGTAAAAGTGTTTTTATCTTTTTCCTGATGACGGCACTATATGTCTGATCTGTCCTGAAAAATAAAACGGATGAAATCAGGAAAAACATCTGTACACTGCAGCCCGCAACAATCTGTGACAAACCACACTCAAACAACTGCAGCCATACAGGAAGTTCAAATACACTTGACCCGTCCGAAAAGTGAACCTCTACGGAATATGAATGAAGATATACTACTAATATAATAGATATGAATTTAATGATCCTGATTCTATCGCTTTCCTCTTTAGACAAGATATACATAGATTCTCCTTTGTCCATACCATATAAACTTATATACTTTCAGGACAAAGAATTCTCACTATATATGAATCAGAAGAACCAAAATCCCGCCTATTATTATAAGCAGGATTTTGTCGCTTTTGGTCTACTGCCAGTAGACATTCAGCAATTCAAATATATTCCCGGTCAACGATACAGCCACGGGCTGAATGCTTCCTCCGGCACAGGATCCGGCATAATTATCGACCGGTATTCATTGGGCCTGGAAGAATACACTTCAACCGTAAATCGATATGCATTATCCGTTTCTGCCAAAAATTCCGGTCTGATCCGGATTCCATTATATCCTACCTCCTTAATATATTCCTTATTCCATCTGTTATTCATTATATAATTACCGGATTTATCGTAAACAAACACATTGAAATAGTCAGTATCTTCATAATCGTCAAGATTGTCCCATGTTGCATAGTACAATCTTCCCTCTCCCTCACTGTCCTCATACATTCTCCAGGAAAGCCCCGTCGGTGTTGGCAGGAACGGAGCATCTTCCCCAGTATATTCAAATGCATCTGATACTACATAAGGGCTGTCAGTATAATGAATCCCATCGCCTTCAGCAGATACCGCGAAATAATAAAACCCGTTTTCAGTAAACAAACTTCCAAAGTGCATTTCAAAAAAAGATTTGCTCTGGGCCGCCCGGTTGCCTCTCATACCTCCTTCACTGATCCATCCGGTATCATCAGGCTCCGGCGGAGCTGACATATCTTCTCTGTAGTACAATCTCCACCCGTATTCTTCCTCATCCTCCAGAGCTCCCGAATTTTCCACGTGTCCCCATAGTGCGATACCTGTCTCCCCATCCCAGTGAGGATTCTCCGGTGCAGGCAGCATAGTCAGTTCTGAGGTCTCAGACCCCATATCACTATGAAATTCTGACAGGTACCATGATAATCCACACACGGCAGCAATACCAGCCAGCATTGCTGCCACTGTATATAAAACTCTTTTTCGAACATGGAAAACGGCGTTTTTCACCTGGCGTACCGACTGATATCTTTTATCCGGATCCAAATCGGTACATTTCCGAATAATCCTTTTATAACGCGGCCTGAGAATCTTGTCTCCCATAAGCTGCTCCAGCGTCACGCCCATGGAATAAATATCCGCCCGTTCATCAGTCTGCGCAAATCCATACTGTTCAGGCGGTGCATATCCTCTTGTACCCAGCAGACTCGTATCCTGCTCCAGACCATCCTTCGGCATCCTTGCTGCGTCAAAGTCAATCAGGCGAATATGCCCGTCTCTTGCCAAAATAATATTAGAGGGCTTAATATCACGGTGAATGATCCCCTTCCCGTGCAGATATTCCAGGACAGAGCACAAATCTTTAACAACAGATAAAAACTGCTTCTCGGACAATTCTGCACTGCCTGCTATATCTCCTTCAATATATTCTTCAAAAATCGTCGTGCGGTCATCCGTTATAGCCACCTCATACAAATCCGGTAAACATGGATGCTTACACTCCTGTAATATGGAATAAATCGAATGCTGTCCTTTTAATGTTTTCCGAATATAAATTTTCCCGCTGTCTTTTTCCTGTACCAGATCAACCGTACTTTTATCGCTGTGTTTCAGTGATTTAATCTCATTGCAGTACATATATCCTGTCCAATCTTGTCATATTATTGATTATTTTATATAATTATAGCAAATAATCTATTGGAGACACAACATGAAAAATAAATCTACTGACGAATTAAATCATGAAATCAAGGACGCCACAAATATTGAAGACTATCTGGTCAGAAACAAAGAAAATATGCTTACTTCAAATCTTCCCGAATATTTAAACAGACTCTTAACGCAAAAAGGATTAAAAAGGGCCGATGTGATGCGAAATTCACAGCTCGGCCGTGCATATGTGTACCAGATCTTTTCCGGCAAAAAAATCCCATCCCGTGATAAGCTGATCGCCATAGCATTCGGGATGGGTCTTTCCGATGACGAGACTCAGAAAATGTTAAAACTAACCTGCAACAGGGAATTATATGCACGGGATGAACGTGATGCATTGATTCTATTTGCCCTGCAGAAAAAGAAGAC
>CAYXKS010000348.1:0-3757 GCA_964465725.1 uncultured Bacteroides sp. | reverse complement strand
CCTTCACAGTAATCTCCGAATTCTTCAAGCCTTCCATACTGGAAGCCGCTACCTCCTCACTGGCGGCAGACAACTGGGAAATGTCATCAGAAATCGCATTCGTGCTATCCAAAATACCGGCAATAATCACTTCACTGTTCTGCACTTGCTGGTTCAGATTCTGTACTTCCTCATCCATCCTCTCGAATTTCTCCTGGGTGACCTGAATCAACTCGCTCTGCTTGGAGATCGATTCTACCGCGCTGTCCACACTCTCAGTCACACTCTTCGTATCAAGAATCAATTCATTGATAATGTTGGTAATATGGTTGGAGGCATCCTGCGTCTGCTCAGAAAGCTGACGGATCTCCTCAGCGACTACCGCAAATCCCCTTCCGGCTTCACCCGCACGCGCCGCCTCTATGGAAGCGTTCAGCGCCAGCAGATTGGTCTGGCTGGAAATCGCCATGATCGCCCCTATGAAACTCTTTACTTCCTCTACCTTCTCGCTGAGTCTGTTGCTGACTTCCACAATAGCGCTGCTCGCCGCATCTACGTTCATCGCCTGCTTGCGCAAATTCTCAACAACATCCGATCCCTGTGCAACCATATCTCCTGCTCTTCCAGAGGATGCGATCATCTCACGCATGGTTTCCTCCGCTGCGTCCGTGTTGCTGCGGATATCCACGCACATATCTGCCTGTCTCTGAATAGACTGCGCCGTAGCGTCGGTGCTTTCCGCTATATTGCTCATAGCAAAATTACTCGTATCCACACTGCTCTGCAGATCGTTCAGCTTATTCATCGCATTGTCAAAATTATCAATAATGTTGCCCGCCACTTCCATCATTTTCTGTCGGCCAGCTTCCTGTCTCGCTGCGCCTTCCGCAACAGCATTGACATTCTCTTCATTAAATGTTGACAGCAGCTTACAGATTGCCATTGACGCATAGGCGACGAGGAACATAGTAAGCAAAGCCATAATCGAATCCGATATCTGCGATTTATCCATATAGAAAATTCTGATTACATTGATCAGGATAACAAGTATATTTCCGGCAGCCAGCAGCTTCCTGTTATAATACGCCATAACGCCAAACAAAACCGGAAAAGCATACGCATAGACTCCGGCGCTTGATCCGAATAATACGATCACAGCATAGGCAACCGCCGCACAGTCAATCATTGCCAGTGCACCCTTCTTCTGATCCTTCCACAGAATATAAGAGACAATAGCGCCTGCCAGCATAAGTATCGGTACGCCTACCCGCAAAATGGCGCCCAGAGTAGCTTCCTGCGTGAATATCCTAGCTCCCATCACCATTATAAAATACAATAAAATAACGACAATAACCGAAAGTACTGTCCTGTTCGCCCTCCTGTACTGTGATTCTGTCATAATTTTACCACCTTGCCTTTCGTTTATTTTATCTATTCCGGGCCTGCTTTCGGATTAGAGTAGCCCGGATGTACTTGTATTGTACAAAAAATATGATATAAGCGCAAGCCGAATAAATCGTTTTCTATATCACATAGTTATCCGATGTTACTATTCACAATCGAAATGCGCATTAACTGCGCATTTACGACCCAATGAAGTAAATTTTTAGAGCATTCGTGCCGCCGCTGACAAAGCACCTATGGCAACAGTTCTGTGCTGAGCCGTACATGTACCATGCAGCTTGTCTGCGTGTGTACATTGTGTACATCAGGACTTATTCCCTCTTTTCACAGAACGTTTTACATCGGGAATCACATGAGCACAAGTGTGAAAAGATACAAATCTTACCCGTCAAAGTTGTTTTAACAGTTAAGAAAACACATAAGAACTTCGATATATAATGTATAATATAAAAATGAAAAGAAGCAGGCATTTTTGCCACAGGTAAACGGATTTACGAAACATAGCTAAGGAGGGCTCAGAAATGAACAAAGTAAACGGATACGGTCTGTATCAGAATAACTACTATGACACTGCAGTCAATAAGAAAAGTCAATCCAAAACATCCAAATCAAATTCTTCCAAAACCGATAAAACCAGGAAAACCGATAATAATAATGTTCAGCTAAGCGACCGGGCCAAGGCACTCTTACAGGAGTTGAAAAAGACCTACTCCAATATGGATTTTATGGTTGCCGACTATGAATCTGAGGAAGAAGCCGCTTCCTATCTTGGCCGCGGTTCGAAAGAATACAGCGTACTGATCGACCCGGAAGAGTTGGAGCGCATGGCCTCCGATGACAATGTGAAAGAGCAGAATCTTTCCATTCTCGACAATGCGGTCGGCAAACTGGACGAAATGAAGAATCAGTTGGGTGATAAAGAGAATGAGGTTGTGCGCATGGGCGTTTCCATCGGCAAGAACGGCGAAGTATCATATTTTGCCGAGTTGGAGAAGGCCGGCGAACTTAAGAAAGAATTCGTGGACAGAATCCGTGAGAACAAAAAGGAAAATGCCAAAGAGGCAGACGCTAAGACAGATTCCAGAACACACGGCCGATATGACTATGAACACAGCAAACGTACTACTCTGTATGCCTCAACGGCTGAAGAGTTATTGGATAAGATCAAAAATGTGGACTGGGATGATATCCGTGAAGAAACTACCATTCCCACTCCGGGCGGACGCTTTGATTTTACAGTCTAATCCTTATTATCATAATAGCCATACTTGTGCCCCATGTCATCCCTGACACAAACGTTCTGTGAAGAGTGAAAAGCGGGCACAAGTACTTGATGCCTTAGGTATTCTTTACATCGCGAATGCGCAGGAAACTATTCTTCCCTGCGCATTTTTCTACTTACTATTTCCTATTTATTTACTATCATCGGCCATGATTATATCACGCTGCTTTTAGCACAAATACTTCTTAAAATAACAGACACAATTCCCTAAAATCCAGCCAGTTCTTTCCTTCTCTCTCCGTCAAAGTAATCGTCGATCTCTTTTACGATCTCGTTGGGTTCCATACTTTTTAGCAGGAACTTCACCGGCTTTAACGCCATGGCTCCCTGCCTGGTCTCCTCATCTTCTCTGCCAGTCAGAAACATAACAGGAATATCCGCAAAATCGTGTTCATTACGTATCATCTCCAGCACCTGCTTACCGTCTACGATCGGCATCTCATAATCGAGTAAAACCAGATCCGGCCTGTTTGTCGAAAGATATTTAATTGCCATAGCGGCAGAGTTAGCCAAACTGACCTGATAAGACTCTTCCAACCATCCCTTGACATTTCTGAGCATCGTGCCCGAATCATCCACCACCAGTATTTTCTTCTTATTCTGTCTGCCATGTTTCTTCTCATAATTTGAGATCGAACTCACGACCTCATGAACATTGAGCGGACGCTGGAATCTCTGACGTATCAGATTCTTCGAAATAATATTTTCCACGCCGTTCAGCTCATCCCT
The DNA here is from genome assembly GCA_964465725.1 of uncultured Bacteroides sp. GTDB lineage: Bacteria > Bacillota > Clostridia > Lachnospirales > Lachnospiraceae > UBA3282. The sequence continues at coordinate 363 of CAYXKS010000348.1, read as the reverse complement.
GTCACCAACAGTAAATATTGGAATATCTCCTTCTGCCGCCTTATCTTTAATAAAATTAAGTGTCTGTAGTTCTTCCAACATTTTCTCATCTACAAAGAGCACCATGGCAGCAGGAGTCTGCTCTAGCTTGTTGATGGCATTAATGTCCACCGGCAACATTGTCACCTCATACTCCTCTTTCTCAAACCAGCTCTTCAATGATAATATAAGATAACTTTGCACTTCCGAGACAATAACTATATTCTCCATCTTAATCCTCTCCCAGATAAATATCGGTATATTTTACGACGAATTCCGGTATATCTTTCCAAAGTTCAGTATATCAAATTTTCCCTTTGATAGCAAGACTAATTGTAACGGTTC
>CAYXKS010000347.1:0-3766 GCA_964465725.1 uncultured Bacteroides sp. | reverse complement strand
TTATGGCAACGCTTCGGAAAAAACTGGAGCCGGATGCGGATTCCCCGCAGTATATCCAGACACATATAGGGGTTGGATACCGGATGATGAAGGTGGAATAGATCTCTTCATCGAAATCAGATTTCAAATTAGAAGGTTTGGGAAGACAGCCTATAATAAATGTTAGACAGAGTATAATTATTTATATCAATACACAATACCTCTTGCTATGATTGGGTGAAAGTAGTAGCAGGAGGTATTGGTGCATTATGAGATGGAAAAAGAGTATACTGGGGATAACATTAAGCGTAGGAATAGCGGCGGGCATGCTGTATCCGGCAGAAAGCGTAAAGGCGGAGGGAGAATCCATGGAGAGGAAAGAAACTATTGATTTTGACAGCTCGGATCAGGTAAAAGAAAGGACATATCATGGAAATGACCTTGGGGCGGTGTATTCGGCGGAAGGTACGGCATTCAGAATATGGGCGCCCAGCGCCAGCCAGGTAACGCTGCGCAGATATTCTGCAGGAAGCGATACGGAAGACGGCGCATCCGTGCTTGAAGAACTGGATATGGAAAAAGACATAGAGCAAAACAGTGAATGGAACGGAGTCTGGAAAGTTACGGTTTCCGGCGATATTGCCGATACTTATTATACTTATCTGGTAAATGTGGATGGGAAAATAAAGGAAACATCTTGCATTTACGGAGAAAAACACGACTGTGAATGCAGAGGGGAAACTGGCTACAGGGGTAAATTATCTGAAAGAGCTGGGAGTAAACTATGTGCAGCTGTTGCCTGCTTTTGATTATCTTAACGATGAGACAGACGACACCAACATGAGTTATAACTGGGGATACAACCCGGTAAATACCCAGACAAGCGTATGCTTCAGGGAAACCACCGGGAATTAAGAGTTTCCGTTTTCCTCACGTCTCAATTTCATAAAACATATGACAAAGAATATAATTCCGTAAACAGTAGTGACAGGCGTCGCCAGGCCGATCAGGATCAGAGAGGTGTCCGGAAGCCGCGACATGAGGATGGAGACAGGAATCCTGATGCAGAAAGCGGAGGAAATCCCCTGGACCATCACGGGGATGCTTCGGCCCCTGCCATTGAAATAACCGATGCTGCTGAACAGTATGCAGGTTAAAATACAGTCCGCGGAGAAACCCCTCAGATAATCGGCGCTTTGGAGAATAACTTCCCGGTTGCTGGTGAAAACGGAGGACAGGATTTCTCCGCCAAAGAATCCGGCAGTAAAGATTACCGTGCCCGCGGCACACCCGGTAGCCATGGCGGTAAGAAATCCCTTCCAGGCCCGGTCTTTTTGCCCGGCTCCTGTATTCTGCGCGACAAAGGCGGATACGCTCTGCATGACGGAGGAAGGCACCAGCATAATAAAGGAAGTGATCTTTTGAGCGACTCCGTATCCCGCGGATGGCATGAGTCCCATCTGATTGACGATGGAATTGACCACAAGGAAGGAAATCTGTACCATGGTTTCCTGGACGGCAATGGGGATTCCGATATTCAGGATTCGTTTTAATTCCCGGCCATATATCCTGCATTGCGCCAGAGAGAAGGAGACAGGGAGTTCCTGCTTCCGGATAATGACGGCTGACAGGATTACGGAGACAAGCTGCGCCAGAACGGTTGCCAGCGCCGCGCCCGCCACGTCCAGCTTACACATGCCAACGAAGAACAGGTCGCCTGCAATGTTCACCACACAGGCAATTCCCACAAAGAGGAAGGGCAGTTTGGCATTGCCGACGCCCCTCAGGACGCCGCTGATCACATTATAAGCGATAATCACAAGGATTCCTGCGGAACAAATGCGAAGGTAAAGGACTGCCTTATCCACAGATTCGGCAGGAACCTGAAGCAGGCCTGTGATTCTGCCGGCAAATAGCTCCAGTACGGCGGTCATCACGACTCCGATCACGGTAAAAAGCAGAATCGTGGTTCCGACTGTGTTTCCTGCTTCTTCGGGTCTCTGCTCTCCTATATGCTGTCCGATGATTACGGTAGATCCCATAGACAGGCTGGTGATGATAAAAGTTACCATTTGCATAAACCCGCTTCCGGTTCCTACCGCGGAAATGCTGGTGGCGTCGCCGAACCAGCCTACCACGATCAGATCCACCGCGCCGTAGGCTGCCTGCAGGATGAGTGCGCCGAGCACCGGTACTGCAAACCTGATCAAAGATTTAAATATGGAACCGTTTAAAAATGTGTTTTCTGTTGTTGGCATATTGATTCCTCCATTCCATCGGTTGGCGGTTATCACCGGATCACTGTGGATATTTTGGATGGTCCGGCATTGTCTGTTCCAACTGTTTAATAATGCATATCATATTCTGCACTTCCTCATTGGAGATAAAACTCAAATTTTCTGCCCATTTACTGTGAAAGTCATATACATATTTCCTGACACAGATAGTACCTGGCTCCGTCAGCCTCAGCAGGGTTACCCTTTTGTCAGTTTTATCCGGATATTTTTCGAGCAGATGCATGGCCTCCAATTCCTGGGCAAGTTTGGTTACGCTGGGCATGGTAATATTGAGTCCCTCGCTTACGTCACTGACCCGGCATTCCCCGTATGTTTCACATGTCGTGCTGATCCGGTCAAGCACATGGATGTGGCGGGGCTTCATTCCTTTTGGAAGTTCCGGCATTGTTTCGATTACGTGTTTTGCTATAAAACAGGCGTCAAGCAGTTTCTTCAAATGTATTGTGTCCATGGATTCCCTCCGGAGAATTAGAATTTCCGGGACTTCATACGGATGTATAGTTCCAGCAAAATAATTATTAATAGTAATTATCTTTGGTAATTATAAGGGAAGAGGTTAAATTTGTCAAGTTCCATGCTCCTGAGTTTTACACTTTGATACCCTAAAAATATCTGGTAGCCCTCGATTTTACTGGCTTCCCGTTATATTTAGTGTAAAACTTGAGATAGCATAGGATATTTGACGTGGGCAATCATAAAATGGAACAAATAAATTTTGTTCTATCTATGCATGTTGCTGTATAGAACGTGATCTTTATGCGTTCCAGAGTTACGGCAGAAATATTTTCTTTCTGTTTGGGCACGAATACTTTTGGTAAAATTTGGTAACAGTTCAGACCAGGACTTTGCATTTACTGCAAAGTCCGTGAGAAAACATGAATTGTGGAATGAATCCGTTCCTTCGCCGTAAGACGAACTTTAAATGGCGGATTCCGAACTGCTACAAAATTTGTACATAGCAACAGAATATCTATTTACACTTACAGGGTTTTCTGGTATATTTACCAAGCATGGCTGAGGGCTAAACTGACAGAGGTGTGCTTGATACACTTGTTTGCGCGGTCAGGGAGGATGACAGAGAATGTGGCAGCTGTGGATGAGAAATGGACCTGTTATATAAGAGAGCGTTGACTCTGCTTGCGGAAATGGCAGATTGACCATGGTGGAACACATAAATGTGCATGTTGAGCAGAAATGAGGATTAAGATGAAAGAAAGTAAATCAGGTTTGCTCTATAAGGTATGGAACATTTTAATGCCGTTAATGATCTATTATTCGGTTTATATGATCTCCTTTTTTCTTTTGTCATATCTTTATCAGACTATAGTGGGAAAATCGGGTGCAGGGATTGCAGCTTTTTTACAGAAACAGAAAATTACACTGACCGGAGTAGTTAATGGGATAAGTATGCTGTTTGGTGCTTTGGTTCTTGTTCCTATGCTTCGGGCGGAATTGCAGGAGCATCGCGGTCGGATTACGTCTTGCGGGCA
>CAYXKS010000346.1:0-3771 GCA_964465725.1 uncultured Bacteroides sp. | reverse complement strand
TTCGTCATCGCCTCAGGCTCAAGCGGCGCCTGCTGCAATAATGCCAGATCGTAAAGCTGCTCGCAGATCATCTTCACATTCTCACCATCCTGATGCTCCAGCACATACTGTACCAACGGATGATTTGCATTCAGGATCAACGTCTCGCCTTCCTTGCCAAATGATCCCATGTCCATTCCGTTCATGGCATACATCTTCATCATATCCTGCATTCTGCGGGACTCCTCGGACAGTGTAATCATGGAAGATATCTTCTTGTTCTTCAACTTCTCTATCTTAACCTTGATAGCGTCCTTCTTAAGAACTTTCTTCATCAGCTTGGCAACTTCTTCTGCCTGCTTCTCCATCTCTTTCTCAGCCTTCTTGGAAGTCTTGGCTTTGAAGACATCCGTCAGGTCCGCATCAATTCTCTGGAACTTGATTCCTTCATTCTTCGCCTCCAACTGAGATACGAAAGGCTGGTCAATATTGTGGGACAGGATCACGGCATCCATCTTGGCAGCCTTAAACATATTGATATACTGGCTCTGCTGTTTCTCGTCCGTCACGTAATAGATGACTTTTTCTTTCTTCTCTTCCTCAGCGTCCTCAGAATCTTCTTCGTCGTCGTTTTCATCGACTACCTCGGCTTCTACCTTTTCGCCATTCTCATCGACTGCTGCTCCTGACGTATCAGCGTCTGCATCAGTAACCTCGGTCTCAGCTTTCTCTCCGTTCTCGTCAACTATCTCTGCTGCAACTTTCTCACCGTTCTCGTCGACTACTTCAGCTTCTACTTTCCCGCCATTCTCATCGACTGCATTCTCTCCGTCTTTCACTTCGTCCGGATCGGTCTTATTAACTTCCAGACACTCAGGCAGCGTCAGATACACGCCATCCAAATTCTTGAAGAGGATATAGTCTGTCATCTTCTCGCAGAACTTGTCGTCTTTTAGGCATCCAAACTTGATAAACGGGCTGATGTCATCCCAATATTTCTCATACTCTTCCTTCTCGGTCTTGCACATACCGGAAAGCTTATCTGCGACCTTCTTCGTGATATACTCGCTGATCTTCTTGACAAATCCGTCGTTCTGCAGCGCGCTTCTGGATACGTTGAGCGGTAGATCAGGACAGTCGATCACACCTTTCAGAAGAAGCAGGAATTCCGGAATAACTTCCTTAATATTATCCGCGATAAATACCTGATTGTTATATAACTTGATCGTTCCCTCAATGGATTCATACTCCATATTGATCTTAGGGAAGTAAAGGATACCTTTCATGTTGAAAGGATAATCCATATTCAGATGAATCCAGAACAACGGCTCCTTATAATCCTGGAATACCTTGCGGTAAAACTCCAAATACTCTTCCTTCGTGCACTCGTTCGGATGCTTCGTCCACAAAGGCTGCGTCTCATTCAGGAGTTCCGGACGCTTCTTGATCTTCAGCTTCTGCTCGTCCTCTTCTTTCTCTTTCTTGATCTCCTCAACTACCTCGTCTGTATCCAGCTTCTCATCTTCTTTGATGATCTGTGTCTCTGTAGTGTTCGCCTTGGACAGATAGATCTCTGTGGGCATAAAGGAACAGTACTTCTTGATAACCTCTCTTGCCTTATATTCATTACAGAACTCCAGACAGTCCTCATTGATCAGAAGAGTAATCTCCGTACCTACCTCGGTTCTGGTTCCCTCTTCCATATCAAATTCCGTGCCACCGTCACATTCCCAGTGCACTGCCTGCGCACCTTCCTGCCAGGACAGTGAATCAATGTGCACCTCATCCGCTACCATAAATGCCGAATAGAATCCCAATCCGAAATGTCCGATAATCTGATCCTCATTCGCCTTGTCCTTATATTTCTCAATAAAATCCGTAGCGCCTGAAAAAGCGATCTGATTGATATACTCTTCCACCTCTTCCGCCGTCATACCGATACCATTATCAATAAACTTGAGTGTCTTCTCTTCCGGATTCACGATTATCTCTATCTTCGCCTTATAATCGTCCGGCAGGGTATACTCACCCATCATATCCAGTTTCTTCAGCTTTGTGATCGCATCACAACCATTGGAAATCAGTTCCCGGAAAAAGATATCATGGTCGGAATACAACCATTTCTTGATAATCGGGAAAATATTGTCGCTGTTGATTGATAAATTACCATGTTTTGCTGCCATTTCCTCACGTTCCTTTCCATAATTAAAAAGTTTGTCATACATCATTCAAACTGTCTCGCATTTGTCTGGAAGCTTTCAGGCATTCCAACTTTCCTTATCTGCTAGATAGTTTAATACTCTCAAATCCATAAGTCAAGAAAAAATTAGCACTCGTCTTTTGCGAGTGCTAATAATTCCCGTTTTTTATTGAATTTACGCGGTTTCCCGCAATTCTAAACTTTTTCTAAACTGCTCTGAGCCACTTTTCAAAGTCTCTCTGAATCCTTTTCAAAACATCTCTGGGCCATTTTTAACAAATTTCTACTCCCGCTCTTTCAAACGTTGCATACAACGGTTTCTGCAAAACCGAAAACATAATTTCCAATATCGTTTCATAGAAAAGAATATGGGTTCTCACGTCTTGTCGAAATACTCCGAATACACATCAAAGAAGTCCATCGTCTTCACGTTTTCATCATGGATAAAACCCACACTATCCCACAGATCCTCATTCAGATTTCTGGTCAGCGTCTCCACATAGGCATCATATTCCTGTCCGAAAGCTTCCGCCCTCCTCTGATCCACGATCTTAACCTTGTTGGCATCCGTTTCATCCTTGTCAAAAGTATTCAGGCACTTAATAATATGATATCCGAACTCCGTCTCCACCACATCACTGATCTCGTCATTGCCCAGATTAAAGGCGGCTGTCTCAAACGCCTCATCCATCTCGCCCTTACCGAAAGAATACGTGCTCTTGTCATCCTCGCTGTAGCGGCGAATCAGCTCGTCGAAGTCCTCTCCATCCTGCGCCAGCTTCTCTACCTCGCACGCCAGGGCATAAGCCTCCATTTTCGCCTGTTCGGTATATTCTATCTTCTTGCCGGTTCCGTCCAACGCATAAGTCTTGATCAAAACATGTTCTACCGTAATTGTTCTCGCCTCGTCATCGCTGATCTCCGGATTGATGTCCTTGATCGTATACTGATACACTTTTTCCGCCAGAGCGAACTCCGCATACATATCGTTGATTGTCCTCTCCGAAATCCCCATCTTCTCTATTTCAACTTCATTGAGCGAATTATAGTACGCATTTGCAGCGTTCTCTACTTGCGCCCTCTCCTCGCTATCCAGTTCCACCTGATAGCGCTCCGCCATCAGATTCATAGTCTTGATCCGGGCAATCTGCGCCAGTGCAATATCTTTCACATTCTGTTCCAGCGTCACGCCATCCACATTCGTAGCCCAGATTTCCGTACCATAAACACTCTCATATCTGTTCTGTATATTGGTCAGATAAACCATAATTTCCGGCAGTGAACAGGTTCCGGTCTCGATTCGGAATATCTCGTCTTTATCAAAACCTGTCGTGAGAACCACCTTCGTACCAAAATTGTTTCCGTTCCCACACCCGGCCAGGCTTCCCACGCACACCCCTATGGCAAGAAGGAACCCGGCTATTCTTTTTACTCTTTTATTAATCATATATCACAACTCTTTTCTGTAACAGTTCAGTCTTCAATGTCATTATGTTAAGCCAATACACAATGACATGCGCGTCCGACTAAACTAAATGACCCTGGAAGCTGAACTGCTGCCTCTTTCTCTATATTCACTCTATAATAATATT
>CAYXKS010000345.1:0-3790 GCA_964465725.1 uncultured Bacteroides sp. | reverse complement strand
TACACCTTTCTTATTTCTTACACTATAAATATTTGATCCAAGTTAATTGTTATGTCGTTTACTATAACTGTAGCAGTTCTCCCAACGTCTCTGTTCCTCTTTAACAATTCAGGCACCAATGTCATTAAGTTAAACCAATACACAATGACATGCGCGTGCGGCTCAGCTCACTGACGTTGGTTCAGATGCCCCGGCTGTGTTAGATGCTTTCCACAGCAGCCCTTTCAATAGCAAGTCCTGCACTATAGCGCTTCATAAAGGCATTGAATCCCTCTACATCCTTCGCAACCGGCTCCATCTTCTCGCCCTTCTGTCCGGCAAATACATGTTCGTTCAGGAATGCCGCAAGCGTCTCATCCGCACCTTTATTAACCATATAGGAAGCGAGTAGTGCGATTCCCCACGCGCCGCCTTCTCCCGCCGTCTCCATAACACTTACCGGAGCATCGATAGCCGCCGCCAGAATCCCCTGTCCTACGCCCTTGGTCTTGAACAGTCCGCCATGGCCGAGAATCTCATCGACCTGCACGCCCTCTTCTTTCAACAAGATATCCAGACCCGTCTTAAGCGCTCCCAAAGATGTGAACAGATGCACTCTCATAAAGTTCGCCAGATTGAACTTCGCATCCGGTGTGCGGACAAATAACGGCCGGCCCTCATTGAAGCCTGTCACATGCTCACCGGAAAAATAATTGTATGCCAGCAGCCCGCCACAATCGTCATCGCCCTCTAATGCCTTGCGGTAAAGGTTGCCATACAGCTCATTCATATCCACTTTCATACCCATCAGTTCGGAATACTCTTTAAAAAGATTTACCCAGGCATTCAAATCAGAAGTGCAGTTATTGCAGTGTACCATAGCCACCAGGCTGCCGTCCGGTGTGGTCACAAGGTCGATCGCATCATAAACCTTCGACAGTTCTTTCTCCAATACGATCATACCGAATACGCTGGTTCCGGCGGACACATTACCGGTACGCTGTGCCACACTGTTGGTCGCCGCCATGCCTGTACCCGCATCTCCTTCCGGCGGGCAAAACGGCACGCCTGCCTGTAAAGACCCTGTAGGATCCAGCAGTCTGGCGCCTTCCTCTGTCAGCGCTCCCGCCTGCTGTCCCGCCGTATAGACTGCCGGCAGAACCTCCTGCAGCTTCCATGCAAAACCTTTATCCGCAACAGCCTCATCAAACTGCGCTATCATCCTCTCGTTAAACTGTCCGGTAGCAATGTCAATAGGGAACATACCCGATGCCTCACCTACACCGACTATCTTCTCTCCTGTCAGCTTCCAGTGGATATAGCCTGCCAGCGTGATTACGAATTTCAGGTCAGCAACATGCTCCTCTCCGTTCAGGATAGCCTGATAAAGGTGCGCGATCGTCCATCGCTGCGGAATATGATAATTGAACAGCTCTGTCAGCTTGCCCGCGGCCTCCTCGGTTATAGTATTTCTCCACGTCCGGAAAGGAACCATCAGTTCATCCTTCTCATTAAACGCCATATAACCGTGCATCATGGCACTGAACCCGATCGCACCGATCTTCGTCAGCTTCTCTCCATACTGCTGCATTACATCCTCTGCCAGCTTCCGATAACAATCCTGCAGGCCCGTCCAGATATCATCCAGACTATAAGTCCAGATTCCATTCTCCAATCTGTTCTCCCAGTCATGCGCTCCCGAAGCAATCGGCTGATTCTTCTCGTCCACCAGCACAGCCTTGATCCTGGTCGATCCAAATTCTATTCCCAGAACCGACTTTCCACTGGCAATACATTCTTTTGCTCCCATTACTTACCTCCTCTTTCAATATACAGTTTCTTCCTTTTATAAAATATTATATATTTCCCTATATATATTGTAAAGCATGTATTATGCAAACTTACAACCCTTTGCAGCAAGTTCAGGGTTACGGGCTGAACCATGCCGTAAAACATTTTTTGTTCATGACTTCTGCGCCCACTTCATATAATAGAAACAAATCTATCAGACAGGTACTATCTTGAAACGCCATTTATCCTTCAAACAATGGGCTGCGGCCCTGCTTCTCTTTGCAGTTTTTTGCACTGCAACTTTTTATTGTTATCATCTGAACCATGCGGACGCCCGCTTTGAACGGTTTGCAGAGAATTTTCTTCTGGAAGAGCTGAAAACAAATCCGATCCACTTCCATTATTCCATAGATGATCCGGACGCCTGGCATATCAACGAATCACAGCTTAAGCTGCCCGTATATCAGGCAGGAGAGGCTGCAAATGACATATATGCACTGTCTCGTATGTCTGACAGCCTGTCCGAATATGATACTTCGAAACTCTCGGAAAATAACCGCCGCCTGCACGAACTGCTTAGCTCCTACATAAAAGCCGCCACACGCACCGCCGTTTATCCATACTTCTCGGAACCGCTGTCCCCTTCCTCGGGCGCCCCATCGGAACTTCCGATCCTGCTCGCAGAATATCGTTTCGACACACCGGAGGATGTAGAACTCTATCTGGCTATCCTCAACCAGATCCCCGCCTATTTTGACGGGCTTATTGTATATGAAAAAGAAAAATCCGCCGCCGGTCTTTTTATGTCAGATACCACTGCGGATAAAGTCATACGGCAGTGCACAGCGCTGATGGACATCCGCCAGTTGGAAGGCCAGTCTCATTTTCTGGAACTCACTTTCAGTAAACGTCTGGAACCACTTCAGGCCTCAGGATTAATTACAGAAGCAGAATCGCTTGTCTATCAGTCCGAAAACAACCGCCTGTTGACCACAGTCGTCGCACCCGCCTATGAACGGCTTGCCGACGAGCTGACCCTGTTAAAAGGAAGCGGTCGAGATACTTGCGGTTTGGCACATTATGACGGCGGACGCGATTATTATAAGGCGCTCCTCAGGATGCAAACAGGTTCTGTCCGGGATATCAATGAAATTAAGCTCCTTCTTTATAATGACCTGCAATCCAACTATAAAGCCCTTGCTGATCTGCTGACAGCTGATCCTTCCCTGAAAGAGCAGTTTCTGAACGAACCAGAACTACTCCCTCAGATGACTCCTGAAGAAATACTTACCCGCCTGAAAACATCAATACAGCAGACATTCCCCGCACTTCCCGGCACGGACAGCAATACCGGATCTGACGTCCAATACACGGTCAAATATGTGGATGACAGTCTGGAACCATATACCGCTCCAGCATTCTACATGACGCCTCCGGTTGACAATATCTGGAAAAACACAATTTATCTCAATGCGCTGGATACCACCGATGACATCTCTCTTTTTACAACATTGGCCCACGAAGGCTATCCTGGCCACCTCTACCAGACGCTGTACAGCCAGAGGTACTGGGAAACGTCCGGTATGACACCTCTGCGCAGCGTTCTATACTATGGTGGGTTCGTGGAGGGATGGGCCATGTATGCAGAGCTGTCCTCCTATGACTATGCCGTCGAAATAGCCCGGGACAGTCATCCGGAAGCTGTCTCCTATTATACGGCGTGCCGCCTGGACCGTCAGATTCAGCTCTGTCTGTATGCACTGCTGGACATTGCTATCCATTATGACGGCGCATCTTTTGAGGACGTATGTTCCATCCTGTCCTCCTTCGGATCACTGAGCGAAGATACTATGAAAGCAGTTTATTCCTATATAGTAGAAGAACCATGCAATTACCCAAAATATTATTTAGGGTACCTGGAAATTATGGAATTAAAAAAGCAGGCCGCCTCCCTCTGGGGCGATAACAGCTCTGCCTTCCTCTATCGCTTTCATTGTTTTCTGTTGGAAAATGGGCCTGC
>CAYXKS010000344.1:0-3821 GCA_964465725.1 uncultured Bacteroides sp. | reverse complement strand
TCCTGCGCCGCCAATATCCGTTCTGTTTCCTCCGGCAGGATATAGCCTCTTCCAACCTCCATCAATGTTCCGGCAATGATCCTGACCATATTGTAAAGAAAGCCCCGGCCTGTCACACGAATCACAATTTCCCTGCCTTCTTCCAACACATCCAACGAGTCGATTTCGCGCACTGTCGTCTCCACCTGCGCCCCAATACTGCAGAAACTCTTGAAATCATGTTTTCCTACCAAATATTCCGCCGCCTGGCGCATCTTCTCCACATCCATGGGTATATAAGTAAAGTATGTGTAGAGCCGCCGCGTCGGCATGGGAAAGGCTGCACAGTAAATTCGATATTCATAAGTCTTACGGCTTGCGGCGTATCGCGGATGGAACCCTGATGCCACTTCCTCCGATTTCTGTACCCTGATATCCTCAGGCAGTCTGTGATTCACGGCATAAGCTATTTTGTCCGCTGGAATCGGGCTATCTGTGTCAAAGACCGCTATATTGCCCATGGCATGGACGCCGGAGTCTGTCCGGCTCGCCCCTGTCACCGCTATTTCTTCCCCAAGAAGCTCAGAAAGACATCTGTTCAGGATGCCTTCGATCGTCTCTCCATTCGGTTGTATCTGCCACCCGTGATAGTTCGTGCCATCATAAGCGACCGTTAGCATAACTCTCTTCACGATTAACTCCTTCATACGCGGAAACCGTGACGGCTCCGCCCAGAACTTTGTGCTGGCTGCAAATTCTCTGGAACCGTGTTCATTGAAACAAAAAAGAATCCGGCCTGACTCCGTTCCGGCTATTGCCTGCCGAGTGTCACTGACACTTGGCAGACCTCATTGCAAGACGTTTTTACAGAAATATCCCAATCGCAATACATGCACCGAAATATACCGCGAGCACACCGTACGCGATTCTATCCCTGGCCGCATACTTTAGCGGCTTCATCTTCGTCCTGTGCTCACCACCCCGATAGCACCTTGCCTCCATCGCCATAGCCAGATCATTGGCCCTGCGGAAAGCGGAAATAAAAAGCGGCACAAGAAGCGGCACCATAGCCTTGGCCTTCTTGATCAGATTGCCGCTCTCAAAGTCAGCGCCTCTCGCAATCTGCGCCTTCATGATCTTATCCGTCTCCTCCAGCAGTATCGGAATAAAGCGCAATGCAATCGACATCATCATCGCCACCTCATGTACCGGCACTTTGAAAATCCTGAGCGGTTTCATCAGTTTCTCCATCGCATCCGTCAGGCTGTTCGGCGTGGTAGTCAATGTCATAATCGAAGAACCTACAATCAGAAAAGACAGTCTCACCGCCATCGTTACCGCCTGCCTGAGGCCTTCCCGTGTTATCCTGATCTTCCAGACAGATACCAGTACCTCCCCCGGCGTCAGAAACAAGTTGAACACGACAGTAATCAACATGATAAAAACGATCGCCTTCATGCCCTTTACCATATATTTGAACGGCACATTAGACAGCTTGATTGCCGCTGCCAGAAAAACCGCCGCCACTACATATCCGACCCAGCTTTTAACAATAAAAAGCGAGATTATAAAACACACTGTTGCTATAAATTTCACACGCGGGTCCAATTTATGAATAACGGAATCCGTCTGATAATACTGGCCCAATGTTATATCTCGTAACATAATCTATTCCTTTCAACAAAATATCCGCATCGAATATCACTTATATCTGATATAAAAGCTAGATTTTTCAACAAGATCAGATACACCTTATCATGTTACACGAACAATCTATCTTCCAAGTACCCGCAGAATCTCCTGCTTCGCCTCGGCAATCGTTGTAACATCTCTTTGCACAGGCATGCCGTTCCTGTAAAGCGCCTGCATAATATAAGTCACCTGCGGCGCTGCAAGCCCTACCTCCTCCAATTCTCTATAATGCCTGAAAACTTCCCGGGGCACATCATCATACATCACTGAGCCATGATTCATAACAATAATGCGTTCTACATACCGAGCCACATCCTCCATACTGTGGGATACCAGAATCACTGTAATCCCGGTCTCTTCCTTCAGTCTGGCAACCTGATCCAGGATCTCATCCCTTCCCTTAGGATCCAGTCCTGCCGTTGGTTCATCCAACACAAGCACATCCGGTTTCATGGCAAGCACACCTGCAATCGCTACTCTCCTCTTCTGTCCGCCTGACAGGTCAAACGGCGACTGATAAAAATACTCATCCTCCAGCCCCACCTGCTTCAAAGCCGCATACGCCCGCAATTCCGTCTCCTGTCTGGAAAGCCCCAGATTCTTAGGTCCGAAACACACATCCGAAAATACATCGATCTCGAACAACTGATGCTCCGGATACTGGAATACCAGTCCTACCTTACTGCGCAGCTTCTTTTTATCATAGTCATCTGCATGAACATCCTCTCCGTTGAAATAAATGCTGCCGCTGGTAGGCTTAATCAACCCATTCAGATGCTGTACTAACGTGGATTTACCGGAACCGGTATGCCCGATCAGCCCGATAAACTGTCCGTCCGGTATCACCAAATTGATATCCTTCAACGCATGCACTGCAAGCGCCGTATCTCCACCGTATATATAGTTAACATGATCTAATATAATTGACATCTTATTCTCCGTAAATATCTCATCCACACTTGTGCCCATGCCATTCCTGACACAAACGTCCTGTGGAAAACTGGACACCGATACCTGAGCGGTTAGCCGGCCGAACCATCACTGTAGACTTTCTCTCTGAAAAATGCGCATTAATTCCTGCGTCAACTCTTCCACCGTCAAAATGCCGTCAGGCAGATCAATGCCGCTTTGTTTCAGTTCATAGGCCAACAGCGTCACCTGAGGTACATCCAGCCGTAAATGCTTCAATTTCTCAACCTGAGAAAAAATATCCCGCGGCGTTCCCTGCATGGCAATTCTGCCCTTATCCATAACAAATACCTTGTCGGCATGAATAATCTCTTCCATATAATGAGTGATCAGAACCACCGTAATTCTTTCCACATCATTCAGGGCACGCACTGCACGCACTACTTCCTTACGGCCGTTCGGATCAAGCATTGCTGTCGGCTCATCCAGTATAATGCATTTGGGATGCATGGCAATCACTCCGGCTATGGAAACTCTCTGTTTCTGGCCACCCGACAGCTTATTCGGTGAGAACTTGCGGTACTCATACATTCTCACCGCTTTCAGGCTCTCCTCCACGCGCTCCCATATCTCTTCTGTAGGGATTCCCATATTTTCAGGCCCGAATCCGACATCCTCCTCCACTACCTGTCCAATAATCTGGTTATCCGGATTCTGAAAAACCATTCCGGCCTCCTGACGGATATTCCAGAGATCCTTGTCGTCCTTCGTATCCATCCCATCTACCCACACGGTTCCTTCTGTCGGATACAGAATCGCATTGATATGTTTCGCCAGCGTAGACTTTCCAGATCCATTATGCCCCAGAATCGCAACGAAATCACCCTGCTGCACATCCAAATCAACTTCATCCACTGCCCGGGTGATTCCTTCCACATTTCCTTCCTCGTCACGTCTGATATATTCAAAAACAAGCTTGTCAGTCTTAATGATTCCCATCTGTCATATATCTCCTCTTACCTTATCTTATTGTAAGGCTCATGTACCCTCTTCCCTGATACATATCCGACTATTCCAATCCACTGAGGATTCTTAAAGAAATAACGTGATAAGCAAGATATCATGTTATTTCTTTAAGAATCCTCAGGCAGGTATAACAGTGCACGGCTTATGTCATTACATTAAGCCAATACACAGCCTCCTTAGAACTACTACATAATGTCAGACGCGTCCGGCTTAAC
>CAYXKS010000343.1:2009-3822 GCA_964465725.1 uncultured Bacteroides sp. | reverse complement strand
GGTACGCCTCATTCCTCCGCCTTGCATAGGAAGATTTATCTTGCGCATTCTTCACAAGTTATTTTCGAACAGTTCCTTAATATTCTGGTTATATCTGGCGCAAAAAGAGTTGTTTGAGGACAGGGGGCTCTACATGGAATTTAAAGTTGGGGTTGGCAAGTCGGATTTTGAAGATTTGCGTAAATCCAATAATTATTATGTTGATAAAACAAATATTATATATGAGCTTGTAGAAGAGACAGACAATCAGGTGACTCTGTTTACCAGGCCCCGGCGGTTTGGTAAGACGCTTATGATGAGCATGATGTCGAATTTCTTCAGTATACGGAAAGACAGCAGGGAAATCTTTGAAGGACTTAAGATTACGGAACATAAGGAATTTTGCGGGAAGTGGATGAACCGGTATCCGGTGCTTTTTCTTTCTTTTAAGGATGTCGAGGCGGATAATTTTAACGATGCATATGATATGCTTTTGTACAGGTTATCAGAGGTGTGTATCGAGCTGGCAGATATTATGGATCGGGATGAAATTGATGCAGCGGATCAGGAGGTTTTTGCCAGGTTAAAGTCTAAATCTGCCAAATTAAATGAAGTTAAAAGTTCACTGAAAACCATCATGAGGATGCTGCATGCTGTTTATGGTAAGAAGGTGATCCTTCTGATCGACGAATATGATGTGCCGCTTGCGAGGGCAAGTGAGGAAGATACTGCAGATAATAAGTATTATTCTTCTATGCTTGGTGTGGTCAGAGGGATTATGAGTACTGCGCTGAAGGATAATGAATTTCTGGAGTTCGCAGTAGTCACCGGCTGCCTGCGTATTGCAAAGGAGAGCATTATTTCAGGAACCAACAACTTTGCATCTTATTCTGTATTAGATGAGGATTTTTCCGGATATTTTGGTTTTTCTGAAGACGAAGTGGAGAAAATGCTGTCTGAGGCCGACAGACAAGGTAAGGCAGGGCTGATAAAAGAATGGTATGATGGTTATGTATTTGGTGACAGCTATGTGTATTGTCCATGGGATGTCATGAACTATATGTCGGCCCTGAACAAGAAAGAAAATGCGAGACCAAAGAACTACTGGAAGTTCACAAGCCATAACGGAATTCTGCTTACTTTTGTGGAACGGACGGATTTCGATGTAACAGAAAAGTTTGAGACGCTTCTGAATGGCGGAACTATCATGCAGTCGGTTTCTGATGAACTTACCTATGATACACTCCACGCATCGGAGGATAATCTCTGGAGTGTACTGCTTATGACCGGATATCTGACAAAGGCTGATCCCCGGGAAGAGGGGGAAACCGTTGCTCTGAAAATTCCCAATAAGGAGATTGTTTCTATTTTTGAGGAAACGGTAGCTGCATATTTTCAGAATACGGTAGATGCAGAAGGACTTGACAGTCTTATGGGTTCGTTGTGGGATGGTGACGAGGCAGCTGCAACCCGGCTAATGTCAGATCTTTTGTGGTATACGATCAGCTACAATGACTATCATGAGGACTATTATCACGCATTTCTTGCCGGCATCTTTGTAGGGAGAGGCTATCATATCGAATCAAATAAAGAGAAGGGATTAGGCAGGCCGGATATTTTGCTCAAGGATAAAAGAAACCGTCGTGCGATCATTATAGAGGCCAAGAAGTCAAAAAAGGAATCCGATATGGACAGGGACTGTGATGAAGCGATCAATCAGATCGTTAAAGAAAAATATGCACAGGGGATTTATGGTTATACACAGATTTTGTGCTATGGAATAGCCTTTTTCCAGAAGCAGGCTAAAGTGAAGAAATTGTAGCAGAGAGATTCA
>CAYXKS010000343.1:0-1909 GCA_964465725.1 uncultured Bacteroides sp. | reverse complement strand
AATAGCCTTTTTCCAGAAGCAGGCTAAAGTGAAGAAATTGTAGCAGAGAGATTCAGACAAGTCCCGCGTATTTATTGCGCTGATACAAAAACCGCATTCAACCTCTGAAAAATAATAGCTGAATGCGGTTTTTTGTTCTGCTCCTGTAGCTTATAGCGAGGTGGTTCATTATAATTTAAATTTACCTACCTCACTGTTCAATCTGCCGACAATCTCTAAATTGAAATCTGATTCTTTTCCGATCTCTCTTACATGGTCGGCCAGTCTTACGGCTGTTTCCGCTACATTCGTTATTCCCAGTGTACTTTCATTCACCGCCGTTTTTACATCCTCCAGAGCCATCTTAATTTCGTTCATATTCAACTTCAACTGCTCGTTTTCCGCAGCAAAGTGCTGCATCATTTCATTCATGTTTCCTACATTGCTTTGGTAACTCTCACTGGTTTCCAACAGCTTTTCATAACCGCCCATGGCAGTCTCATTCATAAATGTGATCATTTTCTGTGCCTCTGCCGCCAGCTCATCCACAGTCTGGATTACTTCAGTAGTTACTTCCTGAATTTCTGTTGCAGATGCGGCGGAATTGGAAGCCAGCATACCGATTTCATCGGCGACCACGGAAAATCCCCGTCCCGCTTCTCCTGCCCGCGCGGCTTCGATACTTGCATTTAATGCCAGCAGATTTGTTTTTTTAGTGATATTGATAATATCCTTCGAAAGTTCCTTGATTTGCTCTACGGCCTTGGATTTCTCGATTTTCTGGTGAACCGATGCTGCCATATTGGCAACCTGAAGCATCGCATCCTGCTTTTCTGACACTGCCTGACTATGTATTTCCGAAGCGGTTTGCATGATCCGGTCGGAAGAGGCGCTCCCGTTTTCGGCCTGTTCGTAAATACTTGCGATTGACTCAAAGATCTGCTGGATGGATTCGTTAACCTGAGCCAGAGATGCACTGGATTCCTCCATAGCTGCACTCATCTCCTCCATCGAAGATGAGACATCGGCGATTTCAACTTTGCCATTTTCCAGTTTGCTGGACACTTTGTGGGAGGACTCTTTTAAGCACTCCGAATTTTGGGAGATATTCAGCATAATTCCCCGTATATATTGAAGCAGTTCGTTGACGTTCCCCGCGATCACTTCCATCTCGTCACCTGTATGGACGTCCAGAGTCTGTGTCAGATCCCCCTCATTATGTACCAGGTCATAAATTTTACCGTCAACTTTATGCAGCGTGTTTATTACTTTCCCTACTGTAAGATTGAGGATCAACAGGGCAATGACCAGACAGAGAAGAGAGATCTGTATTACACGCTTCAATGCCAGGGCGATCCGCTCCACGACTCCGGCCGCATTATAATCGCAGCCGACAATGCCGATGACTTTTCCGGTGCTGTCAATAAGGGGCATATAGGCCGAGATCAGATCGCCGTCTTCGGTGGAATCGATGTAATCCTGCACATACATTTCACCGTCAAAAACGGATTTCAACTCCTGATATGACACTTCGAAGACAGTGCCGTAATGATTCCCATCCCCTGTATTGTCTGCATCGATTCCGTAGTATACTTTATTTCCGTCGGTATATAAAGTATACAGATATTCGATTCCACAGTCCTGCATAACACCGAGCATGGTTTCAAACAGCGCGTTATATTCCTCGCTTCCCTCTGTCTCTGGCGATAGTTTCGCTACTTGTTCTGCGTCAATCACTTTTGTGGAAATGGTCGCTGCCATCTGTGCTTCTTCAACACCCATGGCAACCAGCCCGTCTTCTATGTGCTGATATGAAGTTACACCTATCACAACGCACAATAAAATGATTACTACGCTTGTCGGAAATAAAATTTTAGCCCTAATACCAATTCTTCTTGTTTTTCCCTTTTTCATATTTTTCTCCAATTCC
>CAYXKS010000342.1:0-3825 GCA_964465725.1 uncultured Bacteroides sp. | reverse complement strand
TATAAAATTAAAGCCAGGCCCAGGCAGGTCTGACTTTAACAGCAAATCTCTCAATATTTACTTGTACCCATTCTCTCCCCATCGCGAATGCTCATTACACCAAACTCTTCTTCCTCACCGCATCTGAAATATACCCCTGCACTTCCTCCTTAGGGATATCGAGCGCCAGAGCCATCTCACTGTAAAGCAGTGTCTCCGCCTTGCGCAGATACTGTTCGTCAGAAGACAGAACCTTCTTGCCTTCCTTGATGCGGCTCTGCTTTCGCTGATAGAGCGTCTTGATAATTCTCACAAGGCTCTGGCAGTCATAGGTACGGATTGCATCCTTGTACATCTGCTCCCTGGTTTTCTCTTCTTTGATCCAGACTGTCTCGATACCCGGAATATTCTCAATCAATTCCTCCGCTTCTCCCTTGTTCATAATCCTGCGCATGACGACTTTATCATTATCCACAGGCATATAAACAGTGCTTGCTTTTTCAAAAACCGGCTCCAGTACATAAAACTTGCGCGTTTTATCAAATCTGTCAATAGGGTTTCCCGTGACGTTAACAACGCGGCAGACACCATGCCCGCCGCACATGATCAATTGATTTTTCTCGAACATAATCCCTCCATGTTTGTGTAAAAACATTTCATAGGATGTACTCATGAAAGAGCAGAAGTAGAACAAAATGCGCTTTATAGAACATACGTCCCAGTGAAATGGAAATGTGTCGGACTATATACTTATATCCACACATTTTCGCCGATAATTTCCTTAATATATATTATCATAACACAGTTTCGTTCTATATATAAGCGTTTTCTGAAAATATCTTTAAAATTCAGCATATTTCTGACAAATAGACATGGACTTTTTGTGAAAATACACCAAAAGATTATGGCAGGGATTCTACTCCGCTTCCCTGAGCCGTTCTACAACAGACCGCCTGACTACATTTTTGTACGAGATCAACGGTATCATCACTCCAAGCAGCAGGAAAAAAGGCGCCACTGCCAGAATCGGCACAACGTTAATGCGATAGCTGAAGAACCAGAACATACTTTCCAGTGCTTTTCCAATCACAGGCCCCATAATGACGATCAAAGCCAACGTAACTGCCACCGCACTGCCCGCAAAAATAATTCCTTCCGTCATCAGCATCCTGTTGAGCTGTTTCCCCGTCATTCCCACAGACTGCAACACCGCAAACTCTTTCTTCCTGGTCAGGATACCGGTCAGGATTGCATTGAGGAAATTCAATACACCGATCAGCCCGATCACAAAGCTGACTGCCATGCCCACGAACAGAAACGTATTTTGCATATCATAAAATTCCTCTGCATAGGTCGCCTTGCTCTCATAATCACAGGCAGAACCTTCTCCCTCCGTATACTCCCGCAGATATTCCTCCATCGCCTCCGTCCTGTCATCCGTGCAGTCAAAGGCATAGTACATGACTGCATCGGTCCCGGTATGCTCCTTAAAAGTCTCCGCATTCATCACAAAATCATCGTCCCCGAAGTTACGGTAAGTCAATGAATTCGGAAGCATTACGGTTGCGACAACTTCATACTCTTCTTCACGGTACTCTTTGGCTCTCCTTGCCCACTGAACATTGGTAAAATCCGTATCATCAGGAAATACCTTTCCTGTATGAGGATCATAATGTTCGTACTGATCGACATATCGTAATGAGACCTTGTCTCCCACCTTTGCCCAATGCCAGTCGGTATACACATCCCCATAATCATCCGCATCATATACCGCGGCGATATAATTGCCCTTTTCTTTTAGTTTCTCGATATCACCGTCCAGCACAATCAGTTTATCCAGCACGAAATCCTCCATTCCATACAGGCGCATCATGTACTCCGCCCTCTTGTCGCCCACCTGTTCCATCATCTGATCCAGGTAGAAATCCAGGTCTTCCCCGCTCAGGCTGCCCACCATGCTGTCTCCATGTTTCTTCCGTGCCCACTCCTCCGGCACAAGCTCCTCCATATCTGAAACCGTGCCATACACTCTGCCGCCGGTAACTCCGTCCTGCTGCGCAATTTCTGCAATGACTTCCTCGTCCAGAGCGGCATCCTTTCCATTGCTCCCATATCCCCATGTATGCGATGTCACCTGAAAATAGGAAGCGTCCGCCAGTATAAAGTCCTGTGTCATATTGCGCAGGTACTTATCCATATCAAATCCTCCGGTAAAGACATAGGTCAGATCCAGAACCACGATCGCCAATGACATGGAAATCACGCTGACAACTGTCTTGCTCTTACTTCTGCCCAGATTCGCCCACGCCATCTTCGGAATGGAGGCGCCGGACTTTGCCCTGCGCACCTTCTTTCTGCCCTGATAACCTTCCGTGTACCGCAGCGCCTCTATAGGAGATATCCTGGCTGCCATCCGGCAAGGCCTGCGGCTGGACAAATATACCGTAATCAGTGAAAAAATAGCCGCACCCACAAAAATCAGCGGGTTAAATGAATTTATATTATCTATGGCATCCGTTATACCCGATACTACTGACCCCTTTATCACCACTCCCAGAAAATAACCAATTATGGTTCCCAGCGGAATACCGGCCAGCGAAAGCACCCCTGCCTGCAAAAGTATAATCCGCTTAATCTGCCGCCCTGTAGTCCCAATCGTTTTCAGCAGTCCATAGAAGCGCACATCGTTGGCCACCGCAATCCGGAAAATATTATTGATAATCAGATATCCTGTAAAAATGATAAGAATTAACGCAGCCACAAGGGCAAGCACCACCGAAAGGTCCATACTCTGATCCATCTGCGCAGAGACATAACCCCAGTTGACGCCTATACCAATATAGTTTTCTTTTCCCTGACTCTCATCCTGAAAACCATGTCTCTCCAGAATTTCCTGCATGTTTTCCTCAATGTGGGAGGCGCTTTTAAACATAAGATCCATATTGTGGAATGTGGTCATCCCATCTTTTCCCTCTGTGCCCAGCTTCTCAAAGATATCCTCCGCCCGGCTCCTTGGGATAAGCACATGATTGGCCACCACGGCATCGTCATATTCCCAATATCCACACAGTGTAAACGTCTCCGTCGTCTCCGTTCCATCCACATCAAATGTCATCGTAAACTCACTGCCTATCACCGGCTCCACTCCGAGAAGTTTCAGCACAGCTATATCCGTCGCGGCCTCGTTTGTGCCTTCCTTTGGCAGACGTCCCTTAACCGGCCTGCAGAACATCCACTCCGCCGTATGCCTGTCGCAATAGCTTACCTCCACATGGCTCTTGTTAAAAGGCTCTTTGGTTGGCATGCCCACAATCATTCTGTCACCATATTCCTTAATCAGCGGGTCGCTCTTAAGCTCATCATACTGTTCCTGCGTTATATTCTTAAAAGAAGCATGATTCCAGCCTCCTGCCTGCCGGAAATTAGCCTGTTCAAATCCTTCCTTCATGGATATTCCTGCCGTAAAAAGCGCTGAAAACAGCACCGTAGTCAACACGATCGCCAATATGGTGATAATATTTCTGTTTTTCACAGACTTCATATGCGCCATGCTGAGCCTGCGAATACATCTTCTATTTGCCACTTTCATAACTGCCTCCTTGCGAATACTATTGATTTTGCCTGCAATGTTTTGCTCCTTGCGAATGCCATTGATTCTGCCTGCAATATCTTACAGCCTGCTTATAAATTTCTGCCAATAATTTTACCATCCTCGATGCGGATGATCCGGTCCGCAAGCTGCGCAATCTCCTCATTATGCGTGATCATTACGATCGTCTGGGCTAACTTCTGACTGCTGACCTTCAGAAGGCTCAACACATCCTGGCTGGTCCTGGAATCCAGATT
>CAYXKS010000341.1:0-3837 GCA_964465725.1 uncultured Bacteroides sp. | reverse complement strand
GCTGCTTTCACCGAAGTAATATGCGGATTCGCACCCTCATACCAGTACAGGAATCCTTCCATATCGATCTTATCCCCGATATTAAGCTCCTTCACTGCCTTGTAAACATCTGTCGAAGTGTCACACAGATAGGATTCAACAGTAAATGTAAAGGTCTCTCCGTCCAGAGATACATTGAAATAAAGGTCATCTCCCTCCTGGCCGGAACCATCCCATTTATAAAGGAACGGCACATCATTACCCGCATCATCCTGTCCTGCTGCCTCAACAGTCATACCCTTAAAGGACACATATCTGTTCTGGTAGTCAATCAAATCATCCTGTCCAAGGTGAGCTGTGATGTCCATAGGCTCAGCCACATAATTGCCTTCTTCAATCTCAAATGTTGCATCGATGATCTCAACCTCGCCGGACCACTCTGCCTTATAACCTGTCACTTTAATCTTCGTACCGGGTGTCAGTTTCTCATAATCTTCCTCGGAACACGGCATATCATAGATGAAATAAGCGCCATCCTGATCCTGTGTATAGAGAGTCGCCTTGTCCTCCCACCAGGACTGTTTTGCCTGCACATAAGTCTCAACTACTACTTCCGTGTCAAGCTCCGCTGCCGCATACTCTTCATAAGTCATAACGCCTTCTGATTTCTCTTCTGAGCTGTCGGATGCAGTCTCTTCCGGTTCTGCCTCAGCCTCTGCCGGCTCGCTCTCTGCCTCTGCAGCATCTTCCGTTTCGGACTCTGCCGGTGTCGTATCCTCTGCTCCGGTCTCTTCCTGTGCGGTGTCTTCCGCACCTGATTCTGCCGGTGTCGCATCCTCTGCCGTGTTTCCTGCGTCGGAACCACAGCCCACACATGCAAATACAAGTGTGAATGCCATAAGTAATGCTGTTAATTTTTTCATAGTTTTCCTCCTCTTTCCACCTGTCATAAGGTGTCTCGCATATTAACATGCCATATTAGGTTAATTCCGACATAAATTATACGCGATATTTCTGATATGTCAATAACCTCTCCTTTTTTCACATAAAATCATGTTGCCATTCAGACTTTGATGTCATCCATTATAGCCAGAACACAGCGTCTGGCATGATATAGATCTTCTGAGGGCCGTTGGAAAACGCCGGCACTTAGCGAGGTTTTTCACGAGCTTAGTACCGCTGCGTTTGGAATCGAGCGAAGGCGCGTCCGGCTTAGCATAACAATATTAGGGCAAAATCACGCCACTTCCCTTTTCTTCCTCCTCAGGAATCCGACTATAGCGTACAAAAGAATTATCACCCACGCTCCCGCAAGACCGGCAAGCAAAGCCACAGCCGTCTGAGGCAGTTTCCCCAAATCTGCCCTGCCGGAAGACATACCGTTCTGACGCTCAATCTGATCCAGACGGTACTGGGAAGCTACATCTGTGTAAAGTTTCTCCATATAAGCATCGTCAACTGTCTGCTTTCTCCGCACCGACTTCACCGTATTCTCAATCATCTGCCCCGCCGCATCGCGCAAAGACGCCGATCCGTTAAACACTGGCGTCACAAAAGTATCTTCCGTATGATCAAGCAACAAGCCGGCCGCCCTGATCTTCACCTCATAGTGCGCCTCATCCTGGCCGCAGGCAGCAAGATACGCCTGATACTCCTCCGTCTCCTGCGCCTTGGAAGTCACCGGCACATATCCTTCCGTCTCCGAGTAAGCGATCTGAACCTCATTTGTAAGCAGATACTGAGCAAACAACCAGGAAGCCAGAACCTCCTGCGGATCTTCTTTGTTAAAAATGCAGACAGACGGTCCCTGAGAAATCATCTTCGGATGCTCCGGGTCAAACTGTGGAATCGGCATGACTACCGTCTCAAAATCCACAATCTTATCCTCACTGATATCGGAAAGCGGCGCGTCAGTGCCCATCCAAGTAGCACCCGCCGTGGAATCGATCGCAAAGATACACTGTCCGGCATTGAAGAAATTAGCCGGATAGCTCGAAATCTTAAAGGTGGAAAAAGCTCCGTTTCTGGCATGTTCCGCTATCGTATACAGAAGTTCCTCCGTTGTATCATTGAATATCTGAATCTCCCCGGCCTCGGTGGAATACCCCGCATCCTTCTGCCTAAGCATCTGGATCATCATGTTGTCAGTCGATTTATAGATAAATGGAATCATGATCTTCTGCCCATTTACCAGATAATTTTCCTCCTCGTCCATAGCCATGGCGGCCTCCGACACCTCCCACACAAAATCCCAGGTCAGCGTTTCCGGCAGCGTATAGCCCATTGCCTCCACATAAGTCTTATTGACATAACAGGCTTCCGTAGACCGCATATAAGGCATTGCATAATAATGTCCGCCGAAAGAGCACTCTTCCAGAAACCTGGGGATAATCTCCTCCGCGCGCGGCGCATCAAATCTGACCTCACTGCCGCCGGAACCATACCGCTCATCTACAAACAGTTCATCCAACGGAACCACAAGATTGCCCCCTGTCAGATAAGTCGCGATATGATCCGGATAAGTGATGCACACATTAGGTGTAGTATTCGTGGCAATATTGGTAATCACATCATTGTAGATCTTTCCGTAATCCGTGTACAGGCGCAGATTAATCGTGATATTAGGATAAAGATTTTCAAAATCAGCGATCGCCTTTTCATAAATGGCCGTCTGATTCTTGTTGGTATCATTTTTGGCCCAGAAAGTAACTTCATATTCCCTGGAAAGGTCGAATTCTTCCGGCGCAGTGAAGCTCTGTAACCCTTCGCTTCCATGACAGCCGGTAAGAGCAGCCGCACACCCCGCAGCAAGAACCGCTTTGCGCAGAACTCCCACTCTGTGCCTTCTTCTGTGTCCGAAACATTTCCTGCACTTATCTGCTCTCACGCTTATACCCTCTGCCGGTTCCGGCATAGCCGCCTGACGACTTCTTTTCATATCTTACCTCATTTCTACTGTGCAGTTTATACGCATTTCCTATCCCTTCGTCCCGCCTCTTGAAACTCCGGCCATGATCTTGCCGCGAAAGATCAAGAATAATACGATTAACGGAACAGAAATAACGACTACCGCCGCCATCATGGCCGGAATATTCTCACGGCCAAATCCGTTTTCACGAATCTCCTGAATACCGTTGGAAACCAGATAGTAATTCTCGTCATCCGTAATCAACCTTGGCCAGACATAGGAATTCCAACACTCTATTACTTTCAAAATCGTAATTGTGATCAGAGTCGGTTTCGATATGGGAACCATCACCCTTAACAGATATTTCAGATCGGAGGTGCCGTCCACCTTCGCCGCATAATAGAGACTGTCCGGTATCTGCTCGAAATTTTCCTTCAGCAGATAGATATAGAAGACAGAGGTGACAGAAGGCAGGATCAGCCCCAAGAACGTGTTGCGCAGCTCCAGATTCGTGATCGTGACAAAATTTGTGATAATCACCAGTTCACTGGGAATCATCATCAATGAGAGAAAAAGAACGAATACCACGTTCTTCCCCCAAAAGTCAAGCCGCGCAAAGGCAAAAGCTGCCAGCGTAATCACCACAAGCATAATCGCCGTGGTCGCCACCGTAAAGATCGTAGTGTTGAGCAGGTACCGGCCTAACGGCACCGCAGTAAACGCGTCTGCATAATTCTGCAGAGTCGGCGACAATGTAAAAAACCGCGGAATATTTTCTGAATTATACGCGCTGTAACTTTTCACCGAAGTTAAGAGCATCCAGTAAAAAGGAAACAGCACGATCACCGCCCAAACCGCCAGGAAAAAATACGTAACCACGCCGGCCGTCGTCCTGCGGGCTTTGGCAGTCCTCTCTATTTTGATGTAATCCCTGCTGCCATTCATATCAG
>CAYXKS010000340.1:0-3839 GCA_964465725.1 uncultured Bacteroides sp. | reverse complement strand
GAATTTATCTGTTCTGACGAAGTTGCAGAGGACGGCACCGTATCCCTTGCCTTTACCCATGCGTCAGATTATGTGATCGCGATAGACGGGGACGGGGAGGAAGAAAGCGGCAATGCCACCGAGCCTGAACAGCCGGATACCCCGGATAAAGACAGCACCGGGCAGGCAGAAGAAAGCCCGCAGGCCGGGCAGGCGTGGAGACCGTGGTGGCTTATCGTGGTCGGCGCGCTGGTGGTCATCATGGGGATCGGTGTATTCTTTGTGGTGAAGAAAGGGAAAGACGGAGACAGTGGACAGTAAACAGCACCAATGTATATTTCAGGCATACGAAAGCGGGGATGGCAGGATACCGATATTCTGACAGCCAGCCCTTAAGCAGCAAGAGAAAAGGTAGCCGGAGATTATCCGGCTACCTTTTGGCATAAGCTCTTTCATCCATGTGTTCAAAATATAAATGATCTTCCAGTATGGTGATTGAAACTTTGCGATTGCTGTATCGGCCTGCGATCGCTTCGAGCTTTTCAAGAACATCCCCACGGGTCAGCTTCAGTAGATCTTCAAGGTCTGTATCTGTCCAGAAGGCCTCTATGTCCTGTATGACACCTCCGATCAGGCGGCCACGTTCGCCGACTGTGATGTTGTCCGCATCAGTGAGATGGTAACTGAATGCATAATCAAATCCGCACCAGATCAGGCCGTCCTCTTCCGCCCTGTTGAAGCGGCAGGAGCGATATACAGGGTCTTCCTTCGGACGTCCGGTTTTCAGACTCTGCACCATGCGATAGTTTTCTTCACCGGATAGAGCCATAGTCAGTCTGACGAAAGAAAGTTCTTCCTCTGACAAATCTATCTGAAAATCGTCCAGGAAGTCATCTTCCCTGATCCGCTCATAACTGTCGTAGTGATCATTTCCCCAGTCCAGAAGAGCATTGTCAAAATCGGCGGCGGACATGTCCCTGTAGCCTGGAGTCATCAGGGTGAAGAGGGAGTGGTAGTCGTCTGCGGTCGCGTTTGCATTTATGCGGGATTCCTTTTCCTCCTGCATTTGAATTAACCTTTGAGTCTCCTTCTGTAACTGAGTCTTTGTATTTGCCTGAGGATCTATTGCAGATTCGTAATCGTCAGATAATTCTTTTCTCTGTGGTCCCGATTCTATGGCGGAGGTCGAGGTGGCATCTGAGGCTGTAAAATCAGGATTGAGAGGAAGAAAAGCGTATTCCACATCAATGCTCAGGCGATCTGAGCCCCATTTCTGCTCTAAAGAGTTGATTCCCGCAAGAATTTCGTCCTGCATATATTCTTCATCCTTGAGCTGTTCGATCGTTCTATCCTCCAGCAGTTGTTCCATCCCGGTCATCATACCCTGGCGGGAGGCGTCATACTCCCCGACGGTCAGGACGTCCGGGTCCTCTATTGTGAGGAAGATATTGTATTCCAGTGACGCGTTGTCACTTGTACCGGAAAAGCTTGTCGCGGCATAGCCGCCGTAATCTCTTGTCTTCCATTTCCCACCTCCGGCGGTCAGCGGTTCCAGAATATTGAAGAGGAAGGAGGCCGTCTCGTTTACGTATCTTAAATCAAGTAAGGGCGTGCTTTGTGAAAAGCGTTCCAGAAGACTCATGTATTCCATGGTATCTGTGACAGACCATGCTTTTTCTTGATATTCGGAGATCGTCATATTCATAAAGTCTTCAAACTGCAGAGCAAGCAGAGCGTCGTATTCCTCTTTGGTAAAAGAAGTGTCAGGCATATAGGCGACATTTTCCGTATGGCCGGAAACATCGTCTGTATTTTTTGCTGCAGAAGCATAGGAGGCGGAAGTGACGAAGAGAGCCGCTACGCCGATGATAAGTCCCATGGCCAGAAGTGTGACCGGACGGGATATTTTTTTAAGTTTCATGATTGCTGTTATCCTTTCTTCGATTGCATTTTTACTGAAGTTATTGTATAAGGGCATCAGGCCGCTTTTCTTTTCTTCCATATCGATCAGCATACGGGCATAGGCAGATCTTGAGCTTTCTCCGAAGTGACGGATCACTTTCTCATCGCAGGCAAGTTCCAAATCTCTGTTGAAAAGAAAATACATCACCCATACAAGTGGATTGAACCAATGCAGGCAGAGGGTCAGTGCGATTAACAGTTTGGTTACGGCGTCCAGACGGCGAATGTGTACATATTCATGGGAGAGTACATATTGCAGTTTAAGTGTGTCTGTCCAGTCTGTTTGCCTGGGAAGCAGGATTACCGGATGGAGAATGCCGTAGGTCAGAGGCGTGTTGACGCGGTCTGACTGTCTGACAGAGAGGTATCTTCTGATGTGACGGCTCTCCAGCCAATGGTTGACATAAGTATTTGTAACCGGCAGAGAAGTGCGAAACTCCAGCCGGCAGCGCAGATAGGTGACAACAAAGAAAGAGATGCATAATACTGCGCCGGTGCACCAGATAATGAATATCACGGGGCCGGTAAGGCGTAGAGTAGCCCAAGTGGACATTACGAAAGAAAATACTGTGGCAGGATTTTCTTTATGGGCAGAAATATTCTGCTGCGGCGAAATATTCTGCGCGGATAAACCTGTCTGTTCCTGAAATTGTGGTAATATGTCAGGGGAGACCGGCTCTGCCGGGCCGCGGGCATCTGTTTTCAAGGGTGTAGAAGAAGCTACGTCTGTCGTGTCTGCCAGGGACAGCTTATAATCATTTTCCAGGGAAGCAGGATGTATTTGTGTATATGCCTGGGAAGTCTCATCAGCCGGTGTTTCGGTGAACAGAATGCCGGAAGGCAGTTCAGACAGCATCTCAACAGGCATATTTCGGAAAATGACGGAGTATATGCTGAATGGAGACGGGATCACAAACGGGATGAGCAGCCGGATAAGAGCCAGACTCCACAGCATCAAAAAGGTCTGCTTGGGCAGTCGGTTGATCGTCAGTGTCCGAATCAGTATGATCGCGATAATAAGAACAGCGCCTGAGATACTCATTTGTGCCATTGTCATAGCAATCTCCATTCTGCCGCCTTCAGTTGGCAGCGTAAATAATAATGTAAGTTATTATTGTTAGCGACATTGGAAATTTTACTTTCGGCTTTGCAGAAGCTTCTGTATATGGCTCCTGAAAGAGCCGGAAGCAGAAATTTGTAATGTCGTTTACTATAGTTCAATGTTATTACGTCTATGGGAATTGCACCAATGCATAGTGCCATGCGCATTCGGTTTGGAGTAATGGTATTACTGCAGATCTCCAACAATCTGTTTAAGCCTGTCGATCTGTTCGGCGGAGAGTTTCTTCCGTCCGAGAAGAGCGGCGAACAGTTTGTCGGCAGAGCCGTCATATATTTTGTTGATTAATTCATTGGTTTCCGCCTCCTGCACTTCTTCTTTTGGAATCAGTGCGTGGCACATGAAGTTGGGTTCGGAGCGCTCGATCGCACCTTTCTTAATACATCGCTTGATCAGGGTGTAGGTGGTATTCACGTTCCAGCCGGTTTCATCCTTTAGAACATTGGCGATATGTTTCGCGGTGGTGTCGCCCTCACGCCAGAGAACATCCATTACTTTTAATTCGGAATCAAAAAGTTTAATATCCATTTGGACAAGCTCCTTTCAAATATTTGATACATTATTTGATATATAAGACCACAGTAGTATGATGATAAACATATACTACCACAGTCTTATAAGCGCGTCAAGAGAAAAAATTTTATAAGCATAATGGGAAAAGATTTTATAAACATGATGGGAGAAAAGATTTTATAAATTCGGTGAGAGAAATAGTTTTATACGCGTTACTATTCACGATTAGTATTCCGCGAGGGTTTTTTGTGAGTGTAGCAAAGCG
>CAYXKS010000339.1:0-3849 GCA_964465725.1 uncultured Bacteroides sp. | reverse complement strand
GCAGTTGCTGTAAAGTCCGTGAGGATTTGAAATTTTGTCCAAAAGGAAATCTGCCTTCGCCGAAGGCGACTTGGAAAAATTGAGCTTTGCTTAATTGGCAGATTCCGTAACGGTGAAGCTGAAGGCAGAACTGTTACAACTGACAGTGAACGGATATTGGGTAATCAGAGCTTCGGAATGGAGGAACAATGAATTTATGAATGAAACTAAAATTCTTGAAATCAGGAACCTTACAAAGGACTATGGAACCAAGGGTTTTTGCACACAGGTGCTTAAGGGAATCGATCTTACCATTTACAAAAACGATTTTGTCGCTGTCATGGGTCCCAGCGGTTCCGGCAAGACGACACTTCTCAATATTCTGTCATCCATCGACAAGGCCACTCAGGGGCAGGTTATTCTGGATGGGAGAAATATCACCAATATTTCCAACAAGGAATTGTCAAAGCTGCGGCGCGACAAGATTGGATTTGTTTTTCAGGATTACAATCTGTTAGACACTATGACTCTACAGGATAACATTGCGCTGCCGTTGTCTCTTGGCGGCGTCCCGGCGAAAGAGTGCATTGAACGGACGCAGAGCTTGGGTCAGATGTTTGGTCTGACTGAGCACTTGAAAAAATATCCTTATCAGCTTTCGGGAGGGCAGAAGCAGAGAGGAGCTGTATGCCGTGCGCTCATTACGGAGCCGGAGATTCTTTTTGCGGATGAGCCTACAGGAGCGCTGGATTCCAGGGCGGGTAAGGAGCTTCTATCCTGTTTTAAGATGGTGAACGACAGGAAGAAGGCGACGATCATGATGGTGACTCACGATGCATACGCGGCTTCCTGGGCAAAGGATGTCTATATTCTGAATGACGGTACAATAAAGTGCAGGTTGAGCAAGGGGAGCGACAGGAGAGAGTTTTATGACAGCATCATAGATGTACAGGCGTCTATGGGAGGTGATATCGCATGAGTATCGTGAAAATGGCGTACCGCAACTTCCGGATGAATCTGAGGAATTATTTCTGTCTGATTATTTCTCTGGCATTTACGATTGTGATTCTTCTGAACTTTTTGAATATTATTTTCACGGATGCCTTTGTATCTCTGGGAGAGCAGAATAAAAGTCAGGTGAACACCGTGATATCTGTGATATCCTTTGTCCTTGGCTGTTTTATGTTTTTCTTTATCTGGTACTCCACGAATGTTTTTTTGATAAAACGTAAGAAGGAGATCGGTATCTATGTTTTCATGGGACTGACCAATGAGCGAATAGGCAGAATGTATATGGTGGAGACACTTATGACAGGGATCACGGCGCTTGTGTCCGGCATTCTGTCCGGCACATTGACCACGCAGCTTTTTCAGATGATTCTGGGAGCAATTTCCGACATTGAAGTGCAGCTGACGTTTCGGTTCTCCGCAGAACCGCTGGTCATTACATCGGTTGTATTTATCGTGATGTATTTTGCCTTTTCGGTAAAAGGATATGTGAATATTGTCAGAAGCAGTGTGCTGGATATGATATCGGCGTCCAGGCAGAACGAACATGTCAGAATCAGATCATGGATACTGGTTTGTAAGACAGTGCTCGGCGTCGGGATACTTTCTGCCGGATATTATATTGCAGTCAAGGAAGGCGGCATGGAAGTGATCAACAATCTTTTGCTGGCCGTGGTTCTGGTGGTTGTGGGAATTTACCTGATCTTTGGCGGACTGATCCCCTTTTTATTCGGATATCTGGCGGACAGCAAGCTGTTTTTGTACAAAAAGGAACGGACGCTGTGGATCAACAATGTCACTTTCCGTATGAAAAAAAACTACCGGACTTACGCCATGACATGTGTGTTGATGCTCTGTGCGGTGTCAGCCCTGGCGACGGGGTTCGCCATGAAAGAGCGGTATGAAAATATGGTCGCTTTCAGCAATACTTACACGTTCCAGCTGCTTGGAAATGAACCGGACATGCTGGAAGAAGGAGCGGAATTGATCGGGAAGGACAATGATATCGTGTACCAGACGCAGACACCGCTCCTGTTAGTGGAGAGCTCTCTGTTTGATACGGTATTCGAGCAGGCTACCTATGCATTCCTTCCTTATTCTTTCATAAGGACTCTGGCGGAAGAGGCGGGGATGGAATTTACTCTGACAGAGCCTGAGGAGGACGAGATTATCTCTGTGAACAAGCTGTATTTTATGTCTTTTATCACTGACCGTTCCGGCAGAACGGTTACATTTAACGATAAGCAGTATCGCCAGATTGCAGAGACGAGCATTCCGTATCTTGGAAAGCTGCAGGAGAGAATAAATTTTTATATTGTGAATGATCAGGAGTATGACAGGATACGCTCTCTTGGCCTGGAACTGTATATTTGTAATTATAAGATAGCCGACACATATCATTTCGAGGCTTCCATGGATGAGCTGGCTGTACTTACAGAACGGAATACGGAGGAACACTATACGGGCGTGAATGTGATCGACCCGAACAGCAATGATATCGAATGGCTGAAGGTGCTCTATGCCGTCGCAATATTCATGTTTATGGTTTTTGTGCTGGCTAGTGGAAGCGTATTGTTTATGAAGCTGTACAACGATGCATTTGAGGAGCGGGAGCGTTACGCGGTCCTGAAAAAGCTGGGATGGGATTCCGGGATACTTGGCAGGGCTATATCCAACGAGCTGCGAACGGCATATGCCTGTCCTTTTGTGTTGATGATGCTTTCTTCTTATTTTTCTGTGCATGCGCTTGAAAAACTGATGACAACGAATCTCAAGCTGATTAATGTTGTCAGCGTGCTGGTCATATTTGTGTTTTTTACGCTGTTTTATCTGCTTTCCGTGATATTGTACAGGAAGAATGCGGGGAGCAATTAGGGGAATGGCGTAATCGTGAACTTTCTGAAATGAGACAAGGAGGAGATGCATAAGTTATATTAAATATAAATCTATTTTTTAGTAACAGTTCGGCTCAGGACTTTATATTCGCTACAAAGTCCGTGAGAACGTGTAAACCTCGCCAGGAGGGAAACACTATTCTTTTCATGAAAATTTGTGTCAGGGAGGACGTGGAGGTGCAAATATAAAAAGAAATCTTATCATACGGGTATCACTCACCGGTATCCTGCTGATTGGCTTAACCGTTGTTATGGTAAATCTAAACGGATGCGGCAATCTTCTTGGGAAGGTCATAAGGGAGAATCAGGCGGCAAGAGACAGCCGGATTATCATAGCCGGTTCCACTTCCATGGAGAAATTCGCCAATATACTGGCGGAAAGTTTTATGGAAGCTTATCCGGACATAAAAGTCACAGCGGAATTCATTGGTTCCTCGGCAGGAGTGGAGGCCGTGCTCTCCGGGCGGGCCGATATCGGTATTTCGTCCAGAGAACTCACCGGGGAGGAGAAGGCAGACGGGGCAGTCGGCAGCATCGTGGCGATTGACGGTATCGCGGTGATCACAGATCCGGACAATCCGGTGACGGCGTTGACGACAGGGCAGCTGGCGGACATTTATACCGGCAGGATCAGAAACTGGCGGGATGTTGGCGGCATGGATGAGCCAATCGTGGTGGCGGGCAGGGAGGCTGGAAGCGGCACCCGGAATACCTTTGAAGAACTGGTGGGCATCAGGGATATATGTCTGTATGCCAATGAATTGGATTCCGAGGGGGCGGTAATGGCAAGAATCGCCTCCACGCCCGGAGGCATCGGGTATGTCTCTTTTGATGTATTGAACGACAAGGTATGCGCGCTGGCAATAGACGGTGTGGAAGCGACAGAAGAAAACGTGAAGGCAGGCAGTTACTCATTAAGCCGGCCTTTTCTTATGGTGACGAAAGGAGAGGCTGCCGGGCAGAAGGC
>CAYXKS010000338.1:2788-3867 GCA_964465725.1 uncultured Bacteroides sp. | reverse complement strand
ATTATTTTGTACTGAATGTAGATCAGAGCAATCACTATGTCAATAATCTGGGCGGGATAAATACATATACAGGGGGCGGAGCAACGACAACCGGAGGATTGAAAAAAGATGGCAGTACGAACTCCGATGCAGCGGCGAAATGGGGAACTTCGACTGATGCGAGGCGTGGCACGGTGCAGCGTTCCGGCAGTATGTTCGTACAGGTGGGCTCCGAATCAGGACAGCATATCTCTTTCAGTACATTCAAATTGTCGGCCAATGATCTGGGTACGGCGGATATACAAGTGGATTCCATGAAAAATGCCGGGGAGGCCATTGACAAGTACAAGAAGGCCATTCAATGTGTGTCCACTATGCGGTCTGAATATGGTTCTGTCCAGAACCGCCTGGAGCATACGGGCGTCAATCTGGATAATATCGTAGAAAATACGCAGTCGGCTGAATCTTTGATCCGGGATACAGATATCGCGGATGCAATGATGGAATATTCTGTTAACAATATTCTGGCACAGGCCGGAACAAGTATGTTGACGCAGGCGAATCAGAGCAAACAGTCGATTCTGGAGCTGCTGCAGTAGCAAATGCCCGCGTTTTCAGGCTCAGGGTTAAGAAAACGGCTGGATGTGCCGAAATAAATGACAACTGAAAAGACTTGAATGAATAGAAAGATAATTTGCTGTAACAGTTCAGCCAAAGGCTGAACTGTTACGACCTGCTACATGGAGTGAGTGTATGAAGATAACATTTGACAATAACAACACAAATCAAAATGTAGACAAGGTGACGACAACTCCATATCGGGATACCCGCGCGGAGAAGACAGCTTCGGCGGGTGCATTTGCATTAGACATTTCTGGCACAGTTATGGATAACACTGCTTACAAGGGTCAGGGAAAGACCGCAGAAGAGGTTATGCAGGATGCAGGGCAGATAGACGTTGCCGTGCAGAGAGACTATATGACAGTTATGTCTAATACTATGTCTGAGGAAGATTACAACCGACTGATGGAGGACGGATGTCAGGTTGGCGACATGGACATAGAGGAAGTCGTTACGATTGTCGATAAGATCAAAGCGGA
>CAYXKS010000338.1:0-2688 GCA_964465725.1 uncultured Bacteroides sp. | reverse complement strand
TACTATGCGAGGAAAGCGGAAGAATTTAACTGGCAGCAGCTTCAGCCGCAGATGGAAAAGGTTTTGGAGGAAGCCGGCTTAGAAGTCAACGATCAGACGATTTACGATGCGAAATGGCTGGTCGAGAAAGGAATTCCGCTGACGCCTGAAGCCGCGGCAGACTTTTACAGGCTGGATACGCTGACGTTCCCGCAGGATGATGAGAAAATTTTATCGGCGATTGCGGCGGCCATAGCAGACGGCAAAAGCGCCGGGGAAGCCAACCTGGCGGACGGCAGGAGCACGTTTGAGAAAGCGGCCGAATATGTGGACAGATTCGATCAGGTTACGGCTGCGGCTGTTGACCAGACGGTGGCGGAGGGAAAGGACCTTACGCTGGTAAATCTGGAGAAGGCAGTGGAGAAAGAGGATGCGGAACATATGGAAATGTCCGCAGAGGATAGAGGGAGCCGCAACAGTGCAGCGACAGACAGTGTTTTCGAGGAGGCCAACATCACGGCGAGGCGGCAGTTGGAAGAGGTTCGTCTGATGATGACAGTGGAGGCAAACCGAAAACTCCTGGAGAGCGGTTACGCTATCGATACTACGGAGCTGGAGGAATTGGTGGATGCTCTGCGGCAGTTGGAACAGCGGCAGAGACAGCTTTTATTCGGTGAAGCGGATGTGAACAGGGCTGCGGAGAAAGCGGCGCTCTTTGATGAGACCAGGAGCAAGGTGTCCGAGATCCCTTATCTGCCAATTGATATTGCCGGGAGATTCCGGGCAACGGATGAAGATTTTACATTAAACCAGGTACATATCTCCGGTACCGCACTGAGGAATCAATACGATGAGGCGAAAGAGCGGTATGAGACATGGATGACGACGGTCAGAAGCGATCTGGGCGATGACATACAGGATGCATTTCGGAATGTGGATGATATTCTGGAGGACATGGGACTGGAGATCAGCGAAGAGAATCGGCGGGCGGTTCGAATTCTGGGTTATAACCGGATGGAGATGTCCCGCGGGAATGTTGAGACGGTGCGCGAAACCGATATGGAATTGCAGCGAGTGATCAATAAGATGACGCCGGCGGCGGTTCTGCAGGCAATCCGCGATGGGAAGAATCCATTGGAGATGACGCTGCCGGAACTGGAGGATTATCTGGACTCTATACCTTACGGTAAAGAACAGGAAATCGAGAAATACAGCAAATTTCTATATAAACTGGATAAGAACAAGGCGATTACGGAGGAGGAAAGAACAGCTTACATTGGTATTTATCGTATGCTCAGACAGTTTGAGAAGACGGATAACGCCGGTGTAGGAGCGCTGATCAATATAGGCGCAGAGGTTTCTTTCAAAAACATGCTTAGCGCACTGCGCAGCCAGAAGAAGATAGGCATGGATTTTATGGTGGATGATGCTTTTGCCGGAGTCGAGGCGGTTGAGAAGGGCATGTCTATCACAAAGCAGATCGAGGCAGGATTCCCCAGATTTTATCGGGATATTGTAGGGGATATTGCGGATCGGATGACGAAGCAGGATGCTGCAACACAGAAAGAATATCAGAACGAGCAGATGCAGGAGTGCCGGAAGGCATGTGAAGTGGAAGATACCGTGATTGAAGAGTTGCTGCATAACAGACAGCCCGTCACTGTCAATAACCTGGCAGCGGCAGACATGCTGATGCATAGCAGAGGAGCTGTCTATAGGAAGCTAGAGGAATATACAACGCCAGGCAGCAGGGATAAGGTGAGGCAGGCGCTTTCCCATCTTCAGGAAGCCCTCACGGATAAGGACAGTACACAGGAAGCATATGAAGAGATGCAGCAGGTGTATGAGGAAGTTCTGGAGGAGGCGCGTTACAGTCCGGGAATCAATTATGTTGATTTGAAGATGATGCAGAGCTGTTACAGGCAGCTTGCGCTGGCAGGTAATTTGGCGAGAGAAGAGAATTATCAGATTCCTGTGGAGATCAATGGAGAGACGACGGCCATTCATTTGCGGGTATTGCATGACAAGGCAGAGGGTGGAAAAGTAAAGGCAACGTTCGAGACGGAGAAACATGGCAAAGTTGCGGCGGAGTTTGGCATAAGAAGCGGCAAAGTTTCCGGTTATATTGTTTGCTCTACGTCAGAGGGAACCGAGATTGTGCAGAGTAAAAAAGAAAGCCTGCAGCAAAATCTGCAAGGATTGTTTGCCGGACAAAAGGACGGACCGGAGTTTGGCAGTATAGGGGTAGTTTACAGCAACGATCTGGATTTGAACGCTTTTGAGGCGGAGGAGATGCAGGAAGAGACGTCTTCGGTGCAGACCGCGGATTTGTATCAGATTGCGAAAACATTTATTTCTGTAGTCACGGGCTGAAATTTCTGATATCGTTAACCATGGACAGAGGGACAGGAGGAAATTCAATATGAAAATCAGTTATAATGCGGCGGCAATGCGCGCCAATAACGCATTGAATAAATCGGATCAGAAGCTTACTACATCGCTGAAAAGATTATCATCCGGCTTAAAGATTACGGCAGCCAAGGAGAATCCGTCCGGGTATGCGATCGGGCGCAGAATGAATGCGCAGATCGGCGGTATCTCCGTGGCTACACAGAATGCCAACAATGGTGTTTCTATCATTGAGACGGCGGACGGTGCGCTGACAGAAGTGCATGATATGCTGCAGAGAATGAATGAGCTGGCAGTCAA
>CAYXKS010000337.1:0-3880 GCA_964465725.1 uncultured Bacteroides sp. | reverse complement strand
TATATTTTACCATCTGTTTTCGGATTCTGTCAACATATTTTTTATGCTATTTTTTCTTGCATGTAGGGCAATGTTACTATTCAGTCGAAATGCGCATTAACTGCGCATTTACGACCCAATGAAGTAAATTTTTTGAGCATTTGCGCCTCGCCGAAGGCGACTCTTCATGATCTGGATGCGTTACAGTTCGCGGACGGTTAGGCTGTGAACCAATGTTATTTAGTTAAGCCAGTACACAGCGTATGACATTGTGTAGTTGTCTTGAGGGCCGTTGTAAAAAAGTAAATTCCTTTGGAATTAACTTTAGCCGGCACTTAGCGAGGTTTTTCACGAGCTTAGTACCGTTGCGTTCGGAGTCGAGCGCAAGCGTGTCCTCAAGACAACTACACAATGACATGCGCGTCCGGCTTAACTTAATGACATTGGCCGTGAACTATAACAGACAATGAACTTAACACAAATCAAAAAATAAACACTCCCACATATCCCGAAAAATAATATAAAACTCCCGACAGTATACATGCTTCAATCATTCCCAGAACGGCTCCTAACAGCTTATCGATCCCTCCTATCAGGGAGATATTGCTCAGCGCCAAAAGCGGCCCGAAGATTAAACTGCATATTTTAAAAGCAATTCCAAGCAAAATCAATCCAACCACGCATACAGTTAACGTACTGAATGCATTCGCCATTGCACTGGTGATCGCAAAGATAATCAACGCGACACAAACAAGAGAAACTATCCCTGATATAATAGTAACAATCTCTTTCAGAACACCGTTGGTGAATCCTCTTTTAATTCTCCACACGAACAGAAGAAACACAATAAGTGCAAAAATCAATCTGACCATCCAAGTCTCTACTCTCCCATCCTAAGTATCTTTCATTCATCACTTTTCACATTCGACATTGTCATGGCAATGCTATTAAATTAAGAAAACTATGCCAATACACAATGTCAGGTGCATCCGACTTAACTTAATGACATTGATTGTCATAGATTTTCCAGAAAATCTTTTCGTCTTTTTCATACCTCTATTTCAATTCAATCGTATCAATAGAATCAGGCGTCACAACCATATAACGCCTTGCAGAGCTTTGCGGAATCAGCAGCAATGCCGTTTTACTAAAGTTTCCGCTATATTTTTCCGCCCCACTGCTGTTATAAATCTGACACTCAGATTCATTATAAATAATAATCTGATCTTCATGAAATAAAATATCCCTGAAATCAATATCAAACTCTATCGATTGCCTTAACTCTCCCGATTTATGATATACATCCAACCGGTATCTGCTGGTACTCTGCGTACTGTTAAAAACAAGACCTACATACTCATCACCGTAATACACCCCCTGAACATCCTCCGAAAACAGTGTTTCCGCTACATTGACTGGTTTCTGTACACCGCTGAAAAACATGATTCTGTCGTCAGATACTCCAAATACCGACTTATCATCCAGGAAATTCGTAAACGGTACTATTGCATTCAAATAATCGTAACCACCCACAAAATTATTGACATTATTCTTACCCACAGCTCCGAAATTATAAAATGCAACACTAGACTTAACCTGTCCGCTATCCACAAACAGATATGACACACAGGCCAATTCTCCGCTGGGGGAAATAGATACGTTTACAGGATAACCGCTGTCCTTCATTGTCGTTCGAAAATACACCAGTTCTTTTCCCTGCGAATCATATAAATAAATCCATGTAGCATCCGTATCATCCAATATCACCGCAACCACACCATTGTTCGCTACACAAAAGTCACGCACTGGCCTGTTAGTCGTTATGCTGCCCATAACACCACTGGTATTCATAACATAGATCGTTCTGCCGTTATAATCCCCGATTGCCGCCACATTATTGCAAACATCTACTATAGGATTCTGCATTTCAAAAGTCTGGTTCCAGACGGCATTTCCTCTGATATCCATACATCCGGCGCCGTCCTTACTGTAGACCAGAAGATACCCCGCGAATGGAACAAGCGTGGAATCCTGCGTAATATGTACCTCCGTAGAAAAAACCAGGACGTTTTCTGT
The DNA here is from genome assembly GCA_964465725.1 of uncultured Bacteroides sp. Taxonomy (GTDB): domain Bacteria; phylum Bacillota; class Clostridia; order Lachnospirales; family Lachnospiraceae; genus UBA3282. Next base: position 1,825 of record CAYXKS010000337.1, on the reverse strand, counting down.
GTACACCTTATTTTTCCACCGAATAAAAAGAGCCGCCCCAATCGCCACCATCAACAAAATCACCAAAACTGTCCGGTAAAAAATCGTAAACTTATGGCTCTTAATTTTTTCCCGATAACTTATTCTTGGCTGTACCTCTTTTCTTTCCTTCTTCTTTTTCAGGTAATCCCTAACGTTAACCATCCGTTGTTCCTCTTTGCTGCAAATGCGCAGAGTTGTTCATATTTTTTATAGCTCCATGTCCTATCTTACCACACATCTTCCTAAGGCAGTATTATTTTTTGTCCATAATGAATATTATCTGGATCTGTAATCTGATTCAACTCGCAGATTTTATTCACATGAGAAATATCTCCATATATTTTCTTACTGATCATATACAGGGTATCTCCCCTCTTTACCTCATAATATCTAGCGACGTTCCGCGAGAGTGCCTCTACGCTGCTTTCGTTCTCCTCATCCTGCTGTGTATTTTCTTCAGATGGCGCGGCAGCGCTTTCCGCCTGTGTGTCATCGTTATTTTCCGTACTGGCTATCTGTACATTTCCCTCATTCCCCGTCTCTGTTGTTGTATTTTTTACTTCTGTATCAGTCTCTGTTTCGCCGCTCTGTGCCTGCATATCCGATTCTGATTTACTCTTGTTCTCCAATGCCCCCTCCGCATTTTCTTTTTCTTCCGAACCGGACGAGTCCGTCAAATCGACATTCTCATTCTCCTTCTGTACATTTTCCTGCAATATATCATCCTGTGAATCATTTCTCTGTACCACGATATCATTTTGAACTGTTTCCTGCTCTTCTGCTTCCTGATTCTCCATGACAAAGAAAACTTCCTCAGCTGACTGGTTCAACTGCTCCATTTTATCATAACTGTTGGCAGAATTAATCACAATAGCTATTAAAATAACAAAAATAAACCCCAACTGCAGGGATACGGCATAATGAGAAGTTGATTTCTTGCTTCTCTGTACGGTTTGACAGGCAATATATCCTGGCATGCGGGGAAGCTCATCCTGTCCTGACGCAGCGAAAGCATCCCTGTCCGAAGATTTAAAATCCTTGTCTTTTTCCCGATCTTGATGGATAAGATAATCTTGCATTTCTTCATTATCGTAGTAAAATACGTCGTATCCTTTGACTTCATATATACCATTTTCCTCTCGAATCAGAAAAACCGGCCCCTCCTGTGTCAAACGACATCCAATCTCCTCCAGTAGATCATATTTGCCAAAAACATCCAAATGCCTGTCCTGTCCCGCTCCGTAAATAGTATATCTTCTGCCGCTTTTTTCTTTACGCCCATAGAAAAGAATTTCCGTCTCCTCCAGTGTCCCTTCTTTCTCTTTTAAAAAGGAAATAACATAGTCCTCAACATAAATCTCGTATTTTTCCTCTTTTTTTCCTCTGTGAATGATAATCGATGACTGCCGCATTTCACTCACTCCATTCCAAAATACTCACACCTGTATATGCTTTTGGGTTTACTCACAATATTCTGAATTGTAACGGTTCAGCCTTTAGCTTCACAGTTACCCTAAATTCACTATATCATGTCCCACACAAAAAAAATGCCACATTCTGCGGTAACTACAGAATATGAATCTGCACATTCTCACGAGTTTTGCTGCAAATGCAAAGCCCCGGACTAAATCAATAGCACTTAGTTTAACCGAACGCGCATACCATTGTGTATTAGCTTAAACTGATAACATTGGGACTGAGTAGTTATACTATGGATATATTGTATACAACAAAAGAGATGTGACCAGCACATCTCTTTGACACAAATATGAAAAAGAGATGAAGATTTTCTAAGGCGTCAAAG